>NZ_JAFLRJ010000039.1 GCF_017315755.1 Streptomyces beijiangensis
CCCCTTCCCCCACCGCGGCAGCCAGCGCCACCTTGTACGCGGTGATGGCCGTCGCGTCGTTCACCAGGGATTCGCCCTGCAGGATCGTCGTGATCCGCGAGGGCAGCCCCACTTTCCGCGCGATGGCCGTCGCCGCGACCGCGTCCGGCGGCGCGATGACGGCGCCCAGGACCAGGGCGGCGGTCAGCGGCAGGTCGGGCACCAGCAGATACGCGAGCCACCCCACGGCCAGCGTCGCGAAGAGCACGTACCCCACCGAGAGGAGCGCGACGGGCCGGAGATTGGCCCTCAGATCCAGGTACGAGGAGTCCACGGCCGCCGTATAGAGCAGCGGTGGCAGCACCAGCGGCAGCACGATCCCGGGGTCGAGCGCGTACTCGGGGACCCCGGGCACGTACGCCGCGACCAGCCCCACGGCGACCAGCAGCAGCGGCGCGGGGAAAGCCGTCCGGCGCGCCACCCCTGCCACGATCGCGCTTCCGGCCACCAGTGCCACCAGCGGCAATGCATCCATAGGCCCGCCCGCCCTCATCCTCCGGGCCGTCGGCCCACCGTAATCTAGTCATCATGAGCGAGTGCCAGCACACAGCCGAACTGCCGCGCCCCGAGCCCGCACCCCTGGGCGACACCTGCCCGGAGTGCCTGGCCGTCGGGTCGCACCCCGTCCAACTGCGTCTCTGCCTGGTCTGCGGCCATGTCGGCTGCTGCGATTCGTCGCCGTACCAGCACGCGACACTGCACTTCAAGGAGACGGGGCACCCGGTGATGCGGAGCTTCGAGCCGGGCGAGAGCTGGCGCTGGTGCTTTGTCGACGGTTCGATCGTCTGACGTCTGGGTACGTCAACCCGACGCCCCCGCTTCACAATTGGGCCCGCACACCCCTAGCCACTGTCCGTACCCGTAGGCTTACCATGAGTGACAGCCGCCGGGGCGGGAGTACCGGCCCACGACGACACGCGACGACGGATCGCGATAGCGTCACCGCGCATGGTTCCTGGAGGAGCGTCTCCGGGAACCCGAACGAGCTTGTGCCACCTTGGAGGTGAGGGTGTCCCCTATCGCAGGCGAGCCCGGGAATCAGGACTTCGTGGAAGTCCGGCTGCCGGCTGCGGGTGCTTACCTGTCGGTGCTGCGTACAGCGACCGCCGGTCTCGCAGCGCGTCTGGACTTCACCCTCGACGAGATCGAGGACTTGCGCATCGCCGTCGACGAGGCGTGCGCGATCCTGCTCCAGCAGGCAGTGCCCGGCTCCGTGTTGAGCTGTGTGTTCCGGCTGATCGACGACTCACTCGAGGTCACCGTGTCGGCCCCCACGACCGATGGCCGCGCGCCCGAGCGCGACACCTTCGCCTGGACAGTGCTCTCGGCACTCGCGGGCCAGGTCGACGCCACGGTCGCCGAAGACCGTACGGTCTCCATCAGCCTGTACAAGAAGCGCGGCGCGGGACCCGGGCCGGCGTGAGCGAGGACGGTCCGGTGAGGGACATGGTGAGCACGGGATCGATCCCGGAGCAGCAGGCCCGGCCGCACCCGGTGGATGGACTTCTCGACGCGGCACAGCAGGCGCAGGCAGAGCAGGCGGGTCCTATGAGCGAGCAGCAGAACGAGCACCACGAGCGGAAAGAACAGCGCGATCCGCGCGACCGCAGTGCGGCGCGGGAGATGTTCATCGAGCTGGGCAAGCTGCCCGACGGCTCTGCCGAGAAGGCCGAGCTGCGCAACACCCTGGTGCGGATGCATCTGCCCCTGGTCGAGCACCTCGCCCGCCGTTTCCGCAATCGCGGGGAGCCACTGGACGACCTCACCCAGGTCGCCACGATCGGTCTGATCAAGTCGGTGGACCGCTTCGACCCGGAGCGCGGAGTCGAGTTCTCCACGTACGCGACACCGACCGTCGTCGGCGAGATCAAACGTCACTTCCGTGACAAGGGGTGGGCGGTACGGGTACCGCGCCGCCTCCAGGAGCTGCGGCTGTCCCTGACGACGGCCACGGCGGAGCTCTCCCAGCAGCACGGCCGTTCCCCCACGGTCCATGAGCTGGCGGAGCGCCTGGGGATCTCGGAGGAGGAGGTCCTGGAGGGCCTGGAGTCGGCCAACGCCTACTCCACCCTCTCGCTGGACGTCCCGGACACGGACGACGAGTCCCCGGCGGTCGCGGACACGCTGGGCTCGGAGGACGAGGCCCTGGCGGGCGTCGAGTACCGCGAGTCACTGAAGCCGCTGCTCGAAGATCTCCCGCCGCGGGAGAAGCGGATCCTGCTGCTTCGGTTCTTCGGCAACATGACCCAGTCGCAGATCGCCCAGGAGGTCGGCATCTCCCAGATGCACGTCTCGCGCCTGCTCGCCAGAACACTCGCACAACTGCGCGAAAAGCTCCTGGTGGAGGAGTGACCCCAGCGAACTCAGGCCCGTCCGTCTCCAGCCCGTCCGTCTCCAGCCCGTCCATCTCCAGCCCGTCCGGCGTTTGAGGACAGTCTTTAAAGCTTGCGCGCCGCAGGGCGCTACGCGTCGCGGGGGCCCCGGATACCCAGGGCCTTCGCCGTCGCGGGATTGATCAGCAGGACCAGCCCGGTGACGGCGACCACCGCGAGCACGATGCCCGCCGGGATCAGCCCGTTCTCGGACTTGAGCAGCGTCCAGGCCACCGGCAGCGCGATGATCTGCGTGATGATCGCGGGCCCCCGGCTCCAGGCCTTCTGCCGCAGCAGCCCGCGCGCCGCGATCAGCGGGATGAGCGCGAGGACGATCAGCGTCACACCGGCCGTGGCCCCCGTCTCCGTGCCGTCGGAGCCGACCGCACCCCGGATCAGCAGGTACACGCCCGCGACGACCAGCGCCGCCCCCTCCAGGGCACAGAGGGCCGCCGCGTACGCCAGACGGGCGGGTCGGGGGGCCAGGGTCGGGGAGGTCTGCTCACTGCTCACCCTGGCAGCGTAACGGGCGGCGTTCAGGGCCGGACTGGGCCCGGTACCAGACGGTAGGTAATCTTCTGCCCATGCGCGCTCTCCTTGTGGTCAATCCAGCTGCCACCACTACCAGTGCGCGCGTACGCGACGTGCTCATCCATGCCCTCGCCAGCGAGATGAAGCTGGAGGCGATCACCACCGAGTACCGCGGCCATGCCAGGGACCTCGGCCGCCGTGCGGCGGAGAGCAAGGACATCGAGCTGGTCGTCGCTCTCGGTGGCGACGGCACGGTCAACGAGGTCGTCAACGGCCTGCTGCACAACGGCCCCGACCTGGAGCGGCTGCCCGGCCTCGCGGTCGTCCCCGGCGGCTCCACGAATGTCTTCGCCCGCGCGCTGGGGCTGCCGAACGACGCCGTGGAGGCGACCGGCGCGATCCTGGATGCGCTGCGTGAGCGCCGTGAGCGCACCGTCAGCCTCGGCCTGGCGGCCGGCACGCCGGGCTCGGAGGACGAAGGGGTCCCGTCCCGCTGGTTCACTTTCTGTGCCGGGCTCGGCTTCGACGCGGGCGTAGTGGGACGAGTCGAACAACAGCGGGAGCGCGGGAAGCGTTCGACGCACGCCCTCTACGTACGCCAGGTGGTACGCCAGTTCCTTGACGAGTCCAACCGCAGGCACGGCGCGATCACTCTGGAGCGCCCCGGCGAGGACCCGGTCACCGACCTCGTCCTGTCGATAATCTGTAACACCTCCCCCTACACCTACCTGGGCAATCGCCCGATGTACGCCTCCCCGGAGGCGTCCTTCGAGACCGCCCTGGACGTGCTCTCCCTCTCGAAGCTCTCGTCGGTTGCGGCGGCCCGCTACGGCACTCAGCTGCTCACTTCGACACCCGAACGCGGTCCACACGGAAAGCACGCCGTTTCCCTGCACGACCTCACCGACTTCTCCTTGCATTCCAAGGTTCCGCTGCCCTTTCAGATGGACGGCGACCACCTGGGACTGCGTACGAGCGTGACGTTCACAGGCGTACGCCGTGCACTGCGTGTGATTGTGTGAGCGGAAGGGCCTAAAGTCCTTTAACTCGAACGTTTGGGCTGGGATCCACCCCATGGAAGTACGGCTGTGACCTAGCCGACACCGAGGAATCAAAAAAAACTTCTCGGAAGGGGTTGTATCCGCCGCCGAGGTTTGCGAATCTCTTCATGGCGCTCGGAACGGCCCGCACCATCGGCCCCCTGAAGCACCAGAACCCCTCTACAAACCCGAAGGACGATGTCACGTCAAGTGACTTCCGGCACTTCACTTGCGGGGGGATTCGTGAAAGCGTTCACATTCACAAGCAACCCGCTTGTAACACCTAGGAGAGGTAGCAGCCATGGACTGGCGTCACAACGCCGTTTGTCGTGAGGAAGACCCGGAGCTGTTCTTCCCCATCGGCAACACCGGTCCCGCGCTGCTGCAGATCGAGGAAGCCAAGGCCGTCTGCCGCCGCTGCCCCGTCATGGAGCAGTGCCTGCAGTGGGCGCTCGAGTCCGGCCAGGACTCCGGCGTCTGGGGTGGCCTCAGCGAGGACGAGCGCCGCGCGATGAAGCGCCGTGCCGCTCGCAACCGGGCGCGTAACGCGACCGCCTGAACCACCCTGCTTCGAGCCTGAGCCCTGGCGGCGCGCGTACACCGTGTACGCATCACCGCCGCCCTTGAGCCGCAGCGCGCGTATTCCATAACAGCGCAGACCCCAACAGCGCAGTAAGAACAACAGCTTTGAGCCCCGGACCAGTGCATTACGGTCCGGGGCTTGCTGCTGTCCCCTGCTGCCGCTTCTCCTACTTCTGCGTCTTGACCGGGATGTCGAGGACCACCCGGGTGCCGCGCTCCGGAGCGGGAACCATGTCGAAGGCGCCGCCCAACTCGCCCTCCACCAGCGTCCGTACGATCTGCAGCCCCAGATTGCCCGCCCGGTGCGGGTCGAACCCTTCGGGCAGTCCGCAGCCGTCGTCCTGGACGGTGATCAGCAGCCGGCCCTCGTCGCGGGAGCCCCCGCCGCGTACCGCGGACACCTCGACCGTGCCCTGCTCGCCCTCGCCGAACGCGTGTTCCAGTGCGTTCTGCAGAACCTCCGTCAGCACCATGGCGAGCGGGGTCGCGACTTCCGCGTCCAGTATTCCGAAGCGGCCGGTACGGCGGCAGTGGACCCGGCCCGGTGAGATTTCCGCGACCATCGCGATGACCCGGTCGGCGATTTCGTCGAATTCGACGCGCTCGTCGAGATTCTGCGAAAGCGTCTCGTGCACGATCGCGATCGAACCGACACGACGGACCGCCTCGTTGAGTGCGTCCCGGCCCTGCTCCGAATCCATCCGCCGCGACTGCAGCCGCAACAGGGCGGCCACCGTCTGGAGGTTGTTCTTCACCCGGTGGTGGATCTCCCGGATGGTGGCGTCCTTGGTGATCAACTCGCGCTCGCGGCGACGCAGTTCGGTCACGTCCCGCAGGAGGACGAGCGAACCGATCCGGATTCCCTTGGGCGCGAGCGGGATCGTACGCAGCTGGATCACGCCGCCGTTGCCCTCGACCTCGGTCTCGCGCGGGGCATAACCACTGGCCAGCTTCTCCAGGGCCTCGTCCACCGGGCCGCGGGAGGGCGCGAGTTCGGCGGTGATCTTGCCCAGGTGCTGACCCACGAGGTCGTGGGCGAGGCCCAGGCGGTGGTAGGCGGAGAGGCCGTTGGGGCTGGCGTACTGGACGAGGCCGTCCGCGTCCAGGCGGATCATGCCGTCGCCGACGCGGGGGGACGCGTCCATGTCGACCTGCTGGCCGGGGAAGGGGAAGGACCCCGCGGTGATCATCTGGGCGAGGTCCGAGGCGGACTGGAGGTAGGTGAGCTCCAGACGCGAGGGGGTACGGACGGTGAGGAGGTTGGTGTTCCTGGCGATGACGCCCAGGACGCGGCCTTCGCGGCGTACGGGAATCGACTCGACCCGCACCGGCACCTCCTCGCGCCACTCGGGGTCGCCCTCGCGCACGATCCGCCCCTCGTCGAGGGCGGCGTCCAGCAGGGGCCTGCGGCCGCGCGGGACGAGATGGCCGACCATGTCGTCCTGGTACGAGGTGGGGCCCGTGTTGGGCCGCATCTGCGCCACGGAGACATAGCGGGTCCCGTCCAGGGTGGGAATCCACAGGACGAGGTCGGCGAAGGACAGGTCGGAGAGCAGCTGCCACTCCGAGACCAGCAGATGGAGCCACTCGAGGTCGGTGTCACTCAGAGCGGTGTGCTGGCGTACGAGGTCGTTCATGGAGGGCACAGCTGCGAGCGTACCTGTCGAAAATAGGGCCGTCGCACGCATGGACAGCAGGGAATGGTCTAGTCCACAATGGCCACGCAATGCTTCCGCTCTCCCCGCACAGGAGAGTGGAGACGAGGTACGCGGCGCTCTCTGCCCTGACTGCGCCAAGTCCTCCCCTTCGACCGGTGGACCGCACATCCTCCGGCCGATGCAACTCCGGGCTGCGGTGTCGGCCGGACGGGCTGAGGGTCCCGTCCGCTCAGACGCCGCGGCCCGAAGTCATTTCCCGGGCCAGGCCCGCATCGCCAAGCCGGCCACCCGCTCCAGCTCCTCCCGCGTCGCGCCGTCGCGCGCCTGCTGCGACATGCCCTGGAACACCGCCGCGATGTAGCGCGCCAGCACCCCGGGAGCCGTGTCCGGCGGGAGCTCGCCCCGGTGGACGTCGGCGCGGACCAGGTCCTCGAAGCGGGCGATGTTGGTGTTGCGCATCGCGCGCAGAGCCTCCTCGACCTCCGCCGTCGTGCAGTTGGTCGCGGCCGAGATCACCATGCAGCCCGGCGGGTGCGCGGGGTCGGTGAAGACCGCTGCCGCCTCGCGCAGCACGCGCGTGAAGGCCGCGCGGGCCGTGGGTTCCTCCTCGAGCGCCGCGCCGGTGAAGGCCCCGTACGTCGCGCCGTACCCCCGTACGACCTCCTCGAAGAGCGCCTTCTTGTCGCCGAAAGCCGCGTACAGGCTGGGCGCCCCGATGCCCATCGCGCGCGTCAGGTCCGCGATGGAGGTCGCCTCGTAGCCGTGTTCCCAGAAGGCCATCGTGGCCTGCCCGAGGGCTGCCTCGCGATCGAAGGAGCGGGGGCGGCCGCGCTGTTTCGTCGACATCGTCCGATTCTATAGCGGTCACTAGGGAATCTGATACGGTCCTTTCTGTATCGACCGCTAGAGAAGTGAGGGGGCGTCGCCATGGGCACGCTCAACGGCAGGACGGCACTGGTCACGGGCGGCAGCCGGGGCATCGGGCGGGCGATCGCCGAGCGGCTCGGCCGGGACGGAGCGCGCGTGGCGGTGCACTACGGCACGAACGAGACGGCGGCCAAGGAGACGGTCGCGGCGATCGAGGCGGCCGGCGGCTCGGCCTTCGCGATCGGCCAGGAGCTGGGGGTACCGGGCGACGCGGCGGCGCTGTGGGAAGCCTTCGACCGGCAGGCGGAGGGCGTGGACATCCTGGTCAACAACGCGGGCATCGGCACCTCACAGCCCTTCGGGCAGACCGACGAGGCGGAGTACGACCGGCTGTTCGCAGTGAACGCCAAGGCCCCGTACTTCCTGTCCCAGCTGGGCCTCGACCGGCTGCGGGACGGCGGCCGCGTCATCAACATCTCCTCGGGCCTCTCGCACGCGGCGATGATGCCGGAGACCCTGACGTACGCGATGACCAAGGGCGCCCTGGACGTCTTCACCAAGTACCTGGCCAAGGTGGTGGGCCCGCGCGGGATCACGGTGAACGCGGTGGCCCCGGGCATCGTGGACACGGACATCAACGCGGCCTGGCTGCGCGACAACGAGGCGGCGCAGGCGCAGGCCGCGGGCTTCTCCGCGCTGGGCAGGGTCGGAGCCCCGGACGACATCGCGGACGTGGTCGCCTTCCTGGCCTCGGACGACGGGCGCTGGGTGACCGGCCAGTGGATCGACGCCACGGGCGGCTCGCTCCCGTAGGTCAGCTGGTCTCGGTGACCTTGGCCAGGGCTCTGGGCGCGTCGGGGTCCTGGCCGCGGGCGATCGTCACCTCGTACGCCAGAAGCTGCAGCGGGAGGATCTCAAGCAGCGGCTGGAGCTCCTCCGAGACCCCGTCGGTCGGCAGGACGAAGCCGGCCGATGCCGCGTCGACCTGGTGCTTCGGGCCGATGACCACCAGATCGGCACCGCGCCCGCGCAGCCGGTCGAGCACCGGCTGGAGCGCCTCGCCGCCGTGGCCGTCGGTGACCACCGCGATCACCGGCGAGACGTTGTCGACCATGGCGAGCGGGCCGTGCAGCAGGTCCGCGCCGGAGTAGGCCAGCGCGGGGATGTAGCTCGTCTCCATCATCTTGAGGGCGGCCTCCTTCGCGGTCGGGTACCCGTAACCCCGCGAGGTGATCACCATGCGGCCCGCGAAGCGGTAGCGGGAGGCGAGGGTCCGGATCTCCTCCTGCCGGGACAGGACCGCCTCGGCCAGCTGCGGCAGCCCCTGCGCCGCGGCCCCGTCGCTGCCCCGCAGCCCCTCGGCGAAGAGGTAGAGCGAGAGCAGCGACGCCGTGTACGTCTTGGTGGCGGGCAGCGCCTTCTCCGGGCCTGCCAGGATGTCGATGTGGTACTCGGAGACCGCGGCCAGCGCCGAGTCGGCGTTGTTCGTGACGGCGAGGGTGATCGCACCCGCCTTGCGCGCAGCCCCGGTGGAGGCCACCAGGTCGGGCGAGCCGCCGGACTGGCTGACGGTGATGAGCAGGACGTCGCGCAGGTCGGGCTCGGCCCCGTACGCCGTCGTCGTCGACATCGAGGTGAGCCCGCAGGGCAGGCCGAGTCTGATCTCCAGCAGGTACTTGGCGTAGAGCGCCGCATGGTCCGAGGTGCCGCGTGCAGACAGCAGGACGAAGCGCGGGTGCCTCGCGGCGATGGCGGCCGCGACGTCGCGGATCCTCGGCGCCCCCTGGTCCAGGATCCGTCGCAGCACCGCGGGCTGCTCCGCGATCTCCGCGGACATGATCCTGCCAGGCTGCTCGGACATCGCGACTGCCTCCAAATGGCTGCCCCTGAATGGGTCCCGGGAGCCTTCCCAGTCGACCATGGGAGCAGACTCAACCGCCAGCCGGAGCGCGCCAGCTCTGCTAGATTGGTCTATACCACATTACGCTCCCCCCTCCAGATCGGCAGGCCCAGCGTGGAAGTTGTCATCGTCCCGGACGCCAAGGCAGGCGGCGAACTCATCGCGGAGGCCATGGCCGCCCTGATCCGCCGCAAGCCCGACGCGCTGCTCGGCGTTGCCACCGGCTCTACCCCGCTGCCCATCTACGAGGCGCTGGCCGCCAAGGTCGCCGCCGGTGCCGTGGACGCGTCGACGGCACGCATCTGTCAGCTCGACGAGTACGTCGGGCTGCCCCAGGGCCACCCGGAGTCGTACCGGTCCGTCGTCCTGCGCGAGGTCGTCGAGCCGCTCGGTCTGACCCCGTCCTCGTTCATGGGCCCCGACGGCTCGGCCGCCGACGTCCAGGCGGCGTGCGAGGCGTACGACCAGGCCCTCGCGGCGTCCGGCGGCGTCGACCTGCAGCTGCTCGGCATCGGCACCGACGGGCACATCGGCTTCAACGAGCCGTGCTCCTCGCTCTCCTCGCGCACCCGGATCAAGACGCTGACGAACCAGACGCGGGTCGACAACGCGCGCTTCTTCGACAACGACATCGAGCAGGTCCCCCACCACGTCATCACCCAGGGCATCGGCACCATCCTGGAGGCCCGCCACCTGGTGCTGCTCGCCACCGGCGAGGGCAAGGCGGACGCGGTGGCCGCGACGGTCGAGGGGCCGCTCTCCGCGCTGGTCCCGGCGTCGGCGCTGCAGCTGCACCGGCATGCGACGGTCGTGGTCGACGAGGCGGCGGCGTCGAAGCTGAAGCTGGCCGAGTACTTCCGTGCGACGTTCGCGGCCAAGCCGGAGTGGCAGGGGCTGTAGGACCTCGTACGAGAGGGCCCGGACACCTTGATGGTGTCCGGGCCCTTTCGCTCTGCCGCGCACCCTTCGGGCGCGCTCGTCCTCAATCTCCCCCAAGCTCTTAAGGAGCAGGGAGGGGGCCCCTCGACGGGCTGGAATTTCCGCCGGCGATGACCTCTGCTGCGGCTCGGCCGCAGACTCGGGCGGCGCCGTGTGTCGCGATGTGCAGCGCCCCGCGGGCAGCCGCCTGCGGTACGCCCATCTCGACCACCGCCGTGTCGGGCCTGGCCGCCAGCAGTGCGTCCAGTGCGGCGCCCATCCACGGATGCCGGTGCTCGTCGCGTACGACCGCCACGATCCGGCGCTCCCCCGCGGCGGCCAGTACCGACTCCACCGGTGCGTCGGCCCCGAAGGATCCTGTCCCGGTGCCCGGCAGCAGCGCGGCCAGGTCGGCGGCGATGCCCCACGGGGTCTCGTCGCCCACCGCGATGTTGGCGACGGGCGTGAAGGCGGCGACGTACGGAGCCGAGGTCAGCGGGGTGTGGCTCTCGGCCACCGTCACCCTGAGCGCGCGGCGTGCCGCGACGAGGCCGATCTCGCTGCCGGGCGCGGTCCCCTCCTGCACTGCCGCGCCCGGCACCAAGGTCCCCCTGCTCTGCTGGGTCCACGCGGCCAGCGCACGGACCCGTGCGGCGGCGTCGGCCAGCCGCTCGGCGGGAAGGTCACCACTGCGGACCGCGGCTACCAGCGCGTCCCGCAGATCGAGAACCGTCTGTTCGTCGGCGAGTCCGCCGCCCACACAGATGGCGTCGGCGCCGGCCGCGATCGCGAGGACCGAGCCGCGCTCGATGCCGTACACCGCGGCGATGGCCTGCATCTCCATGCCGTCGGTGACGATCAGGCCGTCGTAACCGAGCTCCTCGCGGAGCAGCCCGGTGAGGATGCGCGGGCTGAGCGTGGCCGGGCGGTCGGGGTCGAGGGCGGGCAGCAGGATGTGCGCGCTCATCACCGACTTGGAGCCCGCCGCGATCGCGGCCCTGAAGGGCACGAGTTCGCGGGCGTGCAGGGTCTCCATGTCCGCGTCGATGCGGGGCATCGCGTGGTGGGAGTCGACGGCGGTGTCGCCGTGGCCGGGGAAGTGCTTGGTGCAGGCGGCGACGCCCGCGGCCTGGAGGCCTTCGACGTACGCCGCCGTGTGGCGGGCCACGAGGGCGGGATCGGCGCCGAAGGACCGTACACCGATGACCGGATTGCCCGGATTGGAGTTGACGTCCGCGGACGGCGCCCAGTTGAGGTTGACCCCGCACTCGGCGAGCCTGCGGCCGAGCTCAAGGGCGACGGAGCGGGTCAGCTCCGGGTCGTCGACGGCGCCGAGCGCGAGATTGCCCGGAAAGGAGGAGCCGCTGCGGACCTCCAGGCGGGTGACGTCGCCGCCCTCCTCGTCGATGGCGACGAGGACGTCGTCCCGCTCGGCGCGCAACTGCCGTGTCAGTTCCGCGAGCTGCCCGGCCGAGGCGATGTTGCGTCCGAAGAGGCCGACGGAGGAGAGCCCTTCGCCGATCAGCCGCAGCAGCCACTCGGGCGCGGTGGTCCCGGTGAAACCTGGCTGGAGCACCGCGAGGGCGTCGCGGGTCAGGGTGTCAGTGCCGGGTGCGATCGTGGTCATGGATGACATCAGCCCTTCACGGCACCGGAGGTGAGACCGCTGACAGCCTTGCGTTGCAGATAGACGAAGAGGATCAGGATGGGGATGGCGAAGAGCGACGAGGCGGCCATGGTGGCGCCCCAGTCGTCGCCGAACGCCGTCTGGAACTGGGAGAGCCAGAGCGGGAGCGTCTGGTACTCGATGTCCTTGTTGAGGATGAGGACCAGCGGGAATTCGTTCCACGCGGTGATGAAGCCGAAGAGCGAGGTGGCCATCAGACCGGGGCCCAGGAGGGGGAAGATCACCTTGATGAAGGCCTGGGTGCGGGTGCAGCCGTCGACCATGGCGGACTCCTCCAGCTCCTTGGGCACGGCGGCGATGTAGCCGCGCAGCGTCAGGATCGTGAGGGGGAGGACCATCACCATGTAGAAGAGCGTCAGCGGGACCAGGCTGTTCAGCATGTCCGCGTCGCGCACCAGCATGTAGATCGCGATGACCATGACCTCCCAGGGGGCCATCTGCGCGATCATGAAGGTCAGGAGGATGCCGCGGCGGCCCTTGAAGCGCATACGCGTCATGGCGAACGCCGCGAAGAGCGAGATGACCAGCGAGCCGAGCACGGACAGCACGGTGACGGTGACCGAGTTGAACACCAGGGTCCAGAAGTGGTCCGCGCGGAATACCGTCTTGAAGTGCTCGAACGTGTAGTTGGTCGGGAACCAGACCGGGGTGTCGGTGACGATGTCGAGGTTCGGCTTGAAGGCCGTGCTGAACATCCAGTAGACGGGGAAGGCGAAGCCTGCGAAGAGGATGATCGCCGTCGCGTTGGGCCAGATGCGGCCGAACAGTGAACGCCTCACAGCTCGTCCTCCTCGTTCTTGAGCGCGATACGCAGGTAGTAACCGGTCAGCGCGACCAGCACGATGATCGTCAGGAACGAGATCGCCGCGCCCATGCCGAAGTGCTGGTTGCCGACGCCTTCGACGAAGGCGTACACGGGCAGGGTCTCGGTGAGCCGGTCCGGGCCGCCGCCGTTGATCGCGAAGAGCTGGGCGAACGACTTGAAGATCCAGATGACTTGCAGGAACGTCGTGGCCAGCAGGAACGGCTTGAGGAAGGGGAACGTCACGGAGGTGAAGCTCTTCCAGCCGCCGGCGCCGTCGAGCGATGCGGCTTCGTACATTTCCCTCGGGATCGTCGTCGTCGCCGCGTACAGGTTGATCGCCACGAACGGCACGGACTGCCAGACGATCAGCAGGGTGACGATGGAGAACGTGGAGAACTGCGTGCCCAGCCAGTTGTAGTCGGCCATCGAGTGCCAGCCGAGCGTGTCGAGAACGTAGTTCACGACACCGAAGCGCTGGGCGAAGAGCCACTGGTAGACGGTGGTCGCCGCGATCATCGGCATGGCCCAGGCGAACACCAGGCCCAGCATGAGCAGCAGGCGCATCTTCTTGCCGAGGCGTGCGAGGAGCAGGCCGATCAGGATGCCCGCCAGCATGGTCAGTACGACGTTGGCGGCGGTGAAGAAGACCGATCGCTCGACGACCTTCCAGAAGTCCGAACTCTTCAGGACCTCTGAGTAGTTGTCGAAGCCGTTCCACTCGGTGAGGTGGAGGATCAGCTGGCGCGGGTTGAGATTCTGGAAGGACAGCATGCCGTCCTTGACCAGGGGCCAGCCCAGGAACACCGCCGTGACAAGCAGTGCCGGCAGGAGGAGTAGATACGGGACGGAGGCGCCGGCCCGGTTCTTGCGCGCTGCGGCGGGTCCGCCTCGGGGAGCATCACCCTTGCGGATGGTGTCCGCCGGGGCCGAGCCTGCCCGGTCCGCGCGTTCGGTCTGCACTGACATGCTCGCCATCTCTTCTGTGGCCGTACGGTCGTGGCTGCGCCGGAACACGCAGAGCGCCGGGGAGCAGTGGCCCGCCCCCCGGCGCGTGCGATCAGTTCTTCTGCGAGAGGCGCTTGTTGATCTCCGCCTCGACCGCCTTGGCTGCCTCGGCCGGAGTCTTCCCGTTCAGCACCGCGGTCATGTAGCTCTTGATCGGGTTCGGGTTGTTCTCCACCGGGGCCCACTCGGGGATGAGCGGGGTGGTGCCACCGGAGACACCGGCGGCGGGAGCCGCGGCGGCACCGGCCGGGTTGGCCGTGAGGTTGGAGTTCAGCGACGTCTTGTTCGGGATGAGACCGCTCTCCTTGGAGAGCGCGCCCTCGAACTGGTCGGAGAGTGCGATCCGCAGGAACTCCTTCGCGAGGTCCTGCTTCTTGCTGCCCGCGGCGACGGCGAGGTTGGAGCCGCCGAGGAAGACACCCTCGGGCTTGGCAGCCGTCTCACCCGGGATCGTGAAGTAACCGATCTCCTTCTCGATGGCGGGGTTGGCCTTGATGGCCGTACCGGCCTCCCAGCCCATGCCGACGAAGGCGCCGGTCTTGCCCTTGGCGAAGACGTCGGCCTGCTGCGGGGTGGCCTCGTCCTTGTCCTTGGGGGCCTTGGAGTACGACTGGTACTTCTTGTACAGCTCCATGGCCGCGGCGACCTTGGGGTCAGAGAGGTTGGAGACGTACTTGTCGCCTTCCTTCTTGACGAGGTCCGCGCCCTGGCCGATGGTCAGGCCGTCGAAGAAGTACCAGTTCTGGCCGGGCAGGTAGATCGGCTCGGCCTTGCCCTTGGCCTTGATCTTGTCGAGGTCCGTGAAGAACTCGGCGCGGGTCTTCGGGGTGCCGGTGATGCCGGCGTCCGCCCAGACCTTCTTGTTGTAGATGACGACGCGGTTGGCGAAGTACCACGGGGCGGCGAACTGCTTGCCCTCGAAGACGGCGGACTTGTTGAGGGGCTCGGCCCAGTCGGTGCCGATCTCCTTCTTCAGGTCGCTCAGGTCGGCGAGGCCGCCCGTGGCCGCGTACGCCGGGGTCTGGGTGTTGCCGACCTCGATGACGTCCGGCGGCGTCGACTCGGAGAGAGCCGTCGTGATCTTCTGCTGAATGCCGTCCCACTTCTGGGTCTCGAACTTCAGCGTCGCGCCGGTCTTCTTCTGGAAGGCGGCCGTCACGTCCTTGGTCCAGTTGGGCGGCGTGGAGCCGTCCATCGCCCAGACGGTCAGGGTCTGGCCCTTGTAGCTGTCGGCCCCGGCCTTCTTGCTGCCGCTGTCGGACTTGTCGTCCGAACCACACGCGGCAATGCTGACCAGCATGCCCGCAACGCCAATTGCTGCGATGAGCTTGCGCTTCACAACACCCTCCTCAGGGATGCAAGGAACTTCCCCCCATCACCCGAGAACGCCGTTCCGCCACAAGCGCCGCGACTACCGGTGCGACGCGTAAATGGGGCGTGTACTGCACGTGGGGCTGGGACCTGGTCTTTAATGGTTTAGACCAGTACCGGGAGCTTGGCCTAGACCTTTAGGGGTGTCAAGGGTGTATAAGAAGGCCTGTCGGACCTGTTATCGGACCGACACCTGCGGGAGGCCGACGCCCTGACAGCGCACCGTGCCACCATGTGAGCCGCAACAGACGGAGGAGCCGGTGACGGCAGCAGCGCAGCACTCGGGAAGGCAGGCCATGGGCACTGACGGGGGCGGTACGGAGACTGAGGCCACGACGCCCGGGCGTACTGCGCGCGTGCCCAAGTACTACCGGCTCAAGAGGCACTTGCTCGACATGACGGAGACCCTCCCGCCGGGCACGCCCGTGCCCCCGGAGCGCACTCTGGCCGCCGAGTTCGACACCTCACGCACGACCGTGCGCCAGGCGCTTCAGGAGCTCGTCGTCGAGGGCCGCCTCGAGCGGATCCAGGGCAAAGGCACCTTTGTCGCAAAGCCCAAGGTCTCGCAGGCCCTCCAACTCACCTCGTACACCGAGGACATGAGGGCCCAGGGCCTCGAACCCACCTCGCAGCTCCTCGACATCGGCTACATCACCGCCGACGACGCCCTCGCGGGGCTCCTGGACATCACGGCCGGCGGCCGCGTCCTGCGCATCGAGCGCCTGCGCCTGGCGAGCGGCGAGCCGATGGCGATCGAGACCACCCACCTGTCCGCCAAGCGTTTCCCCGCGCTGCGGCGCTCGCTGGTGAAGTACACCTCGCTCTACACGGCACTCTCCGAGGTGTACGACGTCCGGCTCGCGGAGGCCGAGGAGACGATCGAGACGTCCCTGGCGACACCGCGCGAGGCGGGTCTGCTCGGCACGGATGTGGGTCTGCCGATGCTGATGCTGTCGCGGCACTCGATCGACGAGCGGGGCGAGCCGGTGGAGTGGGTGCGCTCGGTGTACCGGGGCGACCGGTACAAGTTCGTCGCGACGCTGCAGCGGCCCAACGACTGACGTGGATGCGCGTACGTTACGTGCGCGCATCCACCGATGAATCAGGGTACGAGCGTCATGTCGTACTCCTCCGGGAGTCGGACCAAGCGCCGCATTCCACCGCGGTCAGCGCACGGTTGATGCCATTCCGGTATGCGGACAGGGGTTCCTTCGGGTGAGAGCCCGCGCATAGATTTCCTGCGCATTACAACAGGTGATCAGCGAGGGGACGGAACACCGCATGCCAGAAGAGAAACCACCACCCGTCGTCACACCGGCGCGCGTGATCATCGCGATCTGCCTGATCGCGCCCTTCGTGGCGATGCTCTGGGTGAGCTCGTACGCGAAGGTCGACCCGGCCTTCATCGGCATCCCGTTCTTCTACTGGTACCAGATGCTCTGGGTCCTCATCTCGACCGCGCTCACGATGATCGCGTACAAGCTGTGGCAGCGTGACCAGCGCGCCCGCAAGGAAGGCGCGTCCTCATGAAGACCGGCGTCAATGGCGTCGCTCTCGGCGTCTTCATCTTCTTCTTCCTGGCCGTCACGGTCATCGGATTCATGGCGTCGCGCTGGCGCAAGGCCGAGAACGAGGAGAGCCTCGACGAATGGGGCCTGGGCGGCCGGTCGTTCGGCACCTGGGTCACCTGGTTCCTGCTCGGCGGCGACCTGTACACGGCGTACACCTTCGTCGCCGTCCCCGCGCTGATCTACGCGGCGGGCGCGGCCGGCTTCTTCGCCGTGCCTTACACGATCCTCGTCTACCCGCTGATCTTCACCTTCCTGCCCCGCCTGTGGTCGGTCTCGCACAAGCACGGGTACGTCACCACCTCGGACTTCGTGCGCGGGCGCTTCGGCTCGAAGGGCCTGTCGCTGGCGGTCGCGGTGACCGGCATCCTCGCCACGATGCCGTACATCGCACTCCAACTGGTCGGCATCCAGGCGGTACTGGACGTCATGGGCGTCGGCGGCGAGAGCAGCAACTGGTTCGTCAAGGACCTGCCGCTGCTGATCGCCTTCGCCGTACTCGCGGCGTACACCTACTCATCGGGGCTGCGCGCGCCCGCGCTGATCGCCTTCGTCAAGGACGGGCTGATCTATCTCGTCATCATCGTCGCGATCATCTACATCCCCATCAAACTGGGCGGATTCGACGACATCTTCGCGGCGGCGGGCGAGAAGTTCGCCAAGCTGAACCCGGCGACGGGCAAACCGATCGGCGCACTCGCCCCCGGCGAGGCGGGCCAGTGGGGTTACGCCACGCTCGCCCTCGGCTCGGCGCTCGCGCTCTTCATGTACCCGCACTCGATCACGGCGACGCTCTCCTCGCGCAGCCGCAACGTGATCCGCCGCAACACCACGATCCTGCCGCTGTACTCCCTGATGCTCGGCCTCCTGGCCCTGCTCGGCTTCATGGCGATCGCGGCCGGGGTCTCGGTCAAGAACCCCCAGCTGGCGATCCCGCAGCTCTTCGAGAACATGTTCCCGGACTGGTTCGCGGGCGTCGCCTTCGCGGCGATCGGCATCGGCGCGCTGGTGCCTGCGGCGATCATGTCGATCGCGGCGGCGAACCTTTTCACGCGCAACATCTACCGGGACTTCATCAGGCCGGACGCGACGCCGGCCCACGAGGCGAAGGTCTCCAAGCTGGTCTCGCTGCTGGTGAAGGTGGGGGCGCTGGCCTTCGTCCTGACGATGGACAAGACGGTCGCGATCAACTTCCAGCTGCTGGGCGGCATCTGGATCCTGCAGACGATGCCGGCACTGGTCGGCGGCCTCTTCACGCGCTGGTTCCACCGCTGGGCGCTGCTCGCGGGCTGGGCGGCAGGCATGCTGTACGGCACCTTCGCCGCATTCGGGGTCGCCTCGCCGACGCAGAAGCACTTCGGCGGCTCGTCGAAGGAGATCCCCGGCTTCGGAGAGATCGGCTACATCGGCCTGACGGCGTTCGTCCTGAACGCGGTGGTGGTCGTGGTCCTGACCTTCGTCCTGAAGGCGCTGAAGGCGCCGGAGGGCGTCGACGAGACGTCCCCGGCGGACTACACGGCGGACGCGGGCGACAAGGGAGTCCAGATCGACCTTCCGCCGGCGACGGCGGGCGCCACGCACTGACCCTGACGGGGTTCGCGTGTACGGGCCGTCGCGGCTCCCGATGGGGAGCCGCGACGGCCCGCGCATTTACGGCGGCTGCGCCCCCGCACCTCCCGTACGCGGCCTCCGGCCGCGTGTCCTCAATCGCCGGACGGGCTTGATATGCCCGCCCCCGGGGAGGGGCTGCGGGCCCGCCCCGGACCGATTTACCGGCGCACAGCCCATAGCTCAGACGCGACCCGACACAACATGTGGGGGGTGCCACATCGAGCGCCCCCCACATGTATGCTCGTGCTCGCTGTCGCTGCAGGGGAATCCGGTGCGAGTCCGGAACTGTCCCGCAACGGTGTATTAAGTCCGAAGACCTGTCGGCAGCGCGCCCGCTTCGCCCGAAGCGGACGCAACACGTCCGGGCCTCGCGGTAGGGCCTGCGGATGCTGTACGGAGTGCTGCCCCGACGCGCCCTCGTACGTCACCCGTGTGCCCCCGCCGGTCCCCAGCCGAGCGAGAGAGAGCGCACCGTGACCATTGCGCCCACTGCACCTGCTGCCATCAGCACCGAGCAGGACGCCGGCTCCGCATCCAAGGGCTCTTCAGAGAGCGGAGGCGGAGCGGAGCGGAGCGGACCAGGGACCGTACTGCTGCGGACCCTGACCGACCTCACCGCCGACCTCCCCGACACCGACCCGGGCAAGGTCGCAGCCGCCGCGCTCCGCGGCCGTAACGCGGGCTCGGACACCGCCGAACTCCGGGAGCTGGCAACCGAGGCCGCCGCGGGGCTGATCTCCGAGGACCCCGCGTACTCGCGGCTCGCCGCCCGTCTGCTCACGATCTCCATCGCGGAGGAGGCGGCGACCCAGGGGGTCGGCTCCTTCTCCTCCTCCGTCGCGGTCGGCCACCGCGAGGGCCTGATCGCGGACCGTACGAACGCCTTCGTCACGACGCACACCGCCCGTCTCGACTCCCTCGTCGACACGGCCGCCGACGACCGCTTCGGCTACTTCGGCCTGCGTACCCTCTACAGCCGCTACCTGCTCCGCCACCCCATCACCCGCAAGGTCATCGAGACGCCCCAGCACTTCATGCTCCGGGTCGCCTCCGGCCTCGCCGAGAACGAGAGCGCCCAGGCGGTCGACGAAGTCGCGGCCCTGTACGGCCTGATGAGCCGCCTCGACTACCTCCCCTCCTCCCCCACCCTGTTCAACTCCGGCACCCGCCACCCCCAGATGTCCTCCTGCTACCTCCTGGACTCCCCCCTGGACGAGCTGGACTCCATCTACGGCCGCTACCACGAGGTCGCCCGCCTCTCGAAGCACGCGGGCGGCATCGGCCTCTCGTACAGCCGCATCCGTTCGCGCGGTTCGCTCATCCGCGGGACGAACGGCCACTCCAACGGCATCGTCCCGTTCCTCAAGACCCTCGACGCCTCGGTCGCCGCGGTGAACCAGGGCGGCCGGCGCAAGGGCGCGGCCGCGGTCTACCTGGAGACCTGGCACTCGGACATCGAGGAGTTCCTGGAGCTGCGCGACAACACGGGTGAGGACGCGCGCCGTACGCACAACCTCAACCTGGCGCACTGGATCCCCGACGAGTTCATGCGCCGCGTGGACACCGACGGCCAGTGGTCGCTCTTCTCCCCCGCCGACGTCCCCGAGCTGGTGGACCTGTGGGGCGACGACTTCGACGCCGCGTACCGCAAGGCGGAGGCGGACGGTCTGGCCCTGAAGACCATCCCGGCCCGCGAGTTGTACGGCCGCATGATGCGCACCCTCGCCCAGACAGGCCAGGGCTGGATGACCTTCAAGGACGCGTCGAACCGTACGGCCAACCAGACCGCCGAGCCCGGCACGGTCGTGCACTCCTCGAACCTCTGCACCGAGATCCTGGAGGTGACGGACGACAGCGAGACGGCCGTCTGCAACCTGGGCTCGGTCAACCTCGGCGCCTTCGTCGTCGACGGCGGGATCGACTGGGAGCGCCTGGACGAGACGGTCCGCACCGCGGTCACCTTCCTCGACCGTGTGGTCGACATCAACTTCTACCCGACCGACCAGGCCGGCCGCTCCAACGCCAAGTGGCGCCCGGTGGGCCTCGGCGCGATGGGCCTGCAGGACGTCTTCTTCCAGCTGCGGGTGCCCTTCGACTCCCCCGAGGCGAAGGCGCTGTCCACCCGTATCTCCGAGCGGATCATGCTCGCGGCGTACGAGGCGTCCGCGGACCTCGCCGAGCGCAACGGCCCCCTCCCCGCCTGGGAGAAGACCCGCGCGGCCCGCGGCGTCCTGCACCCGGACCACTACGGCGTCACGCCGACCTGGCCGGAGCGCTGGGACGCACTCCGTACCCGGATCGCGGCGACCGGAATGCGCAACTCGCTGCTCCTGGCGATCGCCCCCACCGCGACGATCGCCTCGATCGCCGGCGTGTACGAGTGCATCGAGCCCCAGGTCTCCAACCTCTTCAAGCGCGAGACGCTGTCGGGTGAATTCCTGCAGGTCAACGCCTACTTGGTGCAGGACCTGAAGCGGCTCGGCGTCTGGGACGCCCAGTCCCGCGAGGCGCTGCGCGAGGCGAGCGGCTCGGTCTCGGACTTCAGCTGGATCCCGGCGGACGTCCGCGCCCTGTACCGCACGGCGTGGGAGATCCCGCAGCGCGGCCTGATCGACATGGCGGCGGCCCGCACCCCGTACCTCGACCAGTCGCAGTCGCTGAACCTCTTCCTGGAGACGCCCACCATCGGGAAGCTCTCCTCGATGTACGCGTACGCCTGGAAGCAGGGCCTGAAGACGACGTACTACCTGCGCTCCCGCCCGGCCACGAAGATCGCCCGCGCGGCCGCGAAGTCGACGCCCATCCCCGTACAGCAGGCGACACCGGTCACCGACGCCGAGGCGCTCGCCTGCTCCCTCGAAAACCCCGAGTCCTGCGAGGCCTGCCAGTAATGAGCACCGACAACTCCCAGAAGAACCTCCTCGACCCGGGCTTCGAGCTGACCCTTCGCCCCATGCGCTACCCGGACTTCTACGAGCGCTACCGGGACGCGATCAAGAACACCTGGACGGTCGAGGAGGTCGATCTCCACTCGGACGTCTCCGACCTCGCCAAGCTGTCGGCGGGTGAGCAGCACATGATCGGCCGGCTGGTCGCGTTCTTCGCGACGGGCGACTCGATCGTCTCGAACAACCTGGTCCTGACGCTGTACAAGCACATCAACTCCCCCGAGGCGCGCCTGTACCTCTCGCGCCAGCTCTTCGAGGAAGCGGTGCATGTCCAGTTCTACTTGACGCTCCTGGACACCTACCTCCCCAATCCGGAGGACCGGGCGGCCGCCTTCGACGCGGTGGAGGAGATCCCCTCCATCAAGGAGAAGGCCCAGTTCTGCTTCAAGTGGATGGACTCTGTCGAGAAGATCGACCGCCTCGAATCACGGTCGGACCGCCGCCGCTTCCTCCTCAACCTGATCTGCTTCGCGGCGTGCATCGAGGGCCTGTTCTTCTACGGTGCCTTCGCCTACGTCTACTGGTTCCGTTCCCGCGGCCTGCTCCACGGCCTGGCGACCGGCACCAACTGGGTGTTCCGCGACGAGACGATGCACATGAACTTCGCGTTCGAGGTCGTGGACACCGTCCGCAAGGAGGAGCCGGATCTCTTCGACGACGCGCTCCAGCAGCAGGTCACGGACATGATCAAGGAGGCGGTCGAGGCGGAGCTCCAGTTCGGCCGCGACCTGTGCGGTGAAGGCCTGCCCGGCATGAACACCGAGTCCATGCGCGAGTACCTCCAGTGCGTCGCCGACCAGCGCCTGACGCGCCTGGGCTTCGCGCCGGTGTACGGCTCGGAGAACCCTTTCTCCTTCATGGAGTTGCAGGGTGTGCAGGAGCTGACCAACTTCTTCGAGCGCCGCCCGTCGGCGTACCAGGTCGCGGTCGAGGGCTCGGTCTCCTTCGACGACGACTTCTAGGACGACTCCCTGGACGACTCCCTGGACGACTTCCAGGACGACTTCCAGGACGCGGCAACGGGTCGGCAGAGCGCGGAAATCCCCGCGCCCTGCCGGCCCGCCGCCCTTTACAGTGCGCCGCATGAAGCACTTCTCCACCTCCGGCGCCACGCTCCACTACGACGACCTCGGCCCCGAATCCGGCCTCCCCGTAGTCCTCGTCCACGGGCACCCCTTCAACCACACACTCTGGGCCCCGCAGGCGAAAGCCCTTGCGGCGGCCGGACACCGCGCCATCACCCCGGACCTGCGCGGATACGGCGACTCCACGGTCACCCCCGGCAAGGTGCTCCTCTCCGGCTTCGCAGAAGACCTCGCAGCCCTCCTCGACCACCTGGGCCTGGAGCGCGCGGTGATCGGCGGGGTCTCCATGGGCGGCCAGATCGCGATGGAGTTCCAACGCCGTTACGCACACCGGGTGCTGGCCCTGATCCTGGCCGACACCTCCCCGGTCGCCGAGTCCGAGGAGGGCAAAGCGTTCCGTAACTCCCTCGCGGACCGGCTCCTCTCCGAGGGGATGGCGGGATACGCGGCCGAGGTGATCGACAAGATGCTGGCCGCCTACAACGTCACGGCCCTCCCCGACGCGGCCGACCATGTCCTGACGATGATGCGCACGACCGACCCCGAGGGCGCGGCAGCGGCCCTGCGCGGCCGGGCGGAACGCCCCGACTACCGCGAAACGCTCGCCGCCGTCACGGCACCCACCCTCATCCTGGTGGGCGCGGACGACGTCTACACCCCGGTCCCCGACGCCGAGTCCATCCGGCGCCTGATCCCGCACGCGACCCTGGCCGTCATCGACGGCGCCGGACACCTCCCGGGCGTGGAACAGCCCGAGCGGTTCAACGCGGCACTGCTCCCGTTCCTCGCTGCTACGGTCCCGGCATGGTGATACGCATCCCGCCCCTGGCGGGCCCCGAGAAGGACACTCTCCTCGTCAGCATCAACCGCCACCGCGACGCGGTGCTCTGGAAGCTGGAGGGCCTGGACGACGAGCAGGTACGACGCCCGCTGACCCCGTCGGGCACGAATCTCCTCAGTCTGGTCAAGCACTTGGCGGCCGTGGAGTACGGCTGGTTCTGCGAGACGTTCGGGCGGGAGCACGATCCGCTCGGCTTCGATCCCGAACAGGACCTGGAGATCGGCCCCGACGACACGACCGCGGCCATCGTGGCGCTCTACGGCCGGGCCCGTACCGCCGCGGACCTGGCGATCAACGAGGTCGGCCTGGACGGTCTCGGCAAGTCCTGGGACGGCGAGACGGTGTCGATGCGCTGGGTCCTGGTCCACATGATCGAGGAAACGGCCCGGCACGCGGGCCACATGGACATCGTGCGCGAACTGATCGACGGCGCGACGGGCTCCTACCCGGAGTCCTGAACACACCTGGGGCGGGACCGCTGCGGCCCCGCCCCCTCGTTCAGCGGATTCGGCTCATGCGGCCCGGCCACAGGATCAGGCGGAGAGCTCGTACCGCTTCTCGGCGCGCGATGCGTGACGCTGAGCGGCGGCCCGTGCGATCTGCCGGTCGATGCGCCGGTCGTGGGCGACCCCGACGAGCGACGGCAGGGCGATGAGGACGAAGACGGCGATGACGGTCAGGTAGTTCAGGAAGGTGTCCATGCGTCTACTTTCCCGCTCGGCGGCCCGGAAAATGAGTGGCAGGACCGTCATGCAACCTCGAATTGCTGCCACACTGGATCCATGCTGAAGAACGTCGCTGTCGTGCTGCTCGACCACGTCCACCCCTTCGAACTCGGCGTCGTCTGCGAGGTGTTCGGCCTCGACCGCAGCGACGAGGACCTGCCCGTCTACGACTTCGCCGTGGTCTCCGCCGACACCCCTGTCCTCAGCACCCACGCCGGCTTCACCCTCACCACGTCGCACGGTCTCGACCGGCTGGAGGAGGCCGACCTCATCGCCGTGCCCGCGGGCGACGACTTCGCGACCCGCACCTTCCCGCCCGAGCTCCTGGCCGCGCTGCGCCGTGCCGTCGACCGCGGGGCCCTCGTCCTCAGCGTCTGCTCCGGCGTTTTTGTCCTCGGCGCGGCCGGCCTCCTCGACGGGCGCCGCTGCACCATGCACTGGCGCCACGCCGACGAGCTGGCCGTCCAGTACCCGCGCGCGATCGTCCAGCCCGATGTGCTGTACGTACAGGACGGCCCGGTCATCACCTCGGCGGGCACCGCGGCAGGGATCGACGCCTGCCTCCATCTCGTACGGCAGGAGCACGGCCCCCAGGTCGCCAACGCCATCGCCCGCCGCATGGTGGTCCCGCCGCACCGCGACGGCGGCCAGGCCCAGTTCATCGAGCGCCCGCTGGCCGCCATGGCCCGGTGCGACACGGTGGGCGAGGTGCTCGCGTGGATGGCGCGCCATCTGGAGGAGGAGATGACCGTGGAGGAGCTCGCGGCCCGCGCGCACATGTCCCCGCGCACCTTCGCCCGCCGCTTCCAGCAGGAGACGGGGACCACGCCCTACCGCTGGCTGCTGCGCCAACGCGTGCTGTACGCACAGGAGTTGCTGGAGGGGTCGGACGAGACGGTGGACGCCGTCGCGGGCCGCTCGGGCTTCGGTACGGCGGCCGGTCTCCGCCACCACTTCCTGCGCACCCTCGGCACGACGCCCAACGCCTACCGCCGCACCTTCCGGGTCGCCGCCCCGGCCGCGTGACGCGGGACGCCCGACGCGTGACCGCACTTCCGTCCAACCATCCGCATGCACCGTCCATGGACTTCCCGGTGCGGCACCACCAGGGTCGTTGGCCAGGACTACGGAAGGGCGATCTTCATGCGGAAGGCAAGACGAGGAGCCGCGGCCGCAGCGGCTCTGGTGGCGCTCTGCGCCGCGCTGCTCCCCGGCCAGAGCGCATCGGCGGCGGACGCGGGCCCACCCCCCGAGGTGCTGCCCGCGCTGCGCGAATGGCACGGCACAGCAGGCGAGTTCACGCTCACCGACCGTGCGCGCATTGCCGTGGACGCCCGCGACGGGCGCACGGAGAGCGACGCACGGCGCTTCGGCGGTACGGAACTGACCGGCCACCACCCCGTCACCCGGGGGCGGGCCAGGGCCGGCGACGTCGTACTCCGCCAAGACCCGTCCCTCAAGGGTGAGTTGGGCGCAGAGGGCTACCGCATCTCCGTCGGCGACCGCCTGACCGTCACCGCGGCCACCTCCACCGGAGTCTTCTACGGAACCCGCACCGTCCTGCAGCTCCTCAACGACGACGGCCGCGCCGCCCGCGGTTCGGCCACCGACGTCCCCGCCTACCGTGAGCGCGGCGTCGGGGTCTGCGCCTGCTACATCCATGTCTCGCTGCCGTGGTTCGAGCGGCTGATGAAGGACATGGCCTCGCAGAAGCTCAACCAGCTCTGGATCGAGGGCAAGGTGAAGAGCGACGTCGACCCGAAGACGGCGTTCTGGGGCTACTACACCAAGGCCGAGGCCCGGCAGCTGGCCGCCGTCGCGGCCAAGTACCACATCGAGCTGATCCCCGAGATCAACTCCCCCGGCCATATGGACCCTTACCTGGAGAACCACCCCGAGCTCCAGCTCAAGGACAAGGACGGCACGCCCTCCGCGCCCCGGCTCGACATCTCCAAGCCCGAGGCGCTGGCGTACTACACCTCGCTCGTCGACGAGGCGGTCAAGGCCTGGGGCGCCAAGCAGTGGCACATGGGCGCCGACGAGTACATGATCGGCTCCGCCTACCCCAACTACCCACAGCTGCAGGCGGAAGCGACGAAGCGATTCGGCGACAAGGCGTCCCCCGACGACCTCTTCGCCGACTTCATCAACCAGGTCGACACCCACGTCAAGGCGGGCGGCCGTACGCTGCGCATCTGGAACGACGGCCTGGCGGGCAAGAACACCGTCGTCCCGCTCGACCGCGACATCACCGTCGAGCACTGGACGGGCGGCGGCTCCATCGAGAAGCCGTCGGCGCTGCTCGCCGAGGGCCGGCCGGTCATGAACTCCGCGTACTCGCTCTATCTGGTGCGCGGCGGCTTCACGATGAACACGCAGAAGCTGTACGACTCGGACTGGACCCCGCTGCGCTTCGAGGACGAGACGCTCACCGGGCGGCCCGCCAACCTGACCGGCGCGAAAATCTCGCTCTGGCCGGACAGCGCGGCAGCCGAGACGGAGAACGAGGTCGAGGCGAAGACGTTCATGCCGCTGCGCTTCCTCGCCCAGGCGACCTGGGGCGGCCCCAAGCCGGCGGCGACGTACGCGGGCTTCGAGACGCTCGCCCGCACGCTGGGCCACGCGCCGGACTGGGCGAACACCGACCGGACCCCGGTCGCGGACGGCACGTACAGGCTGACCGCGCCGGGCGCCAAGTCCCTTGCCCCGGCGGCCGGTTCAGGTGTGGCGCTGGTACGTGGCTCCACCGCGGCCTGGACCGCGACGGCCACCACCGACGGCTACTACACCCTGAAGTCGGCGGAGAGCGGCCAGTGCCTGGACGCCACGCGCGGCAAGCGCTACCTCGGTGCCCCGCTGGAGGTGGGCGCCGAGCTGTCCGCGGGGACCTGTTCGGCGACCGCCCGCACCCAGCGCTGGCAGCTGGAGCCCGCCGGAAACGGACACGGACACGGCGTCGTCATCCGTAACGCGATCTCCCAGCTCGCCGTGGGCGAGCGGGAGACGGACGGCGCGGCCGTGCAGTCCCTGACGGGTCAGGCGTTCGGCCCTCAGGCGTTGGGGACGGTCTCGTAGCGCGGCGTGCCCTCTTCCATCTGTCGGAGCGCGTCCTTGCGGTCGCGCTTCGACAGCCGGTCGATGTACAGGTAGCCGTGCAGGTGGTCCGTCTCGTGCTGCAGGCAGCGCGCGAAGTATCCCCTGCCCCGGACCTTGATCGGGTTGCCCTCGGCGTCCTGGCCGTGGACCACCGCGTAGTCGGGGCGGGCCAGCTCGGCGTAGGCGGTCGGGACGGAGAGGCAGCCCTCGTTGCCGTCGTCGAGCCGGCGGCTGTCGGCGGGGAGCTCCTCCAGGACCGGGTTGCAGACGACCCCGGTGTGGCGGGCGCCGTCGTCGTCCGGGCAGTCGTAGACGAAGACCTTGAGGTCGACGCCGATCTGGTTGGCGGCCAGGCCCACGCCCTCGGCCGCCTTCTGGCTGGCGAACATGTCATCGATCAGCTGGGCCAGCTCCGGGCCGAACTCCGTGACGTCCTTGCACTCCTTGTGCAGGACCGGGTTGCCGACGACGGTGATGGGGCGGGCGGTGCCGCGTGCGCGGTGCGCCTCCTCGCGCTCCTCACAGTCCTCGGTGTCCACGACGAAACCGTCATTGACCTGCTGCTCGGCCTGCTGGTCCGTCTCCTGCTGCGCCATGTCCGCCGTAAGCCTTCCTCAAAACCCGGATTCGATCCCATACAGCCTAAGGCCAGGAATCAGCAGACTTCTTCCAGATCACGCCACTCACGGCTGTCCGGGGAGTCCGCGACCCACCCGTCGAGCAGTCCGCGCACGAGTCCTGCGGGCGCCGCGATGCCGCATTCGCGCTCGGGGGACCACAGCTCACCGGCCGTACGGTGCCCGTAAGGCCCGGGGTGTCCCGGCTCGCTGTGGTCGTGCGGGTCCAGGTGCTGCGCGCCGTCGCCCTCGTCGGAGGGCATCTTCGACTCCGAGCAGGTGCGGCAGAGCAGCCGTACGGAGGACGACCAGTCCTCGGCGGCGAACCCGGCGTCGGCCGCCAGCCGCTCCAGGGCGTCGCGGTCGCTCTCGGTGGCGGCCTCCAGGAGGACCACCCAGGTGGGGACGGGGGACGGCGCCCAGAGCTCGATCTCGTCGAAGACGGGGAAGGCGGGTCCCGCGGACGTCAGCCGCTCCCCGTGCGGTACGCCGTCGTGCAGCACGACCTCGCCCCAGCGGCGCCCGGAGGACGGCAGCGGGATGGAGAGGATCTCGATACGGGCGGGGTCGAGCCGCCTGCCCCAGACCACCTCGGCCTCGCCCTCGGGGGAGAGCCGTACGGCGGCGGAGCCGAGGTCCATGCCGACGGGCTCCCCGTTGGAGGCGGCGGCGCCAGGCACCTTCAGTCCGTACGCCTGCCAGGCCCTGCGGGCGAGGGGCCAGTCCTGGAGCGCGGTGGCCGCGATGCCGACGTTCCACCAGTCGGGGGCCCCGGTCTCCCGGTCGAGGAGCGCCACGGCCCGCAGACCGGCCGCCCGCGCCTGGTCCCAGTCGTGCCGGAACTTGTGCAGCAGAGCCAGGTTGAACCACGACTCCGACAGCCATGGCTCCAGGTCCGCCGCCCGGGTCAGGAGCGCTCCCGCGTCCTCGTACCGACCGTCTCCGATCAGCGTGAACGCGCGGTCGGTGGCCTGCCGCCACGAGGCGGAGGGCCGATGCCGTACCTTCCCGAAGATCCTCACGATTCCCGCCTGCCGGTCGCTTCCAGGTCGTTTCCAGGCTGCTGTCACAGCCCCCGGACACCCTCTCTTCGCATCCAACCATGCCCGGCCGGATGCCCGCTCATTACCCAGTGGTTACCCAGGCGGGACGGGTGTGACTCCGCCCCTGGACAGGACATGGGCCAGGGATTCCACGACCGCCGGGTGGTAGTCGTGGCCGGTCCCGAGCCGCAGCCGCTCCAGCGCGGAGAGGGGACTGCCCATACCTCCGCTGCCCCCCACCAGGTCCTCGTACGCGTTGACCGCCCGCACGATCCGGGCGGACAGCGGCTGCTCCCGGTACGGATCGGCCTGCCGCTCCACGACGACAGCGACCTCCGCGTCCACCCCGGTCTGGCGCACCACGGCCCCGCCCAGCAGCGCGATCCTGCGCTGTTCGGCGGCGGGCAGCGGCTCCGTGGCCCCGTCGGGCACCGGATCGAGCAGGGACAGCTGCCCGATGTCGTGCATCAGAGCCGCGTACTCCAGAACGGTCAGCTCCGGCTCCGAGAGCCCCAGCTCGCGCCCGACGGCCCGGCTGAGGGCGGCGACCCTGCGGGCATGCCCCGGTGGGGTGTATCCCGCGATCTCGGTGGCGCGGGCGAGCGAGGTGATGGTCTGGGCGTACGTCGTCCGTACGACCGCGTAACGGCGCAGGGAGAGCTGGGTGAGCAGCAGCGGTACGGAGACCACAGGAAGCGCCCACAGCCCCGCGACGGCCACCCCCAGCGCCATGACGGCCCCCGTGGCACAGACCGCGGAACCGATCCCGATCAGCCCGCGCAGCTCGTCGCGGAGGATCGGCCCGTACCGGTATCGGGTGCGGGCCCGGGCCATCGCGGCGGCGAGAACGGCGTCGCAGAGGGCGGTGAGGGCGAGCAGGAGCAGCAGTACGAGGGCGTAGTAGGGCCCGTCGCCCACCCACTGCCCCAGCCGTCCCG
Organism: Streptomyces beijiangensis; assembly: GCF_017315755.1. GTDB lineage: Bacteria > Actinomycetota > Actinomycetes > Streptomycetales > Streptomycetaceae > Streptomyces > Streptomyces beijiangensis. The sequence continues at coordinate 29,248 of NZ_JAFLRJ010000039.1, forward strand.
AGTTGTAGAGCGGCTGGAAGCAGACCGCGGCGAAGCCGACGGTCAGCACCCGCCTGGCCATGTGGTCGAGGCCGGGACCCCGCCCGAGGGCCACGTGCGGCACGGCTCCGGCGAGTGCGGCGGCCACCACGACGGCGACCACCTGCATGGCGCCGTGGCTGGTGGGGCGCCCGCCGTCCTGGCCGAGCAGCGCGTAGGCGAGGGCCCCCGCAGCACCGAGCGGTGCGGGCTCGCGGTCGATCTCCCCGCGCCGTGCGAGCTCCCCGACCGCGATGAGCACCCCGAAGGCGAGGGCGGCACCGGGCGCGACCACCCCGTGCCAGAGGGTCCACCCGAGCCCGAGAACAGTGAGCAGACCGGCGGCGGCGTACACACCCCGCACGGTCAGAGGCACCCGGCCCCTCACCGGCCGACCCCGCCTATACCGCTGTCGCGGCTGTTCCTGTCCGCGCTGCTCCCACCTGCACTTTTCGCGCCCAGTCCGGGCAAATCAAGCCCGTCCGGCCCTTCAAGCCCGTCTGGCGCTTGAGGACGTCTTTCAAGCCCGTCCGGCCCTTCAAACCCGTCCGGCGATTGAGGACCGGGGGTCCGGGGGCGGAGCCCCCGAAAAAGGAGGCCGCCCCGGCGACGAGGTGTCACCGGGGCGGCCTCTGCGCGACCCTCGGTCGCTTGTCCATCTCAGGTGTGCGGCACTCGCTCCGTCGGGATGACGCCCAGGCGGCCCGCCTGGAAGTCGTCGAAGGCCTGCTGCAGCTCCGCG
>NZ_JAFLRJ010000389.1 GCF_017315755.1 Streptomyces beijiangensis
GGGCGGGCGGGTCTGAGCGGTCAGACGGTGGCGGTTTCGGAGGCTTCGGAGGCTTCGGAGGCGAAGAGTTCGTCGGCGTCGGTGCCGTGGCCGGTGCGGAAGTACGGTGATTTCCGCACCCACTTGGCCCAGGCCGCCGCCAGGATTCCGGTGCCGATCATCAGGCCGGGACAGAGCAGCATGAACCAGCCGTTGTCGGGGTCGGCCTCGAAGTGGTCGGTGGACACGTAGTAGCTGTGGCAGAGGTAGCCGCCGAGGCCGAGCAGTACGGCCGCGCTCAGCGTCGGCAGAATCACGGCACGCACACCCTGCCAGGGGTCCTCGCGGAGCAGGCCGCGGAACCGTACCGCCGCGGCAAGGGCGGTCAGTGCGTACGCGAGCGCGACGACGACGCCGATCGCGTTGACCGCCGCCAGGATCATGTCGCTGAGCGTGGGAATGACCATCGCGAGGAAGGCCATGGCGGCCGCGCAGGCGCCCAGGAGCAGGGTGCCGGCCGCGGGGGTCTTGTACTTGGGGCTGATCCGTCCCCAGACGGGGCCCAGTGTGCGGTCGCGGCTCATGGCGAACATGCCGCGCACCGTGGGGATCACTCCGGACTGGAGCGAGGCGACGGCCGAGAACATCAGGGCGATCAGCGGGAGGGTGGCGAGGGGTTCGGAGGCGAGGCGGTCGCCGAAGAAGGTGAGGCCCTCGGCTCCGTGTCCGGCCAGTTCGGGCTGGGAGAGCACGCGCTGGAAGGCGACCGAGCCGAGGAGGAAGAGGCCGAGCATGGTGAAGAGGGTGATCATTCCGCCGCGGGACGCCTGGCGCGGATCGCGTACCTCCTCGTTCACGGTGAAGGCGGCGTCGAAGCCCCAGTACGCGAAGACCTAGAGCAGCATGCCCTGGGCGAGACCGCTGAGCGAGGGGATGGCGAAGGGGTTGAACCAGTCGAGGCGGAAGGGATGGCTTCCGGCGAAGAGCCCGTAACCGCAGAAGCCGATCAATACGGCGTACTCGAAGATCAGCAGCCCGGTCTGGAAGCGGGCGGCTGTGCGGATGCCGGAGACGGCGGTGAGGGTGACCGCGGCGAGGACCAGCATGCCCAGGACGGTGGTCTGGGCGGTGGAGTCGGGGTCGAGGGCGAGACCGGCGATGTGGTGGAGGCCCGCCTTGCCGATGAGCTGCAGCAGTGCGGATCCGGTCACGGCGGTGGTGTACGCGAGGAAGACGACGGTGCCGGCGATGTTGATCCAGCCGGTGAGGAATCCGAGCCAGGGGCTGAGGGAACGGCCCACCCAGACATAGCCGTTGCCCGCGTTGGGTTCGACCTTGTTGAGGCGGACGAATGCCCCGGCGATGCCGAGGATCGGGAGGAAGGAGAGCAGCATGATGGCGGGCAGGTGCAGGCCGACGACCATGGCGGTCGCGCCGAGGCCGATGCCGATGCTGGTGGTCGCCGCGGTACTGGACGCGGCGATGGCGACCGTGTCGAGCACACCGATCGACCGGGTCAGGGACTGCTGGGGCGGATCCGTGCCAATGGGGCTCTTCGCAGGGGTCACCGTGGGCTCCGCTCTCACCGAGGGGCCGTAACCGGCCCGATGGCTGGATATGAAACTGCCGGCGCCCTTAACAGGTCAATGCCGTTGACATAAGGTGCCGCCATGAGCGAGCGAGTGGTGCCCGCGCCCGGCGCGCGGCGGCGCAGGAGGCCGACCAAGCAAGGGGTCGTGCTCTCCGAGGAGTTGATCGTCGGGACCGCGCTGCGGCTGCTGAAGGAACACGGCGCGGCGGCACTGACGGTGCGGCGTCTCGGGGCGGCCCTGGGGGCGGACCCGAGTGCGCTGTACCGGTACTTCCGCGATACGGACGATCTGCTGCTCGCGGTCGCCGACGAACTCATCGGCCGGGCCCTGCGGGCCTGGCGGCGCACCGGTGACTGGCGCGCCGACCTGCGCGAACTGGGGCTGCTCATCCATGCGGGCGCGCTCGCCCATCCTCAGGCCGCGGTGCTCAGCTCCTACCGGGTCACCGGACGGACGAACGAGATCCGGTCGGTGGAAGCGGGCCTCGGCGTCCTCCGTGACGCGGGCTTCCCCGACCAGGAAGCCGTGGGGATCTATCACGCCTTCATCGACCAGGCACTGGCCTTCGCGGTCCTGGACGCGGCCGCCGAGTCCCTGCCCCGTGAGTCGCGCAGGGCCGACGAGGAGATGTGGCGGGCGACGTACGCCCGGCTGCCGTCGGACACCCACCCGCACATCGCCGCGACCGCGCGCCATCTGGTGGCGGACATGAACCGCAGCGCCTATCCGGCGGCACTGGAGCTGCTGCTCTCCGCGGCGGGCGCGCGACTGGCCTCCTTCACGTCGGGCCGGCGGACGAAGCCCTGACGTTGCCGCGGCGCAGCAGCGCGCTGTCCGTGAGTCCGGCGAGGAGCTTCTGCAGCAGGCTGTACGCCAGGACGGGAAGGAGGACCTGCGGGTAGTCCGGGAGCCGGGTCGCCGCCAGGACCGCGCTCGCGCTGCTGTTGTTCATGCCCGACGCGAAGGTGATCGCCACGGTGTCGGCGTGGGTGGCGCGCAGGATGCGGGCCAGGCCCCAGCCGATGGCGAACGACGCCGTGCACATCCCGGCGGCGGTGACGACGGAGGCGACGAGCAGCGCGGGACGCGGGTCGCGGAGGAAGCCGCCGAGAGCGCCGGAGGCATTGCTGTACGTGAGGAACACGGCGGCGACCAGGCTGATCAGCTTCAGCCAGGGGACGGCGCTGTCCAGACCCCGGCCGCGGAACGCCGTCCGTACGGCAAGGCCCGCGAGGCATGGCGCCACGACGCCCGCCACGGCGAAGGCCCCGCCTCCGGTGCGCGCCATCCGGGTCAGGTCGTCGGAGTAGTGGCCGCTGGTCACGGCGGAGGCGGCGTGCAGGGTCAGCGGAATGGTGAGCGGGCTGATCAGGGTGGAGGCGAGGACGATCCCGACGACCAGGCTGTGGTTGCCGCCGGCCCGGTCGCCCCAGACCGTGGCCCCGCCCGCCACGGGCATGGCGCCGATCAGGGCCATACCGGTGAGCAGCCCGCTGCATCCGTCGCTGTCGGGCAGCAGCCCCAGTACGACGGCCATCATCGGCAACAGCATCAGCGGGACGAGGGTGTTGGCGACGGTCCCCGTGAGCAGCGGCAGCGGCCGGCGCACCAGCGCGGGCAGTTGGCGGGCGGAGATCTGCACGGACGCGGTGAACAGGACGAAGGCGAGCAGCAGCGAGGGCAGCGTCACCGGCATCGGGTGTCCCCCTGGCACCGGCACCGCGCCCAGCCGGGCGTGGCGCACGGCGAGCCCGAAGGCGGGGACCAGTGCCGCTGCCGCGTAGGCGATGAGCATGGTGAGCGTGAGCCTGCGCTGGGCAAGGGTGAGTGCCCGCCTTGCGAGGGAGCCGTTCATGGGCCTGGTGTCCCGTCTCTGGTACGTCGTGTGGAGCGAGCGACGATCAGCGGCTGCTGGTGGCAGCGGCTTCCGGCAGACGTATGGAGGTGCGGAGCAACGGCGCGAGCGCGACGCCGACGGCGATCAAGCAGGCGGCGAAGAGCCAGCCCGCGAGCACATCGCTGGCCCAGTGCACCCCGAGGTAGACACGGCTGAGTCCGACGGCGACGGCCCAGCAGGCGAGCAGTACGCAGACGGTGCGGTGCAGGGCGGCCCGCCGGACCCGGACGAGCACGGCCCAGCCGAGCAGCCCGGCGGCGAGGGCCGAGGTGGTGGCGTGCCCGGAGGGGAAGGCGAAGCCGGAGGCGTGAGTGACCCAGTCGGCGGCGGGGGGCCGGGCCCGCCCGACCGCTTCCATCAGCCCGAAGCGCAGAGCCTGACCGAGCGCGAGAAATGCGAGCGGGGCGGCGACAGCGCAGATCCACGCCCCCCGCACCCCGCGCAGAAAGGCGGGGCCCCGCAGCGCGGGCAGGGGTGCCGCGTCGCGCGGCAGGACCGCCAGCAGCCCCGCCGCGAGGGCGATGACGTACGGCAGCACTCCTGTGCCCGTAGCCGTGACGGCCCGGCCGAAGGCCAGGCCGACCGGCGGGCGGTGATCGAGACCCCAGCTGTGTGCGCCGAGGTCGCCAGGGAGCGGCGCCCCGTTCCGTACGACGACGACCACGGACAGCACTGCCAGCAGGGCGGCGCAGCCCGCCGCGACGGCCACCGGGGCGGTATTCGATGCGGTCGTCGGCGTACGGACGGGGGCCGGTGTGTTCATCCCGTGGCCACCAGCAGGGGCTTGAGCCGGGTGTCGCGGAGGCGATCGACGGCCGGGGCCGCGCGCCGGGCGAGCAGTGCCAGCGGCCAGGCGACGAGGATGCCGGTCAGCAGACCGATGACCACGTCGTGCGGGTAGTGCACGCCGACCCAGACCCGGGACGCGGCCATCAGGAGCGCGGCGGGAATCGCGATGACGGCGAGGCGGCGGTACGCGATGAAGAGAGCGACGGCAGCCGCTCCGGCGATCGCCGAGTGGTTGCTCGGGAACGACCAGTCGCCCAGCGCCGGGCAGGTGTCGAGCGTGACCGTGTGGAGGGTCTGACACGGTCTCTGCTCGTGGAAGAGCATCTTGATCACGTCGTTGGCCAGATAGGCCACGACGACGATGACGGGGACGGCCAGGGCCGTCGCCATGCGCTCGGCGCTGTCGTTCCGCGCGCGCCACCAGGCGACGAGCATCAGGACGGCGAAGAGCGCGAGTCCGTAGTTGGACCAGAAAGTGATGACGTTGTCGAGCCAGTGCGGTGCGTGCTGTGCGAGATCAGTGATCCGGGTGTACAGCCCGCCGTCGAAGGTGGACACGGCGGTTGTCTCCTAGTTGGTCTGCCCGGCGCCGGAACGGGCACGGGCGCGCGAGCGGTTGCGGGAGCGGATCAGTTCCAGGGCGAGGGGGATCAGGGAGATCACCACGACGAGTGCGATGACGGGCAGCAGGTACTTGTCGACGTTCGGCACGGAGGAGCCCAGTGCGTAGCCGCCGAGGACCAGGCCGACTGTCCAGACCACGCCGCCGATCGTCTGCCAGAGCGTGAACGTGCGGGTGGGGACGTTGAGCGCTCCGGCGAGGGGGTTGAGCACGGTGCGGACGACGGGGACGAAGCGCGCGAGGACGACGGCCTTGGCGTGGCCGTACTTCCCCAGGATCTCCTCGGCCCGGGCCGCGCCCTCCTGGATCTTCTTTGACCTGCTCTTCTCCAGCAGCGAGCGGCCGCCGCGGCGGCCGATCCAGAATCCGGTCTGGGCCCCGACGACGGCGCCGACGACGGAGGCGATCAGCACCTGCCAGAGCGAGAGATGCACCGATCCGTGTACCCCGGGAACGCAGAGCAGCCCGGCGGTGAAGAGCAGCGAGTCGCCGGGCAGGAAGAAGCCGATGAGCAGCCCCGTCTCGGCGAAGAGGACAAGGGCGATGCCGAGCGCCCCGAAGGCGGACAGCAGGGAGCCAGCGTCGAGCACGTTAACGGCCAGCGACACGGTGAGCCTCCTCACAGGTACGGTCCGGCGGGGGATGCGCTTCGGCCATGCGGTGGGCCCTCCCATAATGGTCGTGGGGCTGCTTGCTGCCGCACCCCGACTGACTACAGCGATGTAGACGGTCTACAACACTGTAGACGAAAGATCCGGGAGGAGAGTTCCCCATGCCCGACGCGAATGCCGAGCGACGGCCCGCAGGCGAGCTCGAGGCCAGTGTGCTCGCCGCACTCTGGGCCGCCCAGGGACCGCTGACGCCCGCCGAGGTGCAGCACACCCTGCCGGCCGGTCTCGCCCGTACGACCGTGACCACAATCCTCAGCCGCCTGCACGAGAAAGGTGCCGTCGCCCGCACCCGTTCGGGGCGCGGCTATGCGTACACGCCCACCGAGGACTCCCCCGGGCTCACCGCCCGCCGGATGCACACCGAGCTGGAGAAGCTGGAGAAGGAAGAGGACCGTTCCACTGTCCTCGCCCGTTTCGTCTCCCAGCTCAGCGACCACGACGAGCGCCTGCTGCGCGAGCTCCTGGAGGGCGACTCGTCATGATTTACGCGGTGTGGCTGCCCTTTCTACTGCCCCTGATCGCTGTCCCCGCGGCCCGGCGCATCGCCGAGGCCCTCGCGCCGCGACCGGCCGCCTGGCTGCTCACCGCCACCACCGTCGCCCTGGCCCTCTGCAGTACGGCCGCCCTCGCCCTCCTGGTCGTCGCCGGAGCGCTGCTCCTCCCCCCGGTTGCCGCCATCGGCGATCTGATCAAGCCGCTGGCCGGCGGCAACGTGCTGCTCACCGGCCTCGCCGCAGGCGCGGCCGCAGCGCTGCTCTGCTTCGGCGCCACCGTGCTCGTACGGACCGTCCGGCGCCAGACCGCAGAACTCTGCGAGGCAAGACGGCTCATGGGCCGGCCGAAGGCGGGCGATCTGTCCGTACTCCGCGACGGCCGCCCCGACGCGTACGCGCTGCCGGGCCGCCCCGGCCGGATCGTCGTCACCACCGGCATGCTCCAGGCACTTGAACCGGTCGAACGTGAGGCCCTGTTCGCCCACGAGCGGGCCCATCTCAGCGGCCGCCACCACCTCTTCCTCGCCTGCGCCGAACTCGCGGCCCTCTGTCATCCCACGCTGCGCTCGCTGCGGCCTTCCATCGGTTACGCCCTGGAGCGCTGGGCGGACGAATCGGCGGCAGACGCCGTCGGCGACCGTTCCGTGGCGGCCCGCGCGATCGGCCGCGCCGCGCTCGCCGCCCGCAGCGCGCCCTCGCCGCGCCCCAGTGCCGCACTCGCCGCGGCAGCGGGCCCCGTGCCCCGCCGGGTCGCCGCCCTGCTCGACCGCAGGCCCGCCGCCGCCCGGAGCCGCGGCCGTACGGTGCGCGGGTTCGCGGTCGTACTCCTGGCGTGTCTGGCGCTGTCCGCAGGGGCTGCCGTCGAAGCCGGGACCGATCTGCACAGAAGCGTCGAGACGGCCCAGGGCGAAAGCGACAACTGACCCCGCGAACGGCCCGATTGACGATCTTCGTCAATCGATTCACATGCGGGCTCCGCACCGCGGTTACGGTCGGGCGACGCCACCCCACCGGAGGAGACCGATCGTGAGCGACCTGACGCACGGAATGGCCGACATCGAGCCCGGGCTGCGGCTCCACTACGTCACGGCGGGCGACGGCGAGCGCACGGTCGTCCTCCTCCACGGATTCCCGCAGACCTGGTGGGAGTGGCACCGGGTCATCACCCCGCTCGTGGAGGCCGGATTCCGAGTGGTCGCCCCCGACTACCGGGGCGCCGGGCACTCCTGGAAGCCGGCAGACGGCTACGACAAGGAGACCGTGGCGCGGGACATCCACCGCCTGCTCCGCGACCATCTGGGGATCGAGGGACCGCTCGTCGTCGTCGGCCACGACATCGGCCTGATGGTCGCCTACGCTTTCGCCCAGGCCTACCGGGACGAGGTCTCCCACTTGGTGGTGATGGACGCACCGCTGCCGGGGACCGAGGTCTTCGACCGGCTGCGCAGCGACCCCCGCGTGTGGCACTTCGCCTTCCACGGTGCGCGTGACGTGGCGGAGATGCTGGTGGCCGGGCGTGAGCGGCAGTATCTGCAGACCTTCTTCAACGTACGCAATTCCGATCCGTCCGCGATCGGTCCTGCGGACCTCGACATCTACACGGAGGCCTACTCCGCGCCGGGTGCGATGCGCGCCGGCTTCGAGCTCTACCGTGCCTTCGACCAGGACGCGGAGGACAACCGCACGGCCCTGAAGCGGAACGGAAAACTGACCGTGCCGGTGCTGGCTCTGGGCGGCGCCGTCTCCACCTCGGGCTCGCTCCTCGGGGAGATGATGCACGAGGTCGCCGAGGACGTCACCGCACAGATCGTGCCGGGCACCGCCCACTGGATCGCGGAGGAGAATCCGCAGGCGCTGCTCGTCGCTCTGCTGGACTTCCTCGGCAGGGCCTAGCCGTATGGTCTGCAGGATGTTGACCAACTGGGCGGGAAACATCGCCTTCACAGCACAGCGTCTGGACAGTCCGGCCACCCTCGACGAGCTGCGCAAGTCCGTCACGGACAGCGCACGGGTGCGGGTCCTCGGCAGCGGGCACTCCTTCAACGAGATAGCCGACTCCGAGGGGACGCTGCTCTCGGTGGCCGGGCTGCCCCCCGCCGTCGAGGTGGACCGGGCCGCTTCCACCGTCCGGGTGGCGGCGGGCGTGCGCTACGCGGAGCTGGCCCGGCAGGTGCACCAGCACGGCTTCGCCCTGCACAACATGGCCTCGCTGCCGCACATCTCCGTCGCAGGATCGGTGGCCACCGGCACCCATGGATCGGGCAACGAAAACGGCAGCCTGGCCACTGCCGTAAGGGAGTTGGACCTGATCACCGCCGACGGCGAGCTGCTGACGCTGAGCCGGGAGCACGACGGCGAGCGCTTCAACGGGGCCGTGGTCTCCCTGGGCGCGCTCGGGGTGGTCACCTCGCTCACCCTGGACCTGGTGCCCGCCTTCGAGATGGCGCAGCGGGTCCACACCGGTCTGCCGCTGTCCGTACTGGACGAGCATTTCGACGCGGTGACCTCGGCGGCGTACAGCGTGAGCATGTTCACCGACTGGCGCGGGCCGCGTTTCGGACAGGTGTGGCTCAAGTACGAGGCAGGCCGGGAGCCCGAGTTCCCCTGGGCCCCCGAGGCCGAGGGTCCGCTGCACCCTGTGCCCGGCGTGTCGCCCGAGCACTGCACGCAGCAGCAGGGTGTCCCCGGCCCGTGGCACGAGCGGCTGCCGCACTTCAGGGCCGAGTTCACGCCGAGCAACGGCGAGGAGCTGCAGTCCGAGTACCTGGTCGACCGGGCCGACGCCGTCGCCGCCCTGCACGCGGTCGACTCGGTCCGGGAGGCGGTCGCGCCGGTGCTGCAGATCTGCGAGGTACGGACGATGGCCGGCGACGGACTCTGGCTGAGTCCTGCGTACGGCCGGGACACGGTCGGTCTGCACTTCACCTGGGTCAAGGACATGGAGGCCGTGGAGCCGGTGCTCCGACTCCTCGAGGAGCGGCTCGCACCGTTCGCTCCTCGCCCGCACTGGGGAAAGGTCTTCACCGTCCCCACCACGCAACTCACCGACCGTTACCCCAGGTTGGCGGAGTTCCGGTCGCTGGCCAGGGAGCTCGATCCGGCGGGCAAATTCACCAACGCCTTCCTTGCACCGCTCCTCGGCGAGGCCTGACACCCCTTTTCACAACCCCTTTCCGAACCCCTTGTCGAATCCCTGGCCGACGCCATAGCCTGGCGCTGCGCCGGCGTGGCCGACGCAGGGCACGACAGGGGGAACCACCGTGAAACGCACGTCCCGTGACATCCGCACCGCCAACCGTTATGGGGTGCTGCGGCAGATCATCGCCGACTCCCCCGCCTCCCGGCAGGAGGTGGCGGCGGCGACCGGGCTCAGCCTGGCCACCGTCGCCACCCTCGTCGGCGAGCTGCTCGAACTCGGCCTGCTCACCGAGGTCGGCTTCGAGGACTCCGACGGCGGGCGCCCTCGCGGGCTGGTCGCCGTCCATGCGGCCGGGGGCGCGCTGATCGGCGTCGACGTCGCCGAGACGTACATCCATGTCGAACTCTTCGACCTCGCGCTCAAGGTCCTCGCCCGGGCGGACACGGAGCTCAAGCCCGGCATGAAGCAGCCGGATCAGATGGTCGCCCACATCGCGGACGCCATCGCCTCCGTGGTGGTCCAGTCGGGCGTCGAGCCGGGCACGGTGCTCGGCGCAGGGATCTCCATGCCGGGCCAGGTCGACCGCGAGGGCGGTTCCCTGCTGTACGCGCCCAACTGGGACTGGCACGACGTACCGCTCCTCGGGCTGCTGGCCGAGCACGTCGACTACCCCCTCTACCTGGACAATCCGCTGCACGCCTGCACTGTCGCCGAGCTGTGGTTCGGCGCGGCACGCGGCCGCTCGGACGTGGTCGTCGTCAACCTCGGCACGGGGGTGGGCGCCGGCATCGCGCTCAACGGCGAGCTGCACCGGGGCATCACCAACTCGGCGGGCGAATGGGGCCACACGACCCTGGTCCTGGACGGGCGCCTCTGCCACTGCGGCAACCGCGGCTGTGTGGAGACCTACGTCGGCGCGCCCGGCATCATGCGAAATCTGCGCGAACTGAGCCCGGACAGCCCGATGCTGCACCCCGACGACCAGACAGCGACCATCGAGGCCCTCGCCTCCGGAGCTGCCGCGGGCGACCCGGTGGCGGTCGAGGTCGTACGGGAAACCGCTCGCTATCTGGGCGCAGCCATCTCCGACCTGGTCAATCTCCTCAACCCCGAGGTGGTCGTCCTCAGCAGCTGGGTGGCGGGCAAGCTCGGCCGCCCGCTCCTCGACGAGGTCCGCGAGGCGGTGGCCCGCCGTGCGCTGGCCCGTCCGCTGGCCGCCACGGAGATCGTGCTCTGTCCGATCCCCACCGACCCTGTGAGCCTCGGCGCGGCGACCTTCGCGCTCGAGGGATCGCTCGCCTCCGTGGGACAGAAGGCCCCGAGAACAGCCTCGAAGACACTGGGAGACCGAGACCGATGAGCACCCCGTACTACGAAGACGTGTCACCCGGCAGCGGGTCGCTGGCGCCGCGCGCCCACAGCGCCTCCTCGGACGCAAAGTCGCTCTCGCTCAACGGTAGTTGGCGCTTCCGTCTTTCGCCGACGGCCGACGCCGAGGACGAGTCGTTCGCCGCGCAGGGGTACGACGCCGGGAGCTGGCCGGAGATCACGGTGCCCGGCCACTGGGTGCTCCAGGGCCACGGCGCGCCCATCTACACCAACCATCTCTACCCCTTCCCCGTCGACCCGCCGCGCGTGCCGACCGAGAACCCGACCGGCGACCATCTGCGCAGCTTCGACCTGCCGGCCGGCTGGCCTGTCGACGGTGACGCCGTGCTCCGCTTCGACGGGGTCGAGTCCTGCGCCAGGGTCTGGCTCAACGGCGAGCAGATCGGCGAGTTCAAGGGGAGCAGGCTGCCGCACGAGTTCGCGGTGGGCGCGCTGCTGAGGCCCGGCGGCAACGTCCTGGCCGTACGCGTGCACCAGTGGTCGTCGGGCTCGTACCTGGAGGACCAGGACCAGTGGTGGCTGCCGGGCATCTTCCGCGACGTGACCCTGCAGCACCGGCCCGAGGCCGCGGTCCGCGACTTCTTCGTGCACAGCCCCTACGACCACCGCACCGGTGAGGGAACGCTCAGCGTCGCAAGCGATCCGGCCGGCCGGATCACCGTCCCCGAGCTGGGGATCGACCTCGCGACGGGCGAATCCACGACGCTCCCCGTCGAGCCGTGGACCGCGGAGACACCGCGCCTGTACGACGCCGAACTGGCCACCGGCGGCGAGCGGATACCCCTGCGCATCGGTTTCCGTACGGTCGCCGTCGAGGACGGCCTGATCAAGGTCAACGGCCGACGGATCCTTTTCCGCGGCGTCAACCGCCACGAGTTCCACCCCGAGACAGGCCGGACCCTCGACCTCGACACCATGCGCCGCGACGTCGAGCTGATGAAGCAGCACAACATCAACGCGGTCCGCACCTCGCACTACCCGCCGCACCCGGCCTTCCTCGACCTCTGCGACGAGCTGGGCCTCTGGGTGATCGACGAGTGCGACCTGGAGACCCACGGCTTCGTCGAGCAGGAGTGGCGCGACAACCCGGTCGACGACGAACGCTGGACGCCCGCCCTCATCGACCGGGCGGCCCGCATGGTCGAGCGCGACAAGAACCATCCCTCCGTCGTCATCTGGTCGC
>NZ_JAFLRJ010000390.1 GCF_017315755.1 Streptomyces beijiangensis
CGGCCGGTCGTACGGGCACTTCCCGCCGAGGACGTCGCCGCGGCGGAGCAGCGGCTGGAGCCGGCCGGGGGTCGGGCGGCGGGCGGGGGCGGCGGGGGTCCGACGGCGTCACGCGCTGAGGGTGCATCGAGTACCGTGGCCGTCTCCACATCGGTGGACCGGACGAGGAGGTGAGACCCATCAGCGCTGGAACAGGCCGGGTGCTCTCCTTTCACGGCTGTACGGTTCATCCGACGTTTCGGACGTAGACGTAGGTGACCGCGGGAGCGCCCTTCGGTATCGCGAAAGGTTCTCCTGTGCCGCTCACCCCGTCTTCCTCTTTCTCCTTCTCCGCGCTCGTCACCAGACTCCGTGCCGCCGGCTGTGTGTTCGCCGAGGACGAGGCGGAGCTGTTGCTCGCCGCCGCGCCGGATCCGGTCGAGCTCGCCGCCATGGTGGAGCGCCGTATCGGCGGTCTTCCTCTTGAACACGTGCTGGGCTGGGCCGAGTTCGACGGCCGGCGTTATGCCGTCGACGCCGGTGTCTTCGTACCGCGCCGCCGTACGGAGTTCCTGGTGCGGCAGGCTGTCGCGCTCGCTCCGCCGCGGGCGGTCGTCATCGACCTGTGCTGCGGTTCCGGAGCGCTGGGCGCCGCCCTGGTCTCGGCGCTGGGCGGGGGCGAGCTGCATGCCGCCGACATCGACCCGGCCGCGGTGCGGTGTGCGCGGCGGAATGTGGCGGAGGTGGGCGGGTTCACGTACGAGGGTGATCTCTTCGAGCCACTGCCGGTGGCGCTGCGCGGGCGCGTCGATGTGCTGATCGCCAATGTGCCGTACGTACCGACGGCGAAGGTCGGGCTGCTGCCCGCGGAGGCCAGGGACCACGAGGCGCGTGTGGCGCTGGACGGCGGTGCGGACGGGCTCGATGTGCTGCGGCGGGTGGCCGCCGCGGCGCCGGGGTGGCTGGCGCCGGGCGGGCACCTGCTGTTCGAGGTGAGTGAGCGGCAGGCGGAGGAGGCGGTGGCGACCGTCGTCGGCAGCGGGCTGCTTGCTCAGGTGGTGACCAGCGAGGAGTGGTACGCCACCGTCGTCGTCGCCGGGCTGCCGGTCTCAGGGGCAGTCCTGCCGAATTGACACCCCGGACAGTCGACGATCGTTATGCTGCGGCCGAAGCGTTCAAACGAACACAGCACGGCGAGGGGGCCTCAGCATGCGGGAGCCGGTCGATCTCAGGCGCAGGCGGATACTGTCGGCGGTGCAGTCGCGCGGATCGGTCAAAGTGATCGATCTGGCGGCCGAGTTGGCGGTTTCGGTGGTCACGCTCCGGCGGGACGTCGAGGAGCTGGCGCGGGAGGGGAAGCTGCGGCGCGGCCATGGGGTGGCGCGTTCCATGGCTCCGGTCGAGGCGGCCTCCTCCTCCGGGCAGCCGCCGGCCGACGGTGATGCGGTCGCTCTGGTCGTCCCTGAGCGGCACTCGTATCTCTACGAGACGCTGCACGGCGCGCGGACCGTCCTGGAGGCGGCGGGGATGCGTATCGCCCTGCACATCGCACCGCGGGCGGCGGGGGCCGAACAGTCCATCGTGGAGCGGGCGTTGGCCGACGGGGCGCGGGGTCTGCTGATCGCTCCGCGGTGGCGCAGCGCCGCAGCCGAGCAGGCGGACTACGGCTGGCTGGCGCAGGTGAAGGTGCCGGCCGTGCTGATGGAGCGCAGGCCCCGGCCGGGCAGTGCGCTGCACGCGATGGACTCGGTCTGCTCCGACCACTGGTACGGCACGCATCTGGCCGTGGAGCACCTCGTCGCGCTGGGTCACCGCCGGATCGTGCTGGCCTCCCGCAACGACAGCCCGACCGCGCGCGCGATCCGCGCGGCCTTCGCCCAGATCGCCGCGGACCGGCCGGAGATCGACGACTGGGCCATGACGCTGAGCGCCCCCGACGCGGACGCCGAGCCTGCCGTGGACCGTGGACCGCAGCCGGGTCTCGCGGCGCTGCTTCGGGAGCGGGGCGCCACGGCGGCGGTGCTGCACGGGGACGTGGACGCGCTGATGCTCGTACAGCAGCTGAGCGACGACGGGGTGCGGGTGCCGCAGGACTGCTCGGTGGTGGCGTACGACGACATGGTGGCGGCGCTCGGCGGTACGCCGCTGACGGCGGTCGCCCCGCCCAAGGCGGAGATCGGGCGGGCCGCCGCCGAGCTGCTGCTGCACCGCCTGGACCAGCCGGTCGGTGCGGGGACCGCTTCCGTACGCAGGGTCGAGCTGATGCCCGAGCTGAAGGTGCGCGGCTCGGCGCAGGCGCCAACCGCCGTAGCCGAGTGAGCGTTTGACCGCTTCAGGTTTCTTCTGATCGATCTATTGACCCGGACCGGTCAGGCGATCAGTATTCCCGTGTCCCGAACAGGAGCCGCGGGAGGCGCCCATGCCCGGCCGACAAAGCCGTCGATCCGTGCTCGCCGCAGTAGCTGCTCTGCCTCTGACAGGTGTACTGAACGCCTGCAGCGACGGAGCCGAGCGATCGAGCAGTACGAGCAGTACGAGCAAGAGCAGGACGACCACCATCACCTTCTGGTCCGCGCTGCGCGGCAGCAAGGAAGTGGTGGACGAGTTCAACAAGACCCACGACCGCATCAAGGTCGTGTACCAGCAGATACCGTCGGGTGATCAGGGCGGCTACGCCAAGCTGAGCAACGCGGCCCGTGCGGGCAACGCCCCGGACGTCGCCACCATCGAGTACCCCCAGGTGCCCACCTTCGCGATCGACGGTGTCGCCCGCGACATCACCTCGCTCGTCAGCGACGGCCTGCGCGCCAAGCTTCTGCCGCAGGCACTGGGTCTCACCACCTTCGACAAGCGCGTCTTCGCCGTACCGCTCGACGTCGAGCCGATGGTGATGCACTACCGCACCGACCTCTTCGAGAAGTACGGACTCCAACTGCCGCGCACCTGGGAGGAGTTCGAGGAAACGGCGAAGAAGGTACGGAGCAAGGGGGGCGGCCGGAAACTCGCCCTCTTCCCCACCGACGGCGCCTCTTCGATGGCCGCGTTCGCCTGGCAGGCGGGCGGCCAGTGGTTCGACACGAGCAGCGGCGCGTGGAACGTCTCGATGTCCGACACCCCGAGTCGCAGGGCGGCGGCGTACTGGCAGCGGCTGTACGACCAGGGCCTGGTCTTCATGAACCCGCTGAACACCAAGCAGGGCGACGCCCAGATCACCAACGGCCAGTTCCTGGTCAGGCTCACCGGCGCCTGGGAGGCCGGGGCCCAGATGCGGGCCCAGCCCGGCCAGAAGGGCAAGTGGAAGATCGCCCCGCTGCCGCAGTGGGACCCCGCGCACCCGGCGCTCGGCACCCAGGGCGGCTCGACCTTCGCGATCACCAAGGACTGCCGGCACCCGGAAGCCGCCATGGAGTTCATCGAGTGGCAGGTCTCCAGCCCCGACTCGCTGCGCGCCCGGCTCACCAGCGGCGCCAGCAGCCAGTACCCGGCGGTGCCCGCTCTGGTCGCCCCCGGCCGCGCCGCCTTCGACCGCTCGTACTACAGCGGCCAGGACATCTACACCCTCTTCGACGAGGAGGCGCACAAGATCCGCGACGGCTGGGTGTGGGGGCCGCGGATGTCGGCCACGAACTCCGTGCTGCAGGACGGATTCGCCCGGGTCAGCGCAGGCCAGGGCTCGCTGACCGACGCACTGCGCGCGGCCCAGCAGGGCACCATGCCGGACCTGAAGGCGCTCGGTCTCTCCGTGTCCGAGCACAGCAAGTGACCGGCATCCCCGCACCCAGAGAGGCAGGTGACACCACGCCATGACCACCACAGCACCTTCCGCCACCACGGCGCCCGCAGAAAAGGCCGCGCCGGCCGCCCGCCCGCGCTCCACCCGCAGGGGCGCCCGCCGCCGTGAACTCGGCGCCGCATCCGTCCTGATGACCCCCTTCTTCGCCCTCCTGGTGACGGTCTTCCTGATACCGGTCGGCACCGCGGTCTGGCTGAGCTTCTTCAGCCAGGACGAACCGGGTCTCGGCTTCGGCCCCGAGCACACGGTCTTCGTGGGGCTGCGCAGTTACGCGGCCGTGCTCACCGACCCGACCTTCCTCGGCGGTCTCGGGACCGTCGCCCTGTACTGCCTGATCTACATCCCGCTGATGGTGATCGGCTCCCTCGGTCTTGCGCTGCTGCTCGACTCGGGCGTCGTACGCCTGCGGTCGTGGGCCCAGCTCGCCCTGTTCCTGCCGCACGCGGTGCCCGGCATCATCGCCGCGCTGATCTGGCTCTACCTCTACACACCAGGACTCAGCCCGATCATCGAGCTGTTCGCCAAGGGCGACATCACGATCGACTTCCTGGGCGTCCACACCGTGCTGCCCGCGATCGTGAACATCTCGCTCTGGTCCAACCTCGGCTACAACATGGTCGTCTTCTACGCGGCCCTGCAGGCCGTGCCGCGCGAGGTCATCGAAGCCTCGGTGGTGGACGGCGCGGGCCCGGTGCGCTCCGCCCTCCAGGTCAAGACGCCGCTGGTGCGTCCGTCGATCGTGATGGTCGCGATCTTCACCCTGATCTGGGCGCTTCAGCTGTTCACCGAGCCGAAGCTGCTCAGTCTGGCGACGCCCATGATCAGCCAGCGGTACTCGCCCAGCATGTACATCTACGACGCGGCCTTCACCCGTAACAACTACGGCATGGCGGCGGCCGCGTCCGTCGTGCTGCTCGTCGTCACCATCGCCCTGTCGTACGGCGTCACCCGCTGGACCAACCGCGCCGACTCCCCCGAGGAGAACGCCCGATGAGCACTCTCGACACCGCCTCAGCCCTGCGCCCCCGCCTCCTCGGCCGCACCACGGTCAAGATCGTCGTCGGCCTCTCCGTCCTCTACACGCTGCTCCCGGCGCTCTGGCTGGTGCTGGCCGCGAGCAAGAAGCAGGACGCGCTGTCCGGCGGCAGCATCTTCTCGCTGCACGACTTCTCCTTCGTGCAGAACCTGCGCAACCTCTTCTCGATGGACGACGGGATCTACACCCGCTGGTACGGCAACAGCCTGCTGTACGCGGTCCTCGGCGCCGGCATCGGCGCGATGGTGAGCATCGCCTGCGGGTACGCCTTCGACAAGTACCGCTTCCAGCACAAGGAGAAGCTCTTCGGCCTGGTGCTCGCCGCGGTGATGGTCCCGCAGACCGTCCTTGCGCTGCCGCTGTATCTGATGGCGTCGGCGACCGGTCTGGTCAACACCTTCTGGTCGGTCTTCATCCCCGTCCTCTTCAACCCCTTCGGTGTCTACCTCGGCCGGATGTTCAGCCAGGGGTACGTGCCCAACGAGGTCCTGGAAGCGGCGCGGATGGACGGCGCGGGCGAGCTGAAGACGTATCTGCGGGTCTCGCTGCGGATGCTGGGCCCGGGTGTGGTCACCGTCTTCCTCTTCCAGCTGACCGCGATCTGGAACAACTTCTTCCTGCCGATGGTGATGCTCTCGAACCAGAAGCTCTATCCGGTCAGCCTCGGTCTCTACACCTGGAACAGTTCGGCCACCGTGTCGCCCGAGTACTACCAGGTCGTGATCATGGGTTCGCTGCTCGCGGTCCTGCCGCTGATCCTCGCCTTCATCCTGCTGCAGCGCTTCTGGAAGTCGGGGCTCACCGCCGGTTCCGTCAAGTAGCGGCCAGCAGCAAGACGTCTCAGGAGATCCATGTCCCACGCTCCAACTGCCCGACCGCGCGCCGCCGTTGCCATGTCCAAGGACGCGGCGGCGGCGGTGCTCGACCCCGAAACCCTGGCCGCGCTCGGCGAGATCTGCGATCTCGCGCCGCCGCCCGTCCTTGACGACCTCACCACCGACCGGGCCCGTGCCGTGCTCGCCGACACGGAGGTGCTCATCACCGGCTGGGGCTGTCCGCCCCTCGACGCCGCCGTCCTGGATGCCGCGCCCCGGCTGCGGGCCGTCGTCCACACGGCGGGCTCGGTGCGCGGCCATGTCACCGAGGCCTGCTGGGAACGCGGCATCGAGGTCTCATCGGCGGCCGCGGCCAACGCCGTCCCGGTCGCCGAGTACACCGTCGCGATGATCCTCCTGGCGGGGAAGCGCGTACTGGAGCGCGCCCGCGAATTCCGCGCCACCCGCCGCCGTGACAACTTCCTGCGCACCCCCGCAGAGGTGGGCAACTACCGCCGCACGGTGGGCATCCTCTCGGCCTCGCTGATCGGCCGCAGGGTGATCGAACTGCTCCAGCCTTACGATCTGCGGATCCTCCTGTACGACCCCTTCGTCACCCCCGAGGAGGCGGCGGCGCTCGGCGCCGAGTCGGCCGCACTGCCCGAACTCTTCGCGCAGAGCGACATCGTGAGCGTCCACACCCCGCTGCTTCCGGTCACCCGTGGCCTGGTCAGCCGCGAACTCCTCGCGCTGATGCGGCAGGACGCCACCCTCATCAACACCTCGCGCGGCCCGGTCGTCGACCGCCACGCCCTCGTCGACGCCCTCGAGGAGGGCCGTATCCGGGCGGTACTCGACGTCACCGACC
This sequence comes from Streptomyces beijiangensis, assembly GCF_017315755.1. Lineage (GTDB taxonomy): Bacteria > Actinomycetota > Actinomycetes > Streptomycetales > Streptomycetaceae > Streptomyces > Streptomyces beijiangensis. The sequence goes on from NZ_JAFLRJ010000390.1 coordinate 6,492, forward strand.
CCGAGCCGCTCCCGCCGGACGACCCCCTGTGGGAGTGCGAGAACGCACTGATCACCCCGCACCTCGCAGGATCCCAGGGCAACGAATGGCGCCGCCTCGCCGACCTCGCCGTCGACGAGGTCGCCCGGTGGGCCGCGGGCGACGGTTTCGCCCATCCCGTACGCAACGAAAGGCGGGCTTCCCTCGCATGAACGACTCCCTCCGGCTGCCGCCGTACGACAACGACCTGAGCCCGCACACCGGGCTGACCCGCGCCCACTGGGAAGCGGCGGCCGACGGTCTGCTGCACGCCGCCTGGCAGTGGGCCACCCCGCAGGGCGCCCTGCTCGACCTGCCGGGACGCCCCTCCGCGTCCGGGGTGCGCTCGGACGGCCTGGAGGGGTACGCCCGTACGTTCCTGGCCGCCGCTTTCCGCGTCGCGGGCGCCGACGGCAAGGACCCGCACGGCTGGCTGGACCGCTACGCCCAGGGCCTGGTGGCGGGCACCCGCACCCCGGGCCGTGACGACGCCGAGTCCTGGCCGCTGATCCTGGACCACACGGTCTTCGGCCAGCCCATGGTCGAGTCCGCGTCCGTCGCCCTCGGTCTGCGCCTGACCCGCCCGTGGCTCTGGGACCGCCTGGACTCCGGCGCCCAGGACCGCGCCGAGGAGTGGCTGCGCGGCTCGCTGCGCCACACGCCCGCGCCCAACAACTGGTACCTCTTCCCGTACACCGTGGCCGGATTCCTGGAGTCGGTGGGCCGCGGCGACGCCGAGACCGTCCGCGCCCAGGAGCGCGCCCTTGACCTGATGGAGTCCTGGTACCGCGGTCAGGGCTGGTACGCCGACGGCGACGGCCGCGCCTTCGACCACTACAACGGCTGGGCGCTGCACCTCTACCCGATGCTCCACGCCCACCTCGCCGCCGACTCCGCGCTCTCCGACCACTTCGGCGCGCGGCTGCGCGAGCACCTGGAGAGCTTCTCGCTGCTGTTCGGCGGGGACGGCGCCCCGATCCACTTCGGCCGCTCGCTCACGTACCGGTTCGCGGCCTCCAGCGCGGTGAGCCTCGGCGCCCTCACGGGCCACACCCCGCTCACCCCGGGCGCCTCGCGCCGGGTGGCCAGCGGCACCCTTCGCCACTTCCTGGACCGCGGGGCCACGGGTGAGGACGGGCTGCTCTCGCTGGGCTGGCACGGCCCGCACGACGCCACGCTCCAGCCGTACTCGGGGCCCGCTTCGCCGTACTGGGCGTCCAAGGCGTTCGTGTCGCTGCTCGCCCCCGCCGACCATCCGTTCTGGACGGCGACCGAGGAGGCGGCGCCGAGCGAGGGCCCGGACACGGTTCTCTCCGTACCCGCTCCCGGTCTGCTGATCCAGTCCACGCGGGAGGACGGGATCGTACGGCTGCACAATCACGGCAGCGACCATGTGCGGCCGCACGAGGGCGAGTTCGCGCACCAGAGCGACCCGCACTACGGCCGCCAGGCGTACTCCACCCGTACCGGACCCACCTCCGCCGTCAACGCCGCGGACAACCATTTCGCCGTCGCGATCACCGGCGTCCGCTCGACCCGCCGCCGTATCCACCCGCTCGGCGCGGGCCACGGCGACGGCTGGGGCTGGGCCGCCTCCTGGCACACCCCGGTATTCCCCAAGGGTCCGCCGACGGAGCCGGGGCTGCGCGTGGAGAGCGTCACGATCGCCAGAGGCCGCCACGAGGTACGGGTGCACCGGGTGACCGGCGCGCCGCCCGGCGCCCGCGCGGAGCAGACGGGCTGGGCGACGGGACCCGAGGAGGACCTGCTCTCCGCGCTCCACCCGCTGCACGGCTGGAGCGGTCAGGACGAGATACGCGCACCCGAGGGCACGGCGTTCACACGCTGGGCGCTGCTGCCGCGTCTGACGGGCGAGGCGGAGGGCACGGCGCTGTACGCGTCGCTGGCCACCCTCACCGCGGCCGGCTCCCCCGCACCTCTGGCCGAGGCGGTGACCGCCGTATCGACGACACCGGACACGATCGAGCTCCGCTGGGCCGACGACGACTCCACCACCCGTGTCACCTTCGAACCGCTGACCGTCGAGCTGCTCCTCAGCGAGCCTGGTCCAGCGCGCCCGTAAGCCGCCCGAGCAAGGCCTGGAGGGCGAGTATCTCCTCGACCTCCAGGCCGGTCGCGGCGAGGATGCGGCGCGGTACGGGCAGCGCCTTCTCCTTCAACTCAGCCCCGGCGCCGGTGAGTTCGACGGTCACCGACCGCTCGTCGGCGGCGCTGCGCTCGCGGCGTACCAGACCTGCCGACTCCAGTCGCTTGAGCAGCGGCGAGAGCGTCCCCGAGTCGAGCCTCAGCTGCTCGCCGATCGCCTTGACGGGCTGCGACCCGTGCTCCCAGAGCACCATCATCACCAGGTACTGGGGGTAGGTGAGCCCGAGGTCCTTGAGGGCGTCGCGATAGACACCGCCGAACGCACGCGAGGCGGCGTGCAGGGAGAAGCAGACCTGGTGGTCGAGGCGGAGAAGCTCCGCGTCGGGCACGGCGGGCAGGGATGACGTCATGGAGACAGCGTAGCTCCTCGCGCACCATTGAGTTGTGCACAACTTAATCGTGTGCAACTCTTATGGGGCCGACCCACCGATCTACGGATGAGGGACACCCCATGGACGCGCTGTACACCGCTGTCGCCACCGCCAACGGCCGCGAGGGCCGCGCCGTGAGCTCCGACGGCCAGATCGACCTCACCCTCGCCATGCCCCCGGCGCTGGGCGGCAACGGCCAGGGGACCAACCCGGAGCAGCTCTTCGCCGCCGGGTACGCGGCCTGTTTCGCCAGCGCGATGAGCGCCGTCGGCCGCGAGATGAAGGTCGACACCAAGGACGTCTCGGTGACCGCCGAGGTCTCCATCGGCAAGGACGACACGGGCTTCGGCCTCGCGGTCGTGATGCGCGTGGAGCTGCCTGACACGATCGAGGCCGCGGCCGGCCGCGAGCTGGTCGAGGCGACGCACGCGTACTGCCCGTACTCCAAGGCGACCCGCGGCAACATCGAGGTCCAGCTCGTCGTCGAGTAGCAGACAGCAGACCCTGTTTCAGCGGGGCGGGTACTGGCTGTAGTCCGGGAAGTTCCCGTACAGCAGCTCGTGCCCGCCCTCTTCCGCGGGCTGCGTCACGGCCTGTACGAGCAGGTCTCCGCCGACGAACGCCCCCTTCCAGGAGCCGCCCACACCGCCGAAGGGCTCCTCGCGGTCGCCGCGGCTGCGGGGCGCGTTCACACCGACCTTGAAGGCGCGGACCTCCGGGGCGACGCGGTCGGCGAATGCCTGGTCGTCGGTCGCGATGCTCGCCACGAGCGCGCCGTTACTGGCATTCATCTCGGCCAGCAGCTCGCTCTCGGAGTCCACGATCACCACCGAGTCCAGCGGTCCGAAGGGCTCACGGTGGCGCAGCGCCCAGTTGGCGGGCGGCGCGAGGACGGCGGCCGGGGCGGCGTACGCACCGGTGTCCTGGCCGTCGACGAAACGTCCGTCCTCCATCGGGCTCCGGTGCAGCGGTACGGCGCCGCCGAGCAGCGCCTCGTCGTAGTAGCGGGCCAGCTCGGCGGCCTTGGCCGCGTGGATGACCGGGCCGAAGTCGAGCTCCGGCAGATCGTCGTCGGGGTGCTCGACGGCCAGCGGGTGCCCGAAGCGCAGATCGGTGGCGACGGCGAGATAGGTCTCCAGGAACTGCGGGAAGAGCTTCCGCTGGACGACGAAGCGCGGGTAGGCGGTGCACCGCTGCTTCCCGTACTCGTACCCCTTGCGCAGATGCTTGGCGAGCACGTCCCACTGGGAGAAGTCCCAGATGCCCCAGGCGTTGAGCCCCTCCTGCTCGATCATGTGGCGGCGGCCGGTGTCGGCGAGTTCGGCGGCGGCCTTGCGGCCGTTGCTGCGTCCGCCGACGAAGGCGAGCGCGCCGAGGCCATCGCCGCGGATGAGCGAGCTGCCGATCTGCGAGCCGACGCCGGAGATCAGGGTCACCGGCAGGTCGCAGCGGCGCATCAGGGCGTGGGCGAGGGTCAGACAGTGGAATCCGCCCTGGCTGGGCGTCTTGGCGATCACGGCGTTGCCCGCGAGGAGCTGCACCAGTTCGGCGTGCACCTGGACGCTCATGGGGTAGTTCCAGCTGGCGATGTTGGAGACGGGCCCGTCCAGCGGCTTCCGCGCGCCGCCGAGCTGCATCTGCCGCTCGATCTCGCCCACGTACCAGCGCACTCCGTCCAGGCACCGGTCCACGTCGGAGAGCGCGAGCCGCCAGGGCTTGCCGATCTCCCAGACCAGCAGCAGCGCGAGCAGCTCGCGGTGCGCCTCCAGCGCGTCCACGGCGGCGCTGACCCTGGCACGCCGTTCGTCCAGGTCGACCCGCTGCCAGGCCCGGTGCTCGGCACAGGCCCAGCCCACGGCGGCGGCCGCGTCCTCGGCGCCCACCCGGGGCGGGCCGGGGATCGGGCTGCCGTCGACGGGGGTGGTGTGCTCGCCGGGCGTACCGCTGGCGAGCCACTCACCGCGCTCCAGGTTGTTCAGCCGGCCGGCCTGGAAGGCCTCGGGGGCGGCGCGCACGCACCTCGCGTACACCTCGGCCCATGATGTCCCCGGCTTCACCTGCAATGACATGGTCGCCTCCCGGCACGGTGGTCTCCCACCGAGCCTAGGCACCACGACTGTCCCGCGCGCCGCTCACGGCACCGGCTTAGGACCCGGGAAGTCCCGCCGCAGTAGGGACCTACGCCTCTCCCGGCAAGGCTGCATCCGGGTGAGGGAACCGCCCGTCCCCGCCGACGCCGCGTGGGCACCTGCGGGGACGGGCACGCCGTCAGCCGGCGTACGTCTCGAACTCGGCGACCTGCGGTGTGCCGGTCGCGCCGGTGATCTCGAAGGTGATCTTCTTCGCCGAGACCGAGGGGAACGTGATGACGCCCGCCCCGCTGCCGGAGGTCAGCACCGCGCCGGTGTCGCCGTTGAGCACCCGCCAGGAGCCGATGCGGCCCGCGGCGCCCGACGTCTCGCGGATGTTGACCTTCGACACGGTGGTGGCGGAGCCCCACTTGACCGAGATGGAGCCGGTCGAGGCCGACGGGGACCAGTAGGTGCTCAGGCTCCCGTCCAGTACGTTGCCGTAACTCGTCCCACTGGCCTTGCTGGAGCCGTCGGCGCCGGCTCCGAGGCTGAGGTTGGTCCCGCTGGGCGGAGTTGCGGTCGGGGTCGGCGTCGGTGTGGGCGTGCTGCCGGTGGAGGTGGGTGTCGGGCTCGGCGACGTCACCGTGCAGCTGCCGTCCGAGACCAGCAGGCCCTTGTTGGCGCCCGCCGTACGGGTCACGAGCGCCGGTACGCAGCTCGCGTTGTCGAGGGTGTACGCGTAGGGAATGCTGACCGTGGTGTTCGACGTCGGGTCGGGGCCCGCCGGGTTGTTCTCGCTGCCGGGGGCCGACCAGGTCACATTGTCGAAGGTGTTGCCGCTGACCTGCCAGTACCCGGCCGCCGAGGTGTAGAAGGTGCCCAGGACGTCCTTGGAGTCCTTGAAGTAGTTGTTGTCCACCTTCGCGTGCGCTCCGGCGCGGGAGTTGATGCCTGACTCGTTCAGGCTCACGTAGTAGTTGTTGTAGATATGGGCCGTGCCGCCGCGCAGCAGGGGCGTGCGCGAGTCGATGTTCTCGTACAGGTTGTGGTCGTACGTGATGAAGCCGTTCGACAGCTCGGTCTCGCTGGAGCCGACGAGGCCGCCGCGGCCCGAGTTGCGCAGGGTGCTGTAGGACAGGGTCACGTACTGGGTGTTGTCCTTCAGGTCGAAGAGGCCGTCGTATCCCTCCGACTCGCCGCCCGACGCCTCAAGACTGGTGTGATCGACCCAGACGTTGCGGACGTCGGTCTCCATGCCGATGGCGTCGCCGCCATTGGATATGGGCGAGCCCGACTTCTTGACGTTCCTGACGGTCACGTTCTGGATGATGATGTTGCTCGACTCGCGGACGTGGATGCCCAGTTGATCGAACACGGCCCCACTGCCGACACCGACGATCGTGACGTTGCTGATCTGCTTGAGTTCGATCCGGTCCGCGGCGGTGTTGCAGCTGCTGCCCGACACCTTGGTGGTGTTGCCGTGGTTGATCGTTCCCTCGACCTGGATGATGATCGGGGTGCTGCTGGTGGCCCGGCCGCACAGGGCCGCGTGGATCTGGGTCCCTGTGGTGGCCTTGACCGTCTGGCCGCCCGCTCCGCCCGTGGTCCCGCCGTTCTGGGACGCGTAGCCGGTGGCGCCCGCGGCCGCCGCCGATGCCTCGGGCATCGACAGCGCCACGCCGACCGCGGCCACACATGCCGCCGTGGCCGCGATCGCACTGAATCTCACTACGACTGGTCGTCGCATCGTCGCCTCGCAATTCGTCTTCGAATGCCGGGTGGGTGCCGTTCCATGCCGTAGTGGTTGCTGCGGGCCGTTAGGTTGCCGGTCCTGCGCTGCCGGATCTCGGACCCGGGAGAGCCCCGCGCGGTCCAGGTACTCGGCGACGGTCGCCGTTTCCGCACGGTGACCGTGGTGCCGCTGGTCGCCCGGTAGCCCGCAGTTGTCAGTGCCGTGTGGTCTCATCCCACACATGGCTGATCACTCCGTGGAACGGTCCTGGGACCGGATGGACGCATGGCTGCGGAAGCATGCGCCGAAGACGTACGCGACTCTTCGCCCGCCCGCCGACCCGGCCGCGATCGCCGCGCTGGCCCAAGAGTTGGACGTGGAGCTCCCGGACGATCTGGTCGCCTCGCTGCGGCGGCACGACGGTGCCGTGAAAGGGGCTTTCCGGTTCGCTTTCGCGGGCGGAGACGGGCCGATGGGAGTCGAGGAGATCCTGCACCGCGGGCAGATGTTCCAGGAGCTGTGGGACGAGGAGGACGACGCGGAGCTGCTCGACGGCTACTACTGGCACGCGCGGTTCGTCATGTTCGCGGACAGTGTCACGGCGGACGGACTGGCCGTCGACTGCCGACCGGGCGACACCTTCGGGGCGGTCGGCGATTTCTTCAACGGGGAGGGCACCCGGTTCGGGGACCAGCCCTCGATCGCGGCCATGCTTCACGAACTGGCGGGCGTCCTGGAGCAAGGCCTGTCGATGGGTTCGCCGTTGGCGTACGCACCGGTCGCTTTCGACGGGGAGCTCATCTGGGAGCACGTACAGCAGCCACTGCCCGCACCGCGCTCCGTCCTTGAGCAGGCGGCGGAGGCCACGGAAGCAGCTCTGCCGGAACCGGATCACGGGCGCTTCACGCCCCGCGCCGAGGACGGCTGGGCCGGTGAATACGGCTCTTTCTGCCTCACCTTCGTCCATGGCGTGGACGCCTCCGAACTCCTGGACCGTTTCGGCGCGTTGGCCCGGACCCGGGCGGACCGCACGCGCGGCGTGGCCAATGAGGAGAGCCGCTCCTGGACCAGCGGCTACCTGCCCACCGTCCGCGCCGGCCGGACAGGAGAGTGGGCCTTCGGGATCGAGGAGGGTCGCTGGGAGGGAAGCCGCGGCGAAGTCCTGCGGCGGTTGTCCCGTGGCACGCGTGCCGTCTCCCTCTTCTTCTCCGGGTTCACCAAGCTCTCGTTCTACGAGAACGGCGAGCTCGTCACCGTGTACGACACCCGCCGCTCCCACCGGCCGGCCGGTGAAGCCGATCCGCACCAGATCTTCCCCGGCCTGCCCGATTCCGGTGCGCTTGGCGAGCGCGACGTGATGCGTGCCGTGTGCTCCGTACTCACCTCCGAGTTGGGCATCGACCTGCTCCCGGACGCGCTCCGCGGCGAACTCACCAGCGCCCAGCTCCTCCCCGTACTGCCCGAGCCTGCACTACGAGAACCCGGCCGACCGCATGGCCCGGATACTCGCCCGTGCACCGCAGGACCGTCTCCGTTCGGCGCTGGTGACGCAGATGGTCCACCTCGCCGCGGAAACCGGCCTCGACGGCTACCCGGAGGTGGCCGCCGCACTGGCGGCAGCCCGGCAGGGCGAGGTCACGGTCCCCGACGACGACACGCCTCGCGGGCTGCGGCTGCGCACCGTCGCCGCTGACGAGCGGGCGGCGTCGCGGGCCGCCTGCGACGAGAACGGCCGCCACCTCATCGGCCCGACCGACCGCGAGGCCTGGAACCGGCTGGCAGGCGCGGCCCTGGCGCTCTCGGCCACGCTACGGCTGCCGCCCCAGCAGGCCGCGAGCAGCGTTCTGAACCAGCGCCTGGATCCGCGCTGGCGCGACCAGCTCATGGCAGACATCGCCGGGCCGCCCTAGTGCCCTTCTAGTACGGCACCGAGCCGCACCAGGTCTGGGCCCAGGCAGAAGCGCCGTACTTGTTGGCCGCGCGCACCGCGACGCAGATCTCGTCACCGGAGTACGGGCCCTTGATCGTGTAGCTGGTACCGCCCGTGGCATAAATGGTGTCGATGTTCTTCGCGGTGAAATTACTGCCCTTGTTGGTGAAGTGGATGTCGTAGCGGGTCGCTCGGGAGACCGTGGTCCAGCTCACCGTGAGCGGCATGGAGCAGGCCCCGACACAGCCCTGGTTGTACGCCACGTTGTAGCTCTTCATGGCGGGCGGCGCGGAGCCGGACGAACTTCCGCCGCCGGAGGCCGGAGTGCCGGCCGGTTTCGTGGCGGTGGACCCGCCACCGGACGAACTGCCGCCGCCACTGCCACTGCCACTGCCACTGCCCGGCGACACCGAACTTCCGCTGCTCGCCCCGGCGTTCTCCTGGTCCGACCCGCCGCTGCCGTCCTGCCCCTTCTTGTCACCCTTGCCCTTGCCGGAGTCCACGCCCTTCCCGTGTCCGCCCTTGGCAGGCGAACTGCTGGGCGCGCTCGGCGAGTTACTGACACCGGGAGCGACATTCGCGCTGCTGCCCGGCGACTGGGCGTGCGTTCCGCCCCCGCCGCCGATCCCGAAGGGCTGGAGTACGGCGACCGTACCGCCGCCGACGGTGATGACGGCGACGATGGGCAGCGCAATGAACGTGACGCGTCGGCGGGGCCGCTTCCCGGGCTCCCGTGTCTTGGCTCCGTTGCCCGCCAGGACCACTTCAGGGGTGGGGGTGCCGCCCGCCGGCCGCAACCCGACGGTCGCCCGGTCCGCGGGCTCCTCCCGAAGCGGCGCCGCCTCCGCGTCGAGCAGCTGTGCGGACTGCTGCGCAAGGTGCGCGACGACGCCCGCGGGCAGCCAGGCGCCGCGTGAGGCGAGGGGACGCGTCCGCTCGGGATCCGCCAACAGCTCGTCGACGCCTGGCCGCCGGTCGATGTCCTTGGTCAGGCACCGGGAGATGAACGCGCGCAGCGAATCGTCCCCGACCCCCGACAGACCCGGCTCGCCCTCCACGATCTGGAACATCACGGCGTGCTGATTGCTGGCCCCCTGCCCGAACGGCAGCTGCCCCGTCGCCGCATACGTCAGCACGCACCCGAGGCTGAACACGTCGCTCTCCGCGCCCACCTCAAGACCGCGCACCTGCTCCGGCGACATGAACCCGGGAGAGCCGACGACCAGTCCCGTACTGGTCACCATGGACTCGACGGACGATTCGAGCGCCCGCGCGATCCCGAAGTCGATGACCTTCGTACCGTCCACGGTCAGCATCACGTTGGACGGCTTCAGGTCGCGGTGCACGATCCCGGCGCCGTGAATGTCCTTGAGCGCCTTCAGCAGCCCCTCGGCGAGGGCGTGCAGGGACGCGGCAGGCAACGGCCCGTGCCGCCGTACGACTTGCTCGAGCGAGAGCCCGGGAACGTACCCCGTGGCGACCCACGGCGGCTGGTCGCCCGGACCCGCATCGAGTACCGGCGCCGTGTACCGCTCCCCGACCTTCCGTGCCGCCTCGATCTCGCGCCGGAACCGCGCCCTGAACCGCTCGTCGGAGACGTGCTCCTCGTGCACGACCTTCACGGCGACGGTCCGCCCGCTGTCCGACCGCGCAAGAAACACCCGCCCCATGCCACCGGCGCCGAGCCGGCCGAGCAGCAGATACGGCCCGATGCGCGCGGGGTCACTTGCCGCGAGCGGTTTGATGCCCCCGTTGAGCCAGTCTTCGCGCTCGCCTTCACCTTCTCCTGTACCGCCCATGATGGTGCGATTCCCCCGGTTCTTCACGCCTGGCCATCGATGCAACTCGGTTGAGAATAGACGCTGTTGATATACCTGACCGAGGCGTGGCCGCGCCCGGCGTTGCGCCTTCGCTGTGCGGGTTCTGTGATCTCCCGCTCACCGTGGCCGAAGGTGCTGCAATGCTGATGAAATTCCGATGATGCAGGGGTGGAGGCCAGGGTGGGCGCGGGGACTCCAGAGCAACTCCGGTTCGCGTTGCTCGGGCCGTTGCGGGCCTGGCGCGGTGCGATCCCGCTGGATCTGGGTCCTGACCGGCGGCAGGCCGTACTGGCCGCACTGGTGCTGCGCGCGGACCGGCAGGTGAGCCATGAGCAGTTGCTCGACGACATCTGGGACACCCGGCCGCCGGCATCAGGTCACCGCGTGCTGCCGAGCCATGTCCTTCCGCTGCGCAAGGCGCTGGACATCCCGGGGACTTCACCGGCCGATTCAGTGATCCGCAGCGGCAAGGGCTGGTACAAGTTCGGCAGCCACGGGGTCCGGCTCGATGTGGCGGAGTTCGACGAACTGGCCGCCGTGGCGCAGCGTTCCATGCAGGACGGCGACCTGGCCACCGCGATATCCGCCTCTGGAGACGCCCTCGCCCTGTTCGGCGGCGAGCCCCTGGCCCGGCTGCCCGGCCTGCGCGCGCAGGCCG
>NZ_JAFLRJ010000391.1 GCF_017315755.1 Streptomyces beijiangensis
ATTTTGCCCGGCGTGAGCTTGGAAGTGCGGGTTACGTCACCGGAGCCTTGGCCCTGAGGACTGTCAGGAATTCGCGCATCCAGGCCGAGTGGTCCGGCCATGCCCTTGCCGAGACCAGCGTGCCGTCCACCACCGCCTCCGCGTCCTGGAACACCGCCCCCGCCGCCTCCATGTCCAGTTCCAGCGCCGGGTACGCGGTCACCCTGCGGCCCGTCAGGGCGCCGACGGCCGCCGTCAGCAGGGGGCCGTGGCAGATCTGGGCCACCGGCTTGTCGGTGTCGAAGAAGGACTTGAGGATCTTGCGGAGTTCCGGGTCGTTGCGCAGGTACTCAGGCGCCCGGCCGCCCGGAATCACCAGAGCGGCGTACTGCCCCGGGTCGACTTCCGAGAAGGCCAGGTCGGCGGGGAACGAGTAGCCGGGCTTCTCGGTGTACGTGTCGAAGCCGGCCTCGAAGTCGTGCACCACGAACCGGAGCGTCTTGCGGGTGGGGGCCGCGATATGGACCTCGTAACCCTCCTCGCGCAGGCGCTGGTACGGGTACAGGACCTCCAGTGATTCCGCCGCGTCCCCGGTGACCATCAGGATCTTCGCTGCCATGGCTGCACGCTCCCCTTCGGCTGTGTCGTCCTGGTCAACGTGCATCCGTACGGGCCGTTTGCCAAGGGTGCCGGTGGACCGCCGGAGTCTTTGTCCAGAGTGGCAGAGTTCAGGCCCTTCATTTGTACAGATATGGCCCATGACGGCTCGCAGTCCGAGGGGGATAGCCTGGTGCCGTGATCAGCGCGATATCCAGCGGGGGCATTGACGCCCCTGCCCTGCGCCCGGAGCACTACCGTGCCCGGGCGATCGCTGCATCCCTTCTCCCCGACCGGACGCCGAAAATGGCCAATAACGGTACGGGCATCTCTCATCGCGGCATAACGTCGACATCGACCGGAAACCCCGCGTCGTGGCGTCGTGTCGCACCCTTCCCCTACGTCACGCAACGGCGCGCGACAGGAGCCAGAGGACATGCAGACCAAGCTGGACGAAGCCAAGGCCGAACTGCTCGCACGGGCGGCACTGGTAGCTGAGAACAGCCCAGCCGGGGGACAACTTCCCGGCGGGTCCGACCAGGACACCGTGCTCGCCTATCTCCAGCGCTACTACCTGCACACCGCCCCCGAGGACCTCAGCGACCGAGACCCGGTCGATGTCTTCGGCGCAGCGCTCTCGCACTACCGGCTGGCCGAGAACCGGCCGCAGGGAACCGCCAGCGTCCGCGTCCACACGCCGACCGTCGAGGAGAACGGCTGGACCTGCAGCCACTCCGTCGTCGAGGTCGTGACGGACGACATGCCGTTCCTGGTCGACTCCGTGACCAATGAGCTCTCCCGGCAGGGCCGCGGCATTCATGTCGTCATCCACCCGCAGGTCGTCGTCCGGCGTGACCTCACCGGCAAGCTCATCGAGGCCCTGGGGCAGGGCGAGAAGGTCCCCGACAGCCACGACACCGTCGTCGAGTCCTGGATCCACGTCGAGATCGACCGCGAGACCGACCGCGCCGACCTGAAGCAGATCACCGCCGACCTGCTCCGGGTCCTCTCCGACGTACGCGAGACGGTCGAGGACTGGGACAAGATGCGCGATGCCGCCCTGCGCATCGCCGAGGAGCTCCCCGCCGAGCCGACCGCCGACGACCTGCGCGTCCAGGAGGTCGAGGAGGCCCGCGAGCTGCTGCGCTGGCTGGCCGCCGATCACTTCACCTTCCTCGGCTACCGGGAGTACCAGCTCACCAAGGACGACGCGCTGGCCGCCGTTCCCGGCACCGGGCTCGGGATCCTGCGCTCCGATCCCCAGCACCACGAGGACGACGCGCACCCCGTCTCGCCCTCCTTCAGCCGGCTGCCCGCCGACGCCCGCGCAAAGGCGCGCGAGCACAAGCTGCTGGTCCTCACCAAGGCCAACAGCCGGGCGACCGTGCACCGCCCCAGCTACCTCGACTACGTCGGCGTGAAGAAGTTCGACGAGCAGGGGAACGTCGTCGGCGAGCGCCGCTTCCTGGGGCTCTTCTCCTCGGCCGCGTACACCGAGTCGGTGCGCCGCGTTCCCGTCGTACGGCGCAAGGTCGCCGAGGTCCTCGAAGGCGCGGGCGTCTCCCCGCACAGCCACGACGGCCGCGACCTGCTGCAGATCCTCGAGACGTACCCGCGCGACGAGATCTTCCAGACCCCCGTCGACCAGCTCAGGTCGGTCGTCACCTCGGTGATGTACCTCCAGGAGCGCCGCCGCCTCAGGCTCTACCTGCGCCAGGACGAGTACGGCCGCTACTACTCGGCCCTCATCTACCTGCCGCGCGACCGCTACACCACCGGTGTGCGCCTGCGCCTCATCGACATCCTCAAGGAGGAGCTCGGCGGCACCTCCGTCGACTTCACCGCCTGGAACACCGAGTCGATCCTCTCCCGGCTGCACTTCGTCGTACGGGTCGAGCCCGGCACCGAGCTCACCGCGCTCACCGAGGCCGACAACGACCGCATCGAGGCCCGCCTCGTGGAGGCCGCCCGCTCCTGGGCCGACGGCTTCTCGGACGCGCTGAACGCCGAGTGCGGCGAGGAGCGCGCGGCTGCCCTGCTGCGCCGCTACGGTCACGCCTTCCCCGAGGGCTACAAGGCCGACCACTCACCGCGCTCCGCCGTCGCCGACCTGGTCCACCTGGAGCAGCTCACCCAGGGGCGCAACGACTTCGCGCTCTCCCTGTACGAGCCCGTGGGCGCGGCCCCCGGCGAGCGCCGCTTCAAGATCTACCGGATCGGCGAGCAGGTCTCGCTGTCGGCCGTGCTGCCGGTGCTGCAGAGACTCGGCGTCGAGGTCACCGACGAGCGCCCCTACGAGCTGCGCTGCGCGGACCGCACCCACGCGTGGATCTACGACTTCGGGCTGCGGATGCCCAAGCCGACGGGCGGCGGCGGGTATCTCGCCGACGACGCGCGCGAGCGCTTCCAGGAGGCCTTCGCCGCGACCTGGACCGGTGAGGCCGAGAACGACGGCTTCAACTCCCTCGTCCTGGGCGCCGGGCTGAACTGGCGGCAGGCGATGGTGCTGCGCGCGTACGCCAAGTACCTGCGCCAGGCCGGGTCGACTTTCAGCCAGGACTACATGGAGGACACCCTCCGTACGAATGTCCACACCACCCGCCTCCTCATCTCGCTCTTCGAGGCGCGGATGTCCCCGGACCGCCAGCGGGCCGGGACCGAGCTGACCGACGGGCTCCTGGAGGAGCTCGACGGCGCCCTCGACCAGGTGGCGAGTCTCGACGAGGACCGGATCCTGCGGTCCTTCCTCACCGTCATCAAGGCCACGCTGCGGACCAACTTCTTCCAGGAGGCGGCGGGCGGCAAGAACCACACCTACGTCTCGATGAAGTTCGACCCGCAGGCCATCCCCGATCTGCCCGCGCCCCGCCCGGCGTTCGAGATCTGGGTCTACTCGCCCCGCGTCGAGGGCGTGCACCTGCGCTTCGGCAAGGTCGCCCGAGGCGGTCTGCGCTGGTCCGACCGGCGCGAGGACTTCCGTACGGAGATCCTCGGACTGGTCAAGGCGCAGATGGTGAAGAACACCGTCATCGTGCCGGTCGGCGCCAAGGGCGGATTCGTGGCGAAGCAGCTGCCGGATCCGTCCGTCGACCGCGACGCCTGGCTGGCCGAGGGCATCGCCAGCTACAAGACGTTCATCTCGGCGCTGCTCGACATCACCGACAACCTGGTGGCCGGCGAGGTCGTGCCGCCCGCCGACGTCGTACGCCACGACGAGGACGACACCTACCTCGTCGTCGCCGCCGACAAGGGCACCGCGACCTTCTCCGACATCGCCAACCAGGTTGCCGAGTCGTACAACTTCTGGCTCGGGGACGCCTTCGCGTCCGGCGGTTCGGCCGGTTACGACCACAAGGGCATGGGCATCACCGCCCGCGGTGCCTGGGAGTCCGTCGAGCGGCACTTCCGCGAGCTGGGGCACGACTCCCAGACCGAGGACTTCACCGCGGTCGGTGTCGGCGACATGTCGGGCGACGTCTTCGGCAACGGGATGCTGCTCAGCGAGCACATCCGCCTGGTCGCCGCCTTCGACCACCGGCACATCTTCATCGACCCGAACCCGGACGCGGCCACCTCGTACGCCGAGCGCCGCCGGCTCTTCGAGATGCCGCGCTCCTCCTGGGCCGACTACAGCAAGGAACTGATCTCGTCCGGCGGCGGCATCCACCCGCGCAGCGCCAAGTCGATCCCGCTCAACGCGCACATCCGCGAGGCGCTGGGCATCGAGTCGGGTGCGGCCAAGGTGACCCCCGCCGATCTGATGCAGGCGATCCTCAAGTCGCCGGTCGACCTGGTGTGGAACGGCGGCATCGGTACGTATGTGAAGTCGAGCACCGAGTCCAACGCCGATGTCGGCGACAAGGCGAACGACGCGATCCGCGTCAACGGCGAGGATCTGCGCTGCAAGATCGTCGGCGAGGGCGGCAACCTGGGCCTGACCCAGCTCGGCCGCATCGAGTTCGCGCGGGCCGGCGGCAAGGTCAACACCGACGCCATCGACAACAGCGCGGGCGTGGACACCTCCGACCACGAGGTGAACATCAAGATCCTGCTCAACGCGCTCGTCTCGGACGGGGACATGACCGTCAAGCAGCGCAACAAGCTGCTCGCCGAGATGACCGACGAGGTCGGCCACCTGGTGCTGCGCAACAACTACGCGCAGAACACCGCCCTGGCCAACGCCGTCGCCCAGTCGCCCTCCCTGCTCCACGCCCACCAGCGCTTCATGCGCCGGCTCGGCCGGGACAAGCACCTCGACCGCTCGCTGGAGTTCCTGCCCAGCGACCGTCAGATCCGCGAACTCCTGGGCTCGGGCAAGGGGCTGAGCCAGCCGGAGCTCGCCGTGCTCCTCGCGTACACGAAGATCACGGTCGCCAGCGAGCTGATCGCCACCGGGCTCCCCGACGACCCGTATCTGCAGAAGCTCGTGCACGCCTACTTCCCGAAGCAGCTGCGCGAGCGCTACCCCGAGGCGATCGACGGGCATGCGCTGCGCCGCGAGATCATCACGACCGTGCTGGTCAACGACGCGGTGAACACCGGCGGCTCGACCTTCCTGCACCGTCTGCGGGAGGAGACGGGGGCGTCGATCGAGGAGATCGTACGGGCGCAGACAGCGGCCCGTGAGATCTTCGGGCTCGCCGCCGTATGGAACGAGGTGGAGGCGCTCGACAACAAGGTCGACGCCGCCATCCAGACGCGTATCCGCCTGCACTCGCGCCGGCTCGTCGAGCGCGGCACCCGCTGGCTGCTCGGCAACCGCCCGCAGCCGCTCGACCTCTCCGACACCATCACCTTCTTCCAGGAGGGTGTGGCCCAGGTCTGGTCCGAGCTGCCGAAGATGCTCAAGGGCGCCGATCTGGAGTGGTACCAGCGGATCCTCGAGGAGCTCACCGGGGTGGGTGTCCCGGAGAAGCTGGCGCTGCGGGTGGCCGGGTTCTCCTCGGCCTTCCCCGCGCTCGACATCGTCGCGATCGCGGACCGTACGAAGAAGGACCCGATGGCCGTCGCCGAGGTCTACTACGACCTCGCCGACCGGCTGGCGATCACCAAGCTGATGGACCGGATCATCGAGCTCCCGCGGGCCGACCGCTGGCAGTCGATGGCCCGTGCCTCCATCCGTGAGGACCTGTACGCGGCGCACGCGGGCCTCACGCAGGACGTGCTGTCGGCGGGCAACGGGACATCGAGCCCGGAGCAGCGCTTCAAGGCGTGGGAGGAGAAGAACGCCTCGATCCTGGGCCGTTCGCGCTCCACCCTGGAGGAGATCCAGTCCTCGGACTCCTTCGACCTGGCGAACCTGTCGGTCGCGATGCGGACGATGCGCACCCTGCTGCGCACGCACGTGTAGGAGTCGTCACGCACGGAAGAGGGGCGCCCACCTCGTCGGTGGGCGCCCCTCTCGCGTACGTACGCTCGCTACTTCTTCTTGCCGGTGTGCTTCTCGTAGGCGGCGACGACTTCCTCGGCCGGACCGTCCATCTGCATCACGCCGGTCTCCAGCCAGATCGCGCGCTCGCAGGTCTCCCGGATCGCGCTGTTGCTGTGGCTGACGACGAAGACCGTGCCGGCCTCCTGGCGCAGCTCGCTGATCCGCTGCTGGCTGCGGCGCTGGAAGGTGGCGTCGCCGGTGGCCAGGGCCTCGTCGATCATCAGGACGTCGTGGTTCTTGGCGGCGGCGATGGAGAAGCGGAGCCGCGCGCCCATGCCGGAGGAGTACGTGCGCATCGGCAGCGAGATGAAGTCGCCCTTCTCGTTGATCCCGGAGAAGTCGACGATGTCCTGGTAGCGCTCGCGCACCTCCTCGCGGGACATGCCCATGGCGAGGCCGCCGAGGATGACATTGCGCTCGCCGGTCAGATCGCTCATCAGTGCCGCGTTCACGCCAAGGAGCGAGGGCTGGCCCTGGGTGAAGATTTTACCTTTTTCGGTCGGGAGGAGGCCCGCGATCGCCTTCAACAGGGTGGATTTCCCAGAGCCGTTGGAGCCGATGAGGCCGATCGCCTCGCCCTTGTGCGCGACGAAGCTGACCCCCCGGACGGCGTGCACCTTGCGGATGCCGGGGGATTCCTTGCGGGAGATGAGCCGGCTCAGGGCCGAGGTGGCGCTCCCCTTGCCCGAGCTCGCGCCCTGGACCTTGTAGACGATGTGGACGTCGTCGCAGACGACGGTCGGCGACGACAGGTCGACGGTCGGAGCCCGGTCGGCGGCTGCCTGGGCCGTGCCGGTCTCCTGGGTCTCTGTACTGGTCTCAGCCACGGCCGTAGCTCTCCTCTGCCTTCCAGAAGTAGATGAACCCGCCGACGCCCGCGACCAGCGCCCAGACCACCGCGACGATCCACACGTGCGGGGGCAGGTCGGAGGCGGTGAAGCTGTCGACGAGGGCGAAGCGCATCAGGTCGATGTAGACGGCGGCCGGGTTGCACTGGAGGCCCAGCACCACCAGGTGCGGCAGGTGGTCCTTGTTGAGGACCTTGTCGATGGACCACATGACACCCGAGGTGTACATCCAGGTGCGCAGGATGAAGGGCATCAGCTGGGCGATGTCCGGGGCCCTGCTGGTGATCCTCGCCATGATCATCGAGAGGCCGGTGTTGAAGACGGACTGCAGGAGCAGGGCCGGGACCGCCAGCAGCCAGCTCTTCTTCGGGTACTCGCCGCAGAAGGCGAGGATGACGACCAGCGCGCCCATGGAGAAGAGCAACTGCTGGAGCTGCTGGATGGCGTACGCGATGGGGAGGCTGGCCCGCGGGAAGTGCAGCGCCCGCACCAGCCCCATGTTGCTGGTGAGAGAGCGGGTGCCGGCCATGATCGACTGGCTGGTGAAGCTCCAGATGAAGACTCCGCAGACCAGCCAGGGCAGGAAGTCCGGGATCCCCCGCTTGGTGTTCATCAGGATGCCGAAGATGAAGTAGTAGACGGCCGCGTTGAGCAACGGCGTCATGACCTGCCAGACCTGGCCCATCTTCGCCTGGCTGTACTGCGCGGTCAGCTTGGCGGTGGCGAAGGTGGTGATGAAGTGGCGTCGGCCCCAGATCTGCTTCACGTACGAGACGAGCGAAGGACGCGCCCCGCTGACGGCGAGCCCGTGGGCGATCGCGTACGCGGTCAGGTCCTGCGGCGGCTGCGCATCCATGGCCGGTCTGGGGGCCGGCGGTGTCATCACGCTCACGGGCGGTCACTTTCGACGGGGGGCAGGGGCAGGGTGCCACAGGGGCAGCGACGATGGGACGGACCCGTTTCGTCGTCACGGCGACAGTAAGTCTCGCCTGCGTCGAAACGCAACCGTCCCATCGTGAAGTAAAATCTTGCCCATGACGACGACGGACCCCAAAGCCGCACGCAGGACGCCTGCCGGAGCCGCGGTGCTCCGGGAGGACGTGACGGACGCCATCAGGGTCGCGGTCTTCGAGGAACTGGCGGCGGTCGGCTTCTCCAAGATGTCGATCGAGGGCATCGCGCGCAGGGCCGGAGTCGGCAAGACGGCCGTCTACCGGCGCTGGAAGTCCAAGCTGTCCCTGGTTCTCGACCTGGTGTCGGCCTTCGCCGTCCAGGGGATGCCGGCGCCCGCGACCGGCTCGCTCCACGGCGATGTACGGGCCCTCCTGGAGGTCGCCTCGTACGCCCTGCGCCACCCCGTCGCCTCCCAGGTCATCCCGGACCTGCTGGTAGAGGCGGCCCGCAACCCCGAGATCGCCGAAACGATCAAGGGAGTGCTGCTCGACAGCCAGCAGGGTCTTGCCGCGGCGGTGGTCCGTGACGCCGTGGCGCGCGGAGACCTGCCGGAGACGACCGACCCCGAGCGCGCCCTCGAGCTGATCATCGGGCCGCTGTACTGGCGGACCATCGTCGTACGGGACGACCTGCCCAAGGGCTACCTGGACTCCCTGGCCAAGGCCGCGGTCGCCGCGCTCAAAGCCTGAACTGCGGGACCCTGGCGAGCACTTCACCGGATTCTGTCGAGGAGGCTCCGACCTTCAGGTCGGGGAGGAATTGACTCCTGCCGCTGCGGCGCGGAGCGGTGCCGCATCTGCCCTGTTCCGGGCGCGGAGCGCCTGTCATGGCTGTCCCGGCGGAGCCGGGCAGGGCGAACACCTGTCCCGCATGATCCCTACAGGGTGAACGGGAGTGTGATGGGGGTGCGTTCGTGCGATGAACTGGCTTACGGTCCGGTGTGATCAAGCCCGTGATGCGGGCGCGGCATTCGGGGCGGGGGGTGACAGTGGTGTGGCAGGACACGAAGGACACCCATGGCCTCCAGGGTGCGAAGGGAGCGGGGTGTGCCCGGTTCACGTTCCGGCTGCGGGTGTCGGCCAGTGCCCGTACCGAGTTGATGGCGGAGTGGGACCGGTGCCGGTGGGTGTGGAACGAGTGCGTGGCCAAGTCGAAGCAGACCCACGCCTTCAACCGAAACCGGCACACGGACGTTGACAAGCAGACCTGCGGCCCGGCGGGGCTGGACCGAATGCTGACCGCGGCCCGGCAGCGCACCGGATGGCTGCGCGAGGGCAGTTGCGTACCTCAGCAGCAGATCATCCGGGACTTCGGCACATCGAGAGCCAAGGCGCAGAAGGATATTCTGGAGCGGCTGCCGGTGGCGCGGCGGGCAGGGATGCCGAAGTTCAAGACGAAGCGTGAGGCACTGCCCAGCCTGAACTACACCCAGCGCGGCTTCCGCCTCAAGGAGGGTCGGCTGCACCTTGCGGGTGGCATCACGCTGAGCGTGGTGTGGTCACGCGAGTTGCCCGGTGCCCCGTCCTCGGTGCGGGTCTACCAGGACAGCCTGGCCACTGGTACGCCTCCTTCGTCATCCCCGCCACCCTGGAGCCGCTGCCGGAGACGGGTGCGGTGATCGGGATCGACTGGGGAGTGAAGGAGACCGCGACCACCACCTCCGACCCCCACGACCTGCCCCACCCCGAACACGGCAAGAAGGCCCAGGCGAAGCTGGCCCGCTATGACCGCATGATGGCCCGCCGTAAACCGGAGAAGGGCCACCACGCCTCGAATGGCTACCAGCGGGCCAAACAGGGGCGGGCGAAGGCGTACAAGAAGGTTGCCCGTCAGCGCCAGGACACCGCCCGTAAGTGGGCCATGCGGGTGGTGGCCGATCACGACGCGCTGGCCGTGGAGGACTTCCGCCCCAAGTTCCTCGCCAAGTCGACCATGGCCAAGAAGGCCGCGGATGCCGCCATCGGCGCCACCAAGCAGGCCCTGATCGAGATGGGCCGCAAGCACACACGTACCGTGCACCTGGTCCACCCCGCGTACACCACGATGGGCTGCGCGCAGTGCGGGGCGAGAGTCAAGCACGCACTGCCGCTGGGTATGCGCACCTACACCTGCACCGCGTGCGGAGCCGAGTCCCCCCGGGACAAGAACTCCGCACGCGTCATGCTCCACCGGGCTGGTCTCCACCCGGCTCGCGTCGATCGCACAAGACCATCCGAGGCGCCGCCTCGGGAGGCAGCGTGAGCCTGGAATCCCCCTGCTTCAGCAAGGGGAGGATTCAATCGATGGGCCCCGAGCCGGTCGGCCAGCAGCGGAAGGCCGATGACCGGCAGCAGCCACACCATCACGATCAGCCGGTCGCCCCAGATGGCGGGATCGGGATGGGCGGCCTGGTTGACCAGACCGCTCGCGGCGGCCGCCGCGAGCACGGCCGCGAAGACGGGACTGCGCCGGTACGCCGCCCAGCCGGCCGCGGCGAGCAGCACGGGCAGTAGCGGCTGCAGGCACTGCTGCCGCACCCAGCCGGCCCAGAACCGCACCTCCATATGCGCCAGCGCCGGCCAGGGACGCGCGAGATCGGGGCGGGCGTAATGACCGGTGAGCAGATCCTGGACGCTGTCGTACGCCGTGGGGTAGCCCAGCGCGCCGGCGGCGAGGACGGTGGCGCCCGCCGCGCCGAGCGCCAGCATCAGCAGCCCGGTCGTCCCGGGGCCCGCCGCGCGGCCACCACGCCACCTGGCCGCCGCGACCGCGGTGAGCGCCGCCGCCAGACAGCCGCCGAGGAACAGCGTCTGGGTGTGCTTCACGGCGAACAGCGCGGCGAACCCCGCCGCAGCGAGGGCGAACCCCCGGCGCCTGCCGCTGAGGGCGAGCAGACACCCCCACACCACGGCGACGGTCAGCGCCATCAGGGTCCCCTCGGCCAGGGGCCGCATCGCGGTGGTCCCCGATGGCAGCACGTAGTACAGCCCCTGGCCTGCGACCGCGATGCCCGGCGGGGCGCCGAGCGTGCGCAGCACCCGTACCACCAGCAGGCTCCCCGCGACCGTGACGAAGAGCCCTGCGGCCCAGACGCCCCAGGTCACGCCGACGGTGGCGACGAAGGGGGCGAGCAGCACCGGGTACCCGGGCCGCACTTCGAAGATCCGCAGGAAGCGCGGGCTCGCGAAAGGCGCGACGGGCGAAGAGGCGCGCGGGCCGCCGTGGCGGGCGAGGGTGCGCTCCAGCTTTCCGGTGCAGGCGCGGCGCCCGGCGGCGTCGTGCCGTTGGCAGACGTAGGCGACGGTCCGGTCGGCGGCGGTCCGCGGGCCTCTTCGCCCGTC
>NZ_JAFLRJ010000392.1 GCF_017315755.1 Streptomyces beijiangensis
CGCCCCCACCGCCTCGTTCCCCACCCCGCCGGAGGGCCACGCGCGCCCGGGAGCCGCCCGCTATCTGGTGCCCGCGCTGGTGGCCGCGGCGGTCGCCGTCGGGCTCGGCGTGTACGGCAAACAGCACGACCCCGCGGGCACCGCCTTCAACCTCGCGGGCTTCAGCAGCACGAGCGCGGTCAAGGCCTGGCTGGCCACCACCGCCATCGTCTTCGCGCTGGTCCAGCTGTTCTCGGCCCTGGCGATGTACGGCCGGCTGCCGGGTCTGAGCGGCGCCACCTGGACCGCGCCGCTGCACCGCTGGTCGGGCCGGATCGCCTTCCTCCTGGCGGTCCCCGTCGCGGTGCACTGTCTCTACGCCCTGGGCTACCAGACGTACAGCACGAGGGTGATGTGGCACTCCCTCTTCGGCTGCTTCTTCTTCGGGGCGTTCAGCGCCAAGATGCTGCTGCTGCGCGCCGAACGGCTGCCCAACTGGCTGATCCCGGTCGTCGGCGGCCTTGTCCTCGTCGTGCTCACCGTCATCTGGTGGACCTCGGCGCTCTGGTTCTTCCGTACGGTCGGAGTCACGACATGAGCAGGGTGACGAGCCGCCGCGCGGCCCTCGCGACCGGCGGCGCCGCGCTGGCGGCCCTGGCGGGCTGCACCAAGTACGGCGACGAGTCGCAGCAGCCGGAGCCCCCGCCCTCCTCCGCACCGGCATCCGGCACCTCGAAGCCCGCCGGGGGCGGTGGAGGCAGTGGCGGTGGAGGCGGTGGCGCTCCCGCCCTGACCAAGACCGCCGACATCCCGGTCGGCGGCGGCAAGATCTTCGCCGACAAGAAGGTCGTGGTCACCCAGCCGGAGGCGGGCAGCTTCAAGGCCTTCTCCGCGATCTGCACCCACCAGGGCTGCACGGTCTCCAGCGTGTCGGGCGGCACGATCAACTGCCCCTGCCACGGCTCCAAGTACCGCGTCGCGGACGCCTCGGTGGCCGGCGGACCCGCGCCCCGCCCGCTCGCCCCCCAGGCGATAAAAGTCACCGGCGATTCGATCAGCCTCGCGTAACGTCTCCCCCATGCAGGTCACTCCCGAGGCGCTCGTACGCGACCACACCGTCTTCTCCTGCGTGATGGGCTCCCGCGCCTTCGGCCTGGCCACCGACACCAGCGACACGGACCGCCGGGGCGTGTTCCTGGCTCCCACGCCCCTCTTCTGGCACTTCGACAAGCCACCCACGCACGTGGAGGGCCCGGCGGAAGAACAGTTCTCCTGGGAGCTGGAGCGTTTCTGCGAACTGGCTCTGCGCGCCAACCCCAACGTCCTGGAGTGTCTGCACTCCCCGCTCGTCGAGCACGTCGACGCGACGGGCCGCGAACTCCTCGCCCTGCGCGGCGCGTTCCTCTCGCGCCAGGCCCATCAGACCTTCGCGCGCTACGCCCTGGGCCAGCGCAAGAAGCTCGACGCGGACGTACGGCTGCACGGCGCCCCGCGCTGGAAGCACGCGATGCATCTGCTGCGGCTCCTGGCGTCCTGCCGCGACCTGCTCCGCACCGGCGAACTGGTGATCGACGTGGGCGACGACCGCGAAGCCCTGCTCGCCGTCAAGCGCGGCGAGGTCAGCTGGCCGGAGTTCGAGAAGCGGATGACCCGCCTCGCGGAGGAGTCCGACAAGGCGGCGGCCACCACCCCGCTCCCGCCCGAACCGGACCGCGCACGGGTGGAGGCCTTCCTGTTCCGGACCCGCCGCGCCTCAGCGCTGCCGGCGGGCCCGTACGACGAAATCGTGCAGGGCGTCGTGCGCTGAGGCCGTTTCCGGCAGTCCGGAGGCAAGCTGGGCCGCGTCGAGGACACCGTGCAGCGCCTCGACATCGGCCTGCACCCGCTCCCGGTCGACCGGCGCCCCGCCATGCTCGGCCTCG
This sequence comes from Streptomyces beijiangensis, assembly GCF_017315755.1. Taxonomy (GTDB): domain Bacteria; phylum Actinomycetota; class Actinomycetes; order Streptomycetales; family Streptomycetaceae; genus Streptomyces; species Streptomyces beijiangensis. Next base: position 1,902 of record NZ_JAFLRJ010000392.1, read on the forward strand.
GCCTTCACCGCGATCAGCTCCGTGAGATACGACGGCGACTCGCTCACCTCCCGCACCAGCGAGGGCAGATCCGCCTGCACCTCGCCGCTGCGCATCAGATGGATGCCGGTGAGCAGCACCCGGACGGTGTAGAGCAGCGGCTTGAGCTCGCCAGTCTTCTCGAAGAGCCGCCACTGCGACGTCGCGAAGCCCCGGTAGTGGTGCGCGTGGTGACTGGTGAGCACGCCGGGCGCGAGCGCGACCAGTTCCGCGTGCGCGTCCGACGTGTGCACGACGAGCGGCGAGAGCAGCTGCTCCAGTACGTAGCCGTTGCGCCGCAGCATCAGCGTCACGAACTTCCGCAGGTCGTGCGTGACCAGATCCATCTCGACGCCGTCCCGGTCCCACATCAGCGACCTGGTCTCCGCCGGCTCCCGCAGCCCGATCAGGTCCTCCACGGGCAGCAGATGGACGCCCCGCAGGTCCACGTCGGAGTCGCGCGAGGGGAAGCCGTACAGATGCGCGCCCGAGACGGTCGCGAAGAGCAGCGGATCGGGCTGTTCGGCGACGACCGCATCCAGGTCGAGTCCGGAGATGTCCATCATGGATCAAGCATCCCAGAGCGCCCCCAGAGACAGCAGCTCGCTCCGGTACTCGATGCGCTCCTCCCACTCCTTGGGCCACGCCTCGGCCCCCAGGTGCGCCCCCGCGAAGGCCCCCGCCAGGCAGGCGATCGAGTCGGAGTCGCCCTCGGTGCAGGCGGCCCGGCGCAGGGCCAGGACCGGTTCGTCGGGGAAGAGCAGGAAGCAGAGCAGTCCGGTCGCCATGGCCTCCTCGGCGATCCATCCCTCTCCTGTGTCCAGGCACGGGTCCGTCTCCGGCGAGGGCGAGCGCAGCGCCTTCACCACCCGGTCCAGGGCGGTCAGGCAGTCGTCCCAGCCCCGGGAGATGAAGGCCTCGGGCGTCGGGTCCTGGGAGTGGCGCCACAGATCGCCCAGCCACCGCTCGTTGTAGTGGCTGCGGTTCTCGAAGGCGTACGAACGGAGCTGGCCCACCAGGCCCGTCGGGTCCGCGCCGTGCGCCAGCAGATAGACCGCCCGCGCGGTGAGGTCGCTGGCGGCCAGCGCCGTCGGATGGCCGTGCGTGAGCGCCGACTGCAACTGGGCGGCCCCCGACCGCTGTTCCACGCTCAGCCCGGGGACGAGACCGACCGGTGCGACCCGCATATTGGCCCCGCACCCCTTGGACCCGATCTGGCTGGCCTCCTGCCAGGGCCCGTCACTGTCGAGGAGCGCGCACGCGGTCAGGCAGGTCCTGCCGGGCGCCCGGTTGTTGTCCGGCGAGTGGTACCAGTCCACGAACTCCTTGCGCACCGGCCGTTCCATGCCCACCGGCGCGAGTACCCCCCGGTCCATGGCCATGCGTATCCCGTTCCCCAGCGCGAGCGTCATCTGGGTGTCGTCGCTGACGATCGCGGGCTTGATCAGCTCCATCTCCCGCCAGGGACCGCACTTGGCGAGGATCGAAGGGACGTCGTTGAACTCGGTCGGGAAGCCGAGGGCGTCCCCCAGCGCGAGACCGATCAGCGATCCGGTCGCCGCCCGTTTCGTGTTCCTGCCACTGGTCATGCGGTCCGTCCTTCGGGGCGCAGAAGAGGTGGGTGGAGGGCGGTGGCCGGCCCCGCCCGGTAGAGCGAGGCCGGCTTCCCCCGTCCCCCGGTGAGGCGCGAGGCCCCGGCCACCGGCTCGACGAAGCCGGGTGTGGCCAGGACCTTGCGCCGGAAGTTGGGCCGGTCGAGGACGGTGCCCCAGACAGTCTCGTACACCTGCTGCAGCTCGCCGAGCGTGAAGGCGGTCGGGCAGAAGGTCGTCGCGAGGCAGGTGTACTCGATCCTGGCGCCGATCCGGTCGTGCGCGTCGGCGACGATCTGCCCGTGGTCGAAGGCGAGTTCGCCGAGCCCGTCGGCGGCCACCCACTCCGCATGGGCCGCGTCGCCGCCCCCGTGCGGCTCCGGCAGATCGGGGACCAGTGCGGTGTACGCCACCGAGACGACCCGCATCCTGGGGTCGCGGTCGGGTCCGCTGTAGGTCCGCAGCTGTTCCAGATGGAGCGAATCGACGACCGCCTCCGAGAGACCGGTCTCCTCGGCCAGCTCACGCCGGGCAGCTTCCTCGGCGGACTCCCTCGGCAGTATGAACCCGCCCGGCAGCGCCCAGGATCCCTCGTACGGATCCTGGCCGCGCCGGATCAGCAGTACGTGCAGCCGACCCTCCCGGACCGTGAAGACGGCCAGGTCGACGGTGACGGCGAAGGGCTCGAACGCATGCGGGTCGTAGTCCTTCAACGGGTCGCTCATCGCCACGCCTCCACCTTAATGGTCACTCTGACTATAAAGGTGGACGGGCCGTCCGACAAGAAGAAAACCCGGCCCCCGCAAAAAAGCGGGGACCGGGTTCCGACGAGAGACGGACGACGTCTACAGGCCGACTTCCTTCATCAGCATGCCGACCTCGGTGTTGGTCATGCGGCGCAGCCAGCCGGACTTCTGGTCGCCGAGACCGATCGGTCCGAAGGAGACGCGCACCAGCTTGTCGACCGGGAAGCCGGCCTCGGCCAGCATCCGGCGGACGATGTGCTTGCGGCCCTCGTGGAGGGTCACCTCGACCATGTAGTTCTTGCCGGTGTTCTCGACGACGCGGAAGTGGTCGGCGCGGGCGTACCCGTCCTCCAGCTCGATGCCGTCCTTGAGCCGCTTGCCCAGGTCGCGCGGGAGCGGGCCCTGGATGGCGGCGAGGTAGGTCTTCTTGACGCCGTACCGCGGGTGGGTCAGCCGGTGGGCCAGCTCCCCGTGGTTCGTGAGCAGGATGATGCCCTCGGTCTCCGTGTCGAGACGCCCGACGTGGAAGAGACGCGTCTCACGGTTGGTGACGTAGTCGCCGAGGCACTGACGGCCGTCCGGGTCCTCCATGGAGGAGACGACGCCGGCCGGCTTGTTCAGCGCGAAGAAGAGGTACGACTGCGTGGCGACCGTCAGGCCGTCCACCTTGATCTCGTCCTGCGGCAGAACACGGCGGCCCTGCTCCATGACGATCTCGCCGTTGACCTCGACGCGCGCCTGCTCGATCAGCTCCTCGCAGGCACGCCGCGAACCCATGCCGGCGCGGGCGAGGACCTTCTGCAGCCGCTCGCCCTCCTCCTCGGCGCCAGGGAAGGTCTTGGGGGTCTTGACCTGCGGCTTGCCCTCGTACCTGTCCCGGTTGCGCTGCTCGATCTTGGCGTCGAGCTCACGCGGCCTGGCCTGGCCGAGACGCTGTCCGTGGGGACCGCGGCGCACGGGGGTGCCGGCCTGAGAGGCCTTGGGGCCGCCCTTGGCGCCGCCGCGCGCGGAGGCGCCGCGGCCGGACTTGGCGCCGCCGCTGCGGCCCGCACCGGGGGCGTCGTTGCCGACGTCGTAACGGCGCTCCTCGGGACGAGGGTTACGCGGGCGCTCCTCCTGCTTGTCCCCACGCGGAGCCGGGCGCTGGTCGCCGCGCTGGTCCCCGCGCTGTCCTCCACGCTGGTCGCCTCGCTGGTCGCCGCGCCCACCCTGGGACTTCGGCCGGGGGGACTGTGACCTGCCGCCCGCACCCCGGTTGTCCCGGTTGCCGCTACCGCTGTTCCTGTCGTTGCTTCGCATCAAAATTCCGTCTTGTCGTCTGCGTCGGTGTCCGGACCGTCCGGTGCATCCGGATCGAACGACGGCACACCCTCTTGTGTCTCGGCCTCGATCGCGTCCGCCTCGGGGAGGAAGGGCGCGAGTTCCGGGAGCTCGTCCAGGCCTCGCAGGCCCATCCGCTCCAGAAAGTAGTTCGTCGTCCTGTACAGGATCGCACCTGTTTCAGGTTCCGCGCCCACTTCCTCCACCAGGCCCCTCTGGAGGAGGGTCCGCATGACCCCGTCACAGTTGACTCCGCGCACGGCGGAGACCCTCGACCGGCTGACCGGCTGGCGGTACGCGACGACGGCCAGGGTCTCCAGCGCGGCCTGCGTGAGCCGGGCGTGCTGACCGTCGAGTACGAAGCCCTCCACGGCCTCCGCGTACTCGGCACGGCTGTAGAACCGCCACCCCCCGGCCACCAGGCGCAGCTCGAAGCCGCGCCCCTGGACGGTGTACTCGTCGGCCAGCTCCCGCAGGGCGTCGCCCACCTCGCGCCGGGTCCTGTCGAGGACCTTGGCCAGGTGTTCTTCGGTGGCCGGCTCGTCGACGACCATGAGGACCGCCTCCAGCGCGGGCTTGATCTCGCTCACGCCTTCTCCTCCTCCACGACTTGGTCGAATTCGTCGGTGACGGCCGGCTGCTCCCCCGTGCCGCCGGTCCAGCGCACCATCAGCTCCCCCAGCGCCTCGTCCTGGTCCAGGACCACGACCTTCTCCCGGTAGAGCTCAAGGAGCGCGAGGAACCGCGCCACGACGGTCAGGGTGTCGGGCGCATCGGCGGTCAGCGTCCGGAAACTGGCCTCGCCGCACTCACGGAGCCGGGCCACGACCACCTCGGCCTGTTCCTGGACGGAGACCAGCGGTGCGTGGATGTGGTCGATGTACACCTGCGGCTTGGCCTTGGGCTGCATAGCTTTCACCGCGAGCTTCGCGAACCCCTCGGCCCCGATGCTGATGATCACCTCGGGCAGCAGCTCGGCCAGGTGCGCCTCGAGCCCCACGGTCCGCGGATAGCGCCGGGCCTCCGCGTCCAGCCGTCCGTCGAAGATGTCGGCGATCTGTTTGTACGCGCGGTACTGCAGCAGCCGCGCGAAGAGCAGGTCCCGTGCCTCCAGGAGCGCCAGGTCGGCCTCGTCCTCGACCTCGGCGGTCGGCAGCAGCCGGGCGGCCTTCAGGTCCAGGAGAGTCGCGGCGACGACCAGGAACTCGGTCATCTGATCGAGATCCCAGTCGGGCCCCATGGCCCGGATGTGGATCATGAACTCGTCGGTGACCTTGGAGAGCGCCACTTCGGTCACATCGAGTTTGTGCTTGGAGATCAGCTGAAGCAGCAGATCGAAGGGGCCCTCGAAGTTGGCCAGCCGGACCTTGAACCGCCCGTCGTCAGGCTCGGCCGGCTCGACCGGTTCCGCCGGCCCGGCCGTGAGCACCGAAACGGGAACAGGTGCAGGAGCAGGAGCAGGAACGGAAACAGGTACAGCAGAGGACGGCTCGGCCGCGGAGGGCTCCGCCTCCGCGCCCGCCGCAGCCCCCGGGCCGCGCCCCAGGGTGCGGCGGCGGGGCTGCGCGGGATCGTCGGTCGTCGGAGGCATCGCGGTCCAGGGTACGGAAGGACGCCTCAGCGCCCGCGCAGCCGCCGTACGAGAATGCTCGCGTCGCCGCGCGACTCCAGATCGGCCAGCACCACAGCGACCGCTTCACGCACGATCCGTCCGCGGTCCACCGCGAGCCCGTGCTCGCCCCGCAGCACCAGACGCGCGTGCTCCAGGTCGATCAGTTCCTCGGCCGAGACATAGACCGTGATCTTCTCGTCGTGCCGCTCACGCCCGCTGGGCCTTCTGTTGGCCCCGCGAACGCCTCCGCCACGGCGTCGCTGCTGCTGGGGAGCCGCCTGAACCACCTGGGGACGCCGTGCGCCGGCATCCCCGTCGGCGGCACGGCTGCGCGGTTCCCCGGAGGAGGAGTCCTCCTCCGCTGCGGAGTGCTCGCCGGACTTCTCCGGAGCCGAGGCGCCCCCGCTCTCGCCCGCGGGCGCCGGCACTCTGGCTTCGCCATTGGCCGGCCTGCGCGGTGACGAGGACTGAAGCGCCATGCCCCCGGTCGTACGGAACAGTTCGTCGGCCCCCGGCAGACTCACTCGGCGTGACACCGGGCGAGCACCTCCCTGGCGAGCTGACGGTAGGCGGCGGCGCCAACGGAGTTGGAGGCGTACGTGGTGATGGGCTCACCGGCGACCGTGGTCTCCGGGAAGCGCACGGTCCGGCCGATCACCGTGTGGTAGACGTGCTCGTCGAAGGCCTCGACCACACGGGCGAGCACCTCACGACTGTGCACGGTCCGCGAGTCGTACATCGTGGCGAGGATGCCGTCGAGCTGCAGGTCGGGGTTGAGCCGTTCCTGCACCTTCTCGATGGTCTCCGTCAGCAGGGCCACACCGCGCAGCGCGAAGAACTCGCACTCCAGCGGCACGATCACCTTGTGGGCCGCCGTCAGCGCGTTCACGGTGAGCAGGCCCAGCGACGGCTGGCAGTCGATCACGATGTAGTCGTAGTCCTGCATCAGCGGCTTGAGCGCCCGCTGCAGCGTGGACTCACGGGCGACCTCGCTCACCAGCTGCACTTCCGCCGCGGAGAGGTCGATGTTGCTGGGCAGCAGGTCCATGTTCGGAACCGCGGTCTTCAGCAGCACCTCGTCCGCCGCCATGCCCCGCTCCATGAGCAGGTTGTAGACGGTGAGATCGAGCTCCATCGGATTGACCCCGAGTCCCACGGACAGCGCGCCCTGTGGGTCGAAGTCGACGAGGAGTACCCGGCGTCCGTACTCCGCGAGTGCGGCACCCAGGTTGATGGTCGACGTGGTCTTGCCCACGCCGCCCTTCTGGTTGCACATCGCGATGATCGTCGCGGGACCGTGGTCGGTCAGTGGTCCTGGGATAGGGAAGTACGGCAACGGCCGTCCGGTCGGGCCGATCCGCTCGCGGCGCTGACGGGCAGCGTCCGGTGCGAGGGTGGCCGCGTACTCGGGGTCGGGCTCGTACTCGGCGTCGGGGTCGTAGAAATGCCCCTGGGGAACCTCGGTGTAGTCGGCGAGAACATGGGTGGTCGTATCGCCACTCCGGTCGCCGGCCCTGGCGTTCACGTGTTGGCCGTCCATACTCTGGTGGGCACTCTGGTGGACTGTCCGGACTGTCATCGGACTGTGCTGACGCGCCGCCGCGAAGGTGCGGACAGCGACGGATCCGACAGCCTCGTGCCCTGCAGGGTCCTGTCCCCGCACAGGCATTCCTGGTTGACCACCCCCGGGAGTAAATGTCGACTCATTCACAAGTCGTCTTACCTCCTTGGACGTGACCAGGAAAATTTATCGATACGTCAGCGTAGAACCATGCCGACGGTTGGCGACTCTATGGCGTGTCACCGGTCCGCAGCAACACAATCCGCCGGACCCGGCTCGATGTGTCGGCAACCCAACACCCTTGTGTCAAGGGCTCATGAGGGCCGCACGGGTGCTGAACACGCGACCGGCCGGACCTCACCTGGGCAAGATCCGGCCGGTTGCACGCGGTTGACGGCGCGTGTTGACGCGTCAGCCGAGGAGCGTGCTCAGTTCGGTGTGCTCCAGGCCGTGGGCCTCGGCCACAGAACCGTAAACCACCTGCCCGTCATGGGTGTTGAGGCCCAGCGCCAGGGCCGGGTCGCGACGCAGCGCCTCGGCCCAGCCGCGGTTCGCGAGCTCCACGATGTACGGAAGCGTGGCGTTCGTCAGCGCGTACGTGGACGTGTTCGGGACCGCGCCCGGCATGTTGGCGACGCAGTAGAAGACCGAGTTGTGGACCAGGAAGGTCGGCTCGGCGTGCGTCGTCGGGTGCGAGTCCTCGAAGCAACCGCCCTGATCAATTGCAATGTCGACAAGTACACTTCCGGGCTTCATCTTGGCGACAAGCTCGTTGGTGACCAGCTTCGGGGCCTTGGCTCCGGGGATGAGAACGGCGCCGATGACGAGGTCCGCCTCGACGACTGCCTTCTCCAGTTCGAAGGCGTTGGAGACGATGGTCTGCACCTTCGTACCGAAGACCTTGTCCGCCTCGCGCAGCTTGTTGATGTCCCGGTCGAGCAGCGTGACGTGGAAGCCCATGCCGACGGCGATCTGCGTGGCGTTCCAGCCGGAGACACCGCCGCCGATGACGACGGCACGGCCGGCCGCCGTTCCGGGGACGCCACCGGGGAGCACACCGCGGCCGCCGACCTGGCGCATCAAGTGGTACGCACCGACCTGCGGGGCGATCCGGCCCGCGACCTCGGACATCGGGGCCAGCAGCGGCAGCTGGCGTCCCGCCGTCTCCACGGTCTCGTACGCGATGGCGGTGGTGCCGGACTCCAGGAGGGCGTCCGTGCACTCGCGCGAGGCGGCGAGGTGCAGGTAGGTGAAGAGGGTCTGGTCCTTGCGGAGGCGGTGGTACTCCTCGGCGACGGGCTCCTTGACCTTCAGGAGCAGGTCGGCGGTGGCCCAGACCTCGTCGGCGGTGGGGAGGATCCTCGCCCCGGCCGCGACGTACTCGGCGTCCGTGATCGAGGAGCCGACACCGGCGTCCTGCTCGACGACGACCTGGTGGCCGTGGCGCACGAGCTCGTGCACTCCGGCGGGGGTGATGGCCACCCGGAACTCGTTGTTCTTGACCTCGCGGGGGATGCCGACCTTCACGTCGATCACGGTCCTTGACTCAGAGAGGGACAACTAGGGCAATGAAATACATACCCGTCCGCGCACAGCACAGCGGGAGACACCACGGAACTGCGCGGCGCACCCAGTCTATGGAAGGACTTCTCTCTGTCTAGCCTTTCAATGCATCAATCTTTCGCCGACTCACTGCGGATTTCGTAGGCAGAAGCCGGATCGACCAGCAGTCTTTCGGCCGAACCCCGATGGAGCCTGGCCGCCGCCGGGTCGCCGAGCCGGTCCAGCGTGTCCGCGAGACGGATCTCCAGCGCCGCCTGAAGCCGCACGTCCGAGGCCTGCCGCGCCCACTCCACCGCCTCCCGGCAGGTGCGCAGCGACTCCTCGGGCCGTCCCGCGTACTCCTGCACCCTGGCCGCTTCGCTCAACACCCGCGCCTGGCCCGCGAGATCACCGAGACGACGGTGTCCGGCCGCGGCGGCCCGCCAGTTCCGCAGCGCCTCGCCGTAGCGCCCCGCATAGGTCAGTACCGTGCCGAGGCGCCCGTAGAGCCTCGCCTCGTCCGTGAGTTCTCCGCGGTTCTGCCGCTGGGCCAGCGCCCTGCCGTACCAGTCGGAGGCCCGCTGCCAGTCCCCCAGCTCCTGGTAGGCGCCGCCTACGGATTCCATCGCGCGGCTGATCGCGAAGAGGTCATTGGCAGCGCGTCCGGCCTCCAGGGCCGCCCGGTAGCGGGTCAGCGCCTCCTGGGTGCGGCCGGTCCTGGCGTCGAGATCGGCCAGATTGAGCAGGGCGGCCGCCTTCTCCCGGGGCAGGTCGCGCCGCTCGGCGACGGAGAGCACCAGCTGGTGCAGCCCGTACAGCTCGGCGGCAGCGTCCTCCGCACCCCGGTGTGCGATCAGCGCCCGCACCAGGGCGGCCACCAGACGACGGGCGAGGGTGTCGAGATCACCGTCTTCGACGGCGACACGGGCCGAGGCGAGCAGGGCGGTCCCGCGCGTCCGCAGCCACTCGGCCGCGGCGGGAGCGTTGGGGAAGCGCAGCGAGCGCGGCAGCCCGGCCAGCCGCTTGCGGGCCGGGGAGCCCTCGGATTCGGTGACCGCGCGGCACGACTGCAGCAGCCGTACGGTCCGCTCCAGCATCCGCGCCCTGGCCAGCTGGATCTCGGCGGGCCGGTCCCGGTCCTCCATCAGCGCCCGCAGCAGCGGGGCCAGCGCGCCGGGCACCTCGTACTGCGGGCCGAACTGCCGCAGCAGCCCGAGCGCGACGAAGTCGTCCAGGGTCGACTGGGCGGCCGAGACCGAGCAGCCGGCGAGTGCGGACGCGGTGTGCGCGTCGGCAAGACCGGCGGGAGCGAGTGCGAGGAATCGCAGTATCCGCGCCGCGGGCGCGGGCAGCGATTCATAGACGAAGCGGAAGGCGCGGACCAGTGGCCTCGGCGCACTCGGCTGTTCGACGGGAACCGCCCGCCGGACTTCGCCCGGCTCCTCGGCGTCTTCTCCGGCACCGGCGGCCGGCGGAGCCGCGGCAGTCTCCCGGGGCAGCCAGGAGTCGTCGCCCGGCAGTTCGCGGAGCTGTTTGGCCACGTCGGCGACGGATTCCTTGGGCCGGGCGGCGAGCCAGCCGCCCACCAGGACCAGCGCGGCCGGCTGGCCGCCGCACTCCTCCACCAGCGCCTCCGCGGACCGCGGGTCGCAGGTGATCCTGACCTTGCCGGTGAAGCGGCCGAGGAGTTCGACGCCGGCGCCGGTGTCCAGGCCGCCGAGCGTGCACGGCCGTACGTCGGGGACTCCGGTCAGCGGCCCGGTGGCAGTGGCCACCACCAGGCAGTCGGCGGCGTCCGGAAGCAGCGGATCGACCTGGTCCGCGTCGGCGGCGTCGTCGAGCAGCAGCAGCAGCCGGCGGACGGAGAGCGCCTCGCGCACCCGCTCGGCGAGTTCGTCCTCGTCCTCGCCGGGCGGTGCCACGAGGGCCAGCGCGCCGAGCAGTTCCCGCGCGGTGTCCCCGGTGGGGACGCGCTCCCCGCCCGGCAGGGTCAGACGGGCCCGCAGCACCCCGTCGGGGTAACCGTCGGTGAGGCCGCGGGCCAGCTCGTCCGCCAGCGAGGTCCGTCCTGAGCCGGGGCGTCCGGCGATGAGCAGCACCCTGGGGCGCTTGCCCTTGCGGCCGGCCATGGTGTCGAGACCGGCCCGTTCGATGTCGGCGCGCAGCGATTTCAACTCCCGCTGTCTGCCGAAGAACTGACCGTCCGTCCGCCCGGTATCCCGTACCGCAGCCCGGCCGCTCACGTCCACCGCCTGATCCGTCACGCCGCCGAGCGTAGTTCACAGAGTGCGACGGACCGGGGGGAGCGCGGCGGGCACATCGCCCATTCGGATCAACACATCATCGGACCGCAGGGGCCGCCGGTGAGGTCACGCCTCGAAGGGCCTGGCCGGCCAGGGCGCCTCGGCCGGGCGGAGCGCGTCGACGCCCTCGCCGGCGAATGCGGCGGTGAGCGCCAGCACGCCCACGACCAGGCAGCTGTTGTGCAACTCGCCCGCGAGTACGCCCCGTACGAGCTCGGGAAGCGGAACGCGCGCCAGCTCCATGTCGGCCTCCTCCTCGGCGACCGCGAAGCGCTCCCCGTCCGCCTCGGAGATGTCCCGGGCCAGGAAGATCCGCACCGCCTCGTCGGAGCCGCCGGGCGAGGGGTAGATGTCGGCCAGCACCCGCCAGTCCCCGGCCTTGACGTGCGCCTCCTCGTACAGCTCGCGCTGGGCGGCGTTCAGCGGGTTCTCGCCGGGTACGTCGAGGAGTCCGGCCGGGATCTCCCAGAGCTTGTGGCGCACGGGGTGGCGGTACTGGCGCAGGACCACGACCCGGCCCTCGTCGTCGAGCGCGAGGACGGCGACCGAGCCGGGGTGGACCTGGTAGTCGCGGCGCGCGACCGTGCCGTCGGGCATGACCACGTCGTCGGTGCGGACGCTGGTCTTGTTGCCCGTGAAGGGGGTCGAGGTCGCGGGGACCTGCCACTCCTCGGCGGTGTCCTTGATGGTCATGTAGCTACGTCCTCCCACGACAAACAGAAACCGGGGTACGGAATCCCCGTAAGGATCTCGTACCCCGGTAACCGTAACTCCTGGTGCTACTTGCCCGTCTTGCGTGCGACGGCTGCCTTGACGAGGCCTGCGAACAGCGGGTGCGGGCGGGTCGGGCGCGAGCGCAGTTCCGGGTGGGCCTGGGTGGCGACCAGGTAAGGGTGGACCTCGCGCGGGTACTCGACGTACTCGACGAGCTTGTTGTCCGGGGAGGTGCCGGAGAAGACGATGCCGGTCTTCTTCTCGAGCTCCGCGCGGTAGGCGTTGTTCACCTCGTAGCGGTGGCGGTGGCGCTCCTCGACGTACGGAAGGTCGTCGTAGGCCTCACGGACGATCGAGCCCTCGGCGAGCTTCGCCGGGTAGAGGCCCAGGCGCATCGTGCCGCCCAGGTCGCCCGCACCCTCGACGTACGCCAGCTGCTCCTCCATGGTGGAGATCACCGGGTGGGCGGTGGCCGCGTCGAACTCGGTGGAGTTGGCGTCCGGGATGCCGGCCAGGTTGCGGGCCGCCTCGATGACGATGCACTGGAGGCCCAGGCAGAGGCCGAGGAGGGGGACCTTGTTCTCACGGGCGTACTGGATCGCGCCGATCTTGCCGTTGACGCCACGGTCGCCGAAGCCGCCGGGCACACAGATCGCGTCCACGTCGCCGAGCTGCTTGGCGGCGCCGGCCTGCGTCTTGCAGTCGTCGGACGCGACCCACTTGACCTTGACGCGGGCCTTGTTGGCGAAGCCGCCCGCGCGGATCGCCTCGGTGACCGAGAGATAGGCGTCGGGCAGGTCGATGTACTTGCCGACCAGCGCGACGACGATCTCGTGGTCGGGGTTGTGGACGCGGTCCAGGAGGTCGTCCCAGGTCGTCCAGTCCACATCGCGGAACGGCAGGTCCAGCTTGCGGACGACGTACGCGTCCAGGCCCTCGGTGTGGAGCACCTTGGGGATGTCGTAGATCGACTTGGCGTCCACGCAGGCCACCACGGCGTCCTCGTCGACGTCGCACATCAGCGAGATCTTGCGCTTGATGGCGGTCGGCACCTCGCGGTCGGCGCGCAGCACGATCGCGTCCGGCTGGATACCGATGTTGCGCAGGGCCGCCACCGAGTGCTGGGTGGGCTTGGTCTTCAGCTCGCCGGCGGGGCCGATGTAGGGCAGCAGCGAGATGTGCACGACGAAGACGTTGTCGCGGCCGACCTCGTGGCGGACCTGGCGGACGGTCTCCAGGAACGGCAGCGACTCGATGTCGCCGACCGTGCCGCCGACCTCCGTGATGACCACGTCGACGTCGTCGGCGGCCATGCGGCGGATGCGGTGCTTGATCTCGTTGGTGATGTGCGGGATGACCTGGACGGTGTCGCCCAGGTACTCGCCGCGCCGCTCCTTGGCGATGACCTGCGAGTAGACCTGGCCGGTGGTGACGTTGGCCGAGCCGTCGAGGTCGACGTCGAGGAAGCGCTCGTAGTGGCCGATGTCCAGGTCGGTCTCGGCGCCGTCGTTGGTGACGAACACCTCACCGTGCTGGAAGGGGTTCATCGTGCCGGGGTCGACGTTCAGGTACGGGTCGAGCTTCTGCATGGTGACCCGGAGGCCCCGCGCCTTGAGGAGCGCGCCGAGGCTGGAGGCAGTCAGACCCTTGCCGAGGGAGGAGGCGACACCCCCGGTGACGAAGATGTGCTTGGTCGTCGTGGATTTGGTCTGCATGGCCAAGAGGGGGCTCCCGTGGTCGCGATTCTGAGGTGCGTGCCAGCGAACCGGACCGGAATCTTCCGGTGGTGCCGTCGCTGCGGTCGGGGGCTTAATCACCACCGGTCCACGGGGTACCAGGGTATCAGCGACAACGGGAGGTCGCTTCCGGCCACGCGCGGCCCTCCCCGCACCCCGCCTTCACCGGAAGGTCATCGCTCGCCCACCCGACGCTCACCCGTTCGGCGCAGCCCTGTTGCGGGGAGGGCCGCGCGGATCACTAGGGTGCGTCGTATCCTGCTCGGACACTTCGCTGCCGAGCCTCCGGCAAACGGCAACATCCCCGCCAGCTCCCGGAAACAAAGCTCGTCAACGATCCCTTGACTGCAAGCGCCCTTCAGGGGGCGGACGTGGCCGTTCGACTGGAGATTGCACGTGGCCGGGCGCATCGAGGATTACGCACTCATCGGAGACATGCAGACCGCTGCCCTGGTCTGCCGGGACGGCACAGCCGACTGGCTCTGCCTTCCCCGCTTCGACTCGCACGCCGTCTTTGCCGGGCTGCTCGGCACCGACGAGCACGGTTTCTGGCGGATGGGGCCCGCGCACGCGGCGGACGCCCCACCGCCACCGGCCGACCGACGTCACTACCGCGGGGATTCACTGATCCTCGAATCGGAGTGGGACACCCCGCGCGGCACGGTCAGAGTGACCGATTTCATGCCGCCGCGTGACGGCGCGCCCCAGCTCATCCGGATCGTGGAGGGCGTGAGCGGGCGCGTGCCCATGCGCTCCACGCTCCGTATGCGCTTCAGCTACGGACGGGTCACGCCCTGGGTCCACAAGGTCGACGGGCGTACGGTCGCCGTGGCGGGCCCGGACTCGGTCTGGCTGGACACCACCGTCGAGACCTTCGGCAAGAACCTCACGACGTACTCCGAGTTCACCGTCGCGCCGGGCGACCGGATCGCCTTCACGATCAGCTGGCAGCCCTCGCACAAGGAGCCGCCGGCGCTTCCCGACCCCGAAGGCTCGCTGACGCTCGCGGAGGACTTCTGGCGGGAGTGGGTCGACCAGTGCACGTACCACGGCCCCTACCGCGAGGCCGTCGTCCGCTCGCTGATCACGCTCAAGGCCCTCACCTACGCGCCGACCGGCGGCATCGTCGCGGCTCCCACGACCTCGCTGCCGGAGGACATCGGCGGCTCCCGCAACTGGGACTACCGCTACACCTGGCTGCGCGACGCCGCGATCACGCTCTCCTCGCTGCTGCGCACCGGCTACCGCGAGGAGGCACGCGCCTGGCGCGAGTGGCTGCTGCGCGCGGTCGCGGGTGACCCGGAGAACCTGCAGATCATGTACGGGATCGCGGGCGAGCGAGAGCTCGGCGAGGCGGAGCTCGACTGGCTGCCCGGTTACGAGAACTCCAGCCCGGTCCGCGTCGGCAACGGCGCCGCGGGCCAGCTCCAGCTCGATGTGTACGGCGAGGTCACCGAGGCGCTGCACCTGGCCCATATGACGGGCCTGGCCCGCAACGACCACGCGGCCCTGCTCCAGCTCAAGCTGATCCGCCACCTCGAGGACAACTGGGACCAGCCAGACGAGGGCATCTGGGAGGTGCGCGGCCCGCGCCGCCACTTCGTGCACTCCAAGGTGATGGCCTGGGTCGCCGTCGACCGGACGATCAAGCTCATCGAGTCGGGCGACGCGGACGGGCCGCTGGAGAAGTGGCGCGAGCTGCGCGACGACATCCACCGTGATGTCTGTGAGAAGGGTTACGACAAGGAGCGCAACACCTTCACCCAGTCCTACGGGTCGAAGGAACTGGACGCCTCCCTGCTGCTCATCCCGCAGATGGGCTTCCTGCCGCCGGACGACAAGCGGGTCATCGGCACCATCGAGGCGATCCAGCGCGAACTGTCCACGGAGGACGGTTTCGTCGTGCGCTACCCGACCACCGGTGACGACGCGGGCGTCGACGGCCTGGAGGGCGACGAGGGCGCGTTCCTGGCCTGCTCGTTCTGGCTCGCCGACGATCTGGCGATGATCGGGCGGGTGGACGAGGCGCGCAAGCTCTTCGAGAAGCTGCTGTCGCTCCGCAACGACCTGGGGCTCCTCGCCGAGGAGTGGGATCCGCGGCTCAAGCGCCAGGTCGGCAACTTCCCGCAGGCGTTCAGCCATGTGCCGCTGATCGACACGGCGCTGCGGCTGACCGCGTCGGGAGCGTACGGCGGCTGATCTCCGTCCCTGAGGGTTCGGGTAGCGTCCGGATCCATGGAGAACCAGGGCGGAATCACTGTGCAGCGGGCGCTGGAACTGCCGGGTCTGCGCGGCGGCCTTCCCGAGGTCGTCGCGGGCGCGGACCGGCTGCAGCGCACCGTGCGCTGGGTGCACGCGGGCGAGGTGCCCAACATCGCCTCGCTGCTCAAGGGCGGCGAGCTGCTGCTCACCACGGGGCTCGGGCTCGGCACCCGCCCCGCCGAGCAGCGGGCCTTTGTGCGCAGGCTCGCCGACCGGGGCATCGCGGCGCTCGTCGTGGAGCTCGGGCCGCGCTTCAGCAGGCTGCCCGCGACGCTGGTGGAGACGGCCCGCGCCGCCGGGCTCCCTCTCGTACAGCTGCACCGTGAGGTCGCTTTCGTCTCGGTGACCGAAGAGATCCACACCGAGATCGTCAACGGGCACTACGCACTGGTCCAGCAGGCCGAGGAGGTGCACCGGCGATGTACGGAGGCCCTGCTCGGCGGGGGCGGGATCCCTCAGGTCCTGCGGATCCTGGCCGACTTCGCGGGCAATCCGGTCTTCCTGGAGACGGCGGACGGGCAGCTGCTCTACGCCGCCGGGGACGGCGAGCCGCTCCAGGTGTGGGAGGGGCTGAGCGGCCACCGGCCCGCGGGTGCGGTGCTCGTCGAGGTGCCTGGAGGCGGCCCCGGCACGGGTTTCGTACGGGCGAGGATCGCCCTGATCCCGGTGGCGGGGCCGCTGGCGCCCGTGCACCGGATGGCGGCCGAGCGGGCTGCGGGCATCCTCGCCGTGGTGCTGATGCAGGCGCGCCAGGAGGAGGAACTCGCCGCGCGCGGGCGCGGCGACTTCCTCACCGATCTCGCGGAGGGCCGGATCAGCGCGGAGGACGCGCCGGCCCAGGCGCGGGTGCTCGGCTTCAAGCCGGGTGAGGGACCGCTGCTGCCGGTGGTGATGCGGCTGGCCTCCGAGCTGTCGCCGACGGGCAACTGGGCGGTGCTGGCGCGGGCGGTACTCGAAGAGCTGGCGTCGGTGGGGGTCCCGGTGCTCCTTGGCGTACGGCCCGTGGAGGGGCGCGTCCCGCTGCTCCTCGGGCTGCGCGGCGAGTCGGAGCGCACGGCGGTGGCCGACCGGGTCGCCGTGGCGCTGCGGGCGGGTGTGGAGCGGGCCGGTCTGGAGCGTGCGGGCGCACATCCGCCGGTGGTGGTGGTCGGGGTCGCGGGTGGCTGGGCGGCCGCATCGGCGGGGCTGCGGCACGCGGCGGAGACGGCTACGGCGGCGCAGGGGCTCTCCGACCGGCCCTGGTACGACGCACGGCGGCTCGACATCGACCTGCTGCTCTGGCGGTTGCGGGACCATCCGGATCTGGCGGCCTTCGTGGACCGGGCGATCGGCCCGCTGCGCGCACACGACCTGACGTCACGGCCGCCTCTGCTGCCCACGCTCCAGACGTATCTGGCCCACGCGGGCCGCAAGGCGGAGACGGCGCGCGAACTGCATCTCAACCGGCAGACGCTCTACAACCGCCTCGCCCGGATCTCCGAGCTGCTCGGCACCGACCTGGACGATCCGCAGACGGTGCTGGCGCTGAGCCTGGCACTGCGGGCCCGCCGCCACACGTCCTGAGCCGTCTGCCCTGCTTCAACTGCTCAGCGTCAACTGCGGTGCGTCAGCTGCGGTGCGTCAGCTCGTCGTAGACGCTGAGGACCTGCGCCACCGTCTCGTCCTCGGTCGGCCAGCCTGCCGCCTGCGCCCGCCCCGCCGCCGCGAGCCTGCGGCGGCGCTCCGGGTCGGCGAGGAGGGAGGCCACCCGCTCGGCCAGGGCCCCCGCGTCCCCGTAAGGCACGAGTTCAGCGGCGTCGCCCACCAGTTCGGGTACGCCGCCGACAGCGGTCGCGACCAGCGGGACGCCCAGCCGCAGCGCCTCCTGCGCCAGCAGCGACCTGGCCTCCCAGCGACTGGGCAGCACCGCCACATCGGCGGCCGCGAGGAGCTCGGCGATGTCGTCCCGGCTGCCGATGAGGCGTACGGGCAGCGCTTCGGCCTCGATACGGCGCTGCATCGCACCCCGCTCCCGGCCTTCGCCCGCGATGACCAGCAGCGGCAGCGGGTCGAGCGAACGCCACCGCGCGGCGGCGTCCAGCAGCGTCCCGTACCCCCGGTGCGCCACCAGGCTGCCGACGGCCATCAGCAACGGCCGGTCCACCGCGCCCAGTTCCGCGCGCGCCTTGCTCTGGGCGTCGTCCGCGGGCAGCCGGGGCGAGGGGACGGCGACCGGCGCGAGCCGTGCGTCCCGCGCGCCCCTGCTGCGGGCCCGGTCGACGAGGTCGGACGAGGTGGCCAGCACCACGGCCGCCGCCCGCGCGGCCCTGCGCTCCATGAGCCGCACCAGATGGTCGCGCGCGCCCTCGGTGTGCGCCCGGGTGTGCCAGGTGACGACCAGCGGGGTGCGCTGTCCGCTGAGGGCGAGTGTGGTCCGTACGGCCGCGTTCAGGCCGTGCGCGTGGACGACGCCCGCTCCCGCGCAGGCCGCGCGCAGTGCGGCGACTGCGGCCGGGTCGCTGCGGCGCGGCACGGGTACGAAGCGGGCCCCGGCGCCGATGAAGTCGTAGGAGCGTTCCAGTGCGGCGGGGGCGCACACCGTGACGCGCACGCCCCTTTCGACGAGCCCGGCCGCCAGGGATCTGACGTGCGCACTGCTGCCCGCGCTGCCGCCTCCGAGGACGAGGACGGCATTCAACGGGACCGGGGTGCTGCTCACGTGGCCGGAGACTCCTGAGTCGGCGTCGGGCGGGGGGTTCCGCGCCCAAGGATGCCAGGTGGTACGCCCGTTCCGGCACTGCCGTACGGCTGATCCCGTGTGCGATCGAGTCAACTCGCGGAGCGGATCACCCACATGGGTGAGCGGTCCGCCCAATCCACTGCGGCGCGGCGCACCTTGTCCCCGTAAACAACCCCTGTGACCAGGGCCGCAGCGTGCGCGAGCGGTCCGGCGCCGCTCTTTACCCGTCTCCCCGCGCCGTGGCGAGAAGCTCCTCGGCGTGCGCCCGTGCGGTCTCCGAATCCTCCTGGCCCGCCAGCATCCGCGAGAGCTCCCGCACCCGGTCCTCGCCCTCGAGGACCGTCACACCGCTCCGGGTCACCGACCCGTCGTTCGTCTTCTCGACCAGCAGCTGCCGGTCCGCGAAGGCCGCCACCTGGGGCAGGTGCGTCACGACGACCACCTGGGCGGACTTGGCGAGCCGTGCGAGACGCCGCCCGACCTCGACGGCCGCCTTGCCGCCGACGCCCGCGTCGACCTCGTCGAAGAGGTAGGTCGGTACGGGGTCCGAACCGGCGAAGACGACCTCCACCGCGAGCATCACCCGCGAGAGCTCACCGCCCGATGCGCCCTTGGCGATGGGCCGCGGCTGCGCGCCGGGGTGTGGTGCGAGCAGCAGTTCGATCTCGTCCGCGCCGGTCGGCCCGTACGCGACGAGCCTGCCGCCCACCTCGACCCCCTCGGGATCATCCGCCTGCCTGATGTCGATGGAGACCCGTGCGTGCGGCATGGCCAGCGAGGCCAGTTCGGCCGTCACCGCCGCCGCGAACCGCATCGACGCCTCGGTGCGTACATCGGTCAGCGCCTGCGCGAGACCGGACAGTTCGGCGCGCAGGGCATCGCGTTCCGTGGTCAGTTCGCCGATGCGGTCGTCGTCGCCCTCCAGCTCGGAGAGGCGGACGGCGCCTTCCTCGGCCCAGGCGAGCACGGCGGTGATGTCCACGCCGTACTTGCGGGTCAGCTGGGTCAGGTCGGCCCGGCGTTCCTCCACCACGGCCAGCCGCAGCGGATCGGCGTCCAGGTTGTCGGCGTAGCCCGCGAGTTCCCCCGCCACGTCGGAGAGCAGGATCCCGATCTCCCCCATGCGCTCGGCGAGCGCGGCGAGGGCGGGGTCGTGGGACCGTACGGCGTCGAGCGTCCGGCCCGCCCCTGCGACCAGGGTCGTCGCGTCGACGCCCTCCTGGTCCTCGGGATCGCCGGCCAGCGCGCTGTGGGCGAGGGAGGCCGCCGAGGCGAGCGCCTCCGCGTGCCCCAGCCGCTCGGCCTCGGCGGAGAGCTCGGCGTCCTCGCCGGGCAGCGGTTCCACACCGGCGACCTCGTCGAGGCCGAAGCGCAGCAGATCCGCTTCCTGCGCCCGCTCGCGCGCCCGCGTGGTCAGTTCGTCCAGCTCCGTCACGACGTCCCGCAGGCGCCGGTAGGCGGCCGCGTACTTGGCGTGCGGCCCGGAGACCGCGTCGCCCGCGTACCGGTCGAGTGCCTGGCGCTGTCTGGCCGGGCGCAGCAGCCCCTGCTGATCGGTCTGGCCGTGTACGGCGACGAGGTCGTCCGCGAGTTCGGCGAGCAGCCCGACCGGTACGGAGCGCCCGCCGAGAAACGCCCGTGAGCGCCCTTCGGCGGAGACCGTACGGCTGATGAGCAGAGCACCTTCGTCGAGTTCCGCCCCGGCCTCCTGGGCCCGTACGGCAGCAGGGCTGCCGGCAGGGACGGAGATCCGCCCCTCCACCACCGCCGATTTGGCACCGAGCCGCACCAGCGCGGCATCCGCACGCCCGCCGAGCAGCAGCCCAAGGCTGGTCACCACCATGGTCTTGCCCGCGCCGGTCTCGCCGGTCACCGCGGTGAATCCGGGTGACAGCTCCACAACAGCATCGTCGATGACCCCGAGCGACCGTATCCGCATCTCCTCCAGCACGGACACGACCTTACGAGGTCCCGGGGCCTGCGTGCGACGGGCCCTGCCCCGTCACCCTCCCGGGCACGGGCAGAACCCACCCCAATCGGGGTGATCACCTCATGGCGACCACCCCGCGCGGGCCCGCGTCCTAGTTGGGCGCCCCTCGCCAGCCGGCCACCGGCAGCGCGAACTTGGCGACCAGCCGGTCGGTGAACGACGCATGGTGCAGCCGTGCGAGCCGTACGGGCACAGCGCCCCGGCGCACTTCCACCCGCGCTCCGGGGGGCAGCGGCACCGATCTGCGCCCGTCGCACCAGAGCACGCCGTGCGGAGTGTGCGGCTGCACCTCCACGGCGAGCACCGAGGTGGGAGAGGTCACCAGCGGCTTGGCGAAGAGCGCGTGGGCGCCGATCGGCACCATGAGGAGCGCCTCCACCTCGGGCCAGACCACGGGCCCGCCCGCGGAGAAGGCGTACGCGGTGGAGCCGGTCGGGGTGGCGCAGACGATGCCGTCGCAGCCGAAGCCGGTCACCGGGCGGCCGTCGATCTCCAGGACGACCTCCAGCATCCGCTCGGGCTCGGTCTTCTGTACGGCGGCCTCGTTCAGCGCCCAGTCCCGGTGCACGACATCGCCGTTGTTGTGGACGAGGACGTCGACCGTCATCCGCTCCTCGACCTCGTACTCCCGGGTGACGACCCGGTCGACGACCTTGTCGAGGTCGTCGCGCTCGGCCTCGGCGAGGAAGCCGACCCGGCCCAGGTTGACGCCGAGCATCGGCACCCCGGAGGCGCGCGCGAACTCGGCGCCGCGCAGCAGGGTCCCGTCACCGCCGAGGACGATCAGCAGTTCGCAGTCGTCCAAGGCCGCGGGCGTCGCCTCGGCGACCAGTTCCACCGAGGCGGGCAGCGGCAGATCGGCCGCCTCCGCCTCCAGGACCCGTACGCCGAGGCCGCATTTCAGCAGCCCTTCGACGACGAGTTCGGCGCTGCGGATGGCCGCCGGCCGCCCCGTGTGCGCGAGCAGGAAAACGGTGCGCTTCGCTGCTGGTTGATCTGTCACTGCGGCCCCTCTGCCACTGCACGCTCCACATCCGCCGGATCGAGCGCGGGCGCATCGGCCCGCAGCCACAGAAAGTACTCGACATTTCCGGAAGGTCCAGGAAGCGGGCTGGCGGTCACGCCCCGTACTCCGAGGCCGACTTCCGCGGCCTGGCGCGCGACCTTGCGTACCGTCTCGGCCCGCAGTTCCGGGCTGCGTACGACACCGCCGTTGCCCAGCCGCTCCTTGCCGATCTCGAACTGCGGCTTGACCATCAGCACCAGGTCGGCGTCCGGGGCGGCGCACCGGGCGAGTGCGGGCAGCACCAGACCGAGCGCGATGAAGGACAGGTCTCCCACCACCAGATCGGCCGGCGTCCCGTCGATCGCTCCGAGCGTCAACTCGCGTACGTTCGTACGGTCCTTCACGGTGACCCGCTCGTCGCTCTGCAGCGACCAGGCGAGCTGCCCGTACCCGACGTCCACGGCGAGGACGTGTGCCGCCCCGGCCCGCAGCAGCACATCGGTGAAGCCGCCGGTGGAGGCGCCGGCGTCCAGCGCCCGCCGCCCCTCGACCTTCAGGCCCTGCGGCGCGAAGGCGGCGAAGGCCCCGGCCAGCTTGTGCCCGCCGCGCGAGACATAGTCGGGATCGTCGTCGTCCTCGAGCACGACCACGGCCGCGCTCTTCTCGACCTGGGTCGCCGCCTTGGTCGCGGTGGCGCCGGCGACGGTCACCCGCTTCGCTGCGATCAGCTGACTGGCGTGCTCACGCGAGCGCGCCAGCTTGCGACGGACCAGCTCGGCGTCAAGGCGGAGGCGTGCCACTCCTGCCACGTGTCGTTCAGCTCCTGCTGTTGTTCTGAGTCGGGGGAGCCGGAGGTCCCGGGCGTGCGTCCAGCGCTTCCAGCGCCTCACGCAGCCCCCGGTGTACATCTTCGTACACCTCGATGTGTCCGTCCGCCGGGAGGTGGTCCGCATCGCCGAGCCGCTCCAGATCCGCGTCCACCTGCGCGTTTCCGGTGGGCGTACGCACCACGCCCAGGGGCGCGGGGGCGGCCGGGTCCCGCACCGCGATGGAGTCGCCGTCGCTGTCGCTCATGCCAAGACGCTACCGCGATCCGCTGAGGTACCGTCGATCACGATGGCCACGACGGAGGAGTGCCGCAGCGCACTCGACAAACTTTCGGACAACATGGCGCAGGCGAACAGCCAGGTCCGCGGCGCAGCCGCGCTCGACCGCTCGCTCAGCTGCCACATCACGGATCTCGACGTCAGCTTCAGCGGCCGTCTGGTGGACGGCCGTATCGAAGTCCGGGACACCCAGCAGGGTCCGCCCCGCGCGAAGGCCCAGATCCGCCTCGCCATGAAGGGCGACGATCTGGTGGCGATGGTCGGCGGCGAGCTGAACTTCGCGAAGGCCTGGGCCTCGGGCCGGGTCAAGCTGGAGGCGGGCTTCCGCGACCTGCTGCGCCTCAGGACACTGCTGTAGCGGTACGCGCACGAGCCTTGCGCCCGGCCGGCACCACCAGCGGAGTCCCCGTCTCCGGATCGTCGATGACCTGGCACTTCATCCCGAAGACGCCCTCCACGAGGTCCGCGGTGACCACGTCCTGCGGGGCCCCCTCCGCCACGATCTTCCCGGCCCGCATCGCGATCAGATGGTCGGCGTAGCGCGCCGCGTGGTTCAGGTCGTGCAGTACGGCCACGAGCGTGCGCCCCTGCGTCTCGTGCAGGTCCGCGCAGAGGTCGAGGACATCGATCTGGTGCTGGATGTCGAGGTACGTCGTCGGCTCGTCGAGCAGCAGCAGCGGCGTCTGCTGGGCCAGCGCCATCGCGATCCACACCCGCTGGCGCTGTCCGCCCGACAGTTCGTCGACATAGCGATCGGCCAGTTCGGCGACGCCCGTGGAGGCCATCGACTCCCCGACGACCCGCTCGTCCTCGGGAGACCACTGGCGCAGCAGCCCCTGGTGCGGGTAACGGCCGCGTGCCACCAGGTCGGCGACGGTGATCCCGTCGGGCGCGATCGAGGACTGCGGCAGCAGCCCCAGCGTCTTGGCGACCTTCTTCGCGGGCATCGACCCGATGGCCTGCCCGTCGAGCAGCACCCGCCCCTTGGAGGGCTTCAGCATCCGCGAGAGCGCCCGCAGCAGGGTCGACTTGCCGCATGCGTTGGGCCCGACGATGACGGTGAAGGAGTTGTCCGGGATCTCGACGGACAGGTTCTCCG
This sequence comes from Streptomyces beijiangensis, assembly GCF_017315755.1. GTDB lineage: Bacteria > Actinomycetota > Actinomycetes > Streptomycetales > Streptomycetaceae > Streptomyces > Streptomyces beijiangensis. Next base: position 25,228 of record NZ_JAFLRJ010000392.1, read on the forward strand.
CGATGATCCGCTGGTCGTAGCCGAGGGTCACGGCCTCGGCGGTCAGTCGCTGCATGGTCGTACTCCCGGAGGTCGACGAGGTCATCAGATCCGTCCTGCCTTGCGTTCGGTGACCAGCAGCCACAGGAGGTAGCAGCCGCCCAGCACCCCGGTCACCACGCCGACCGGCAACTGCCGGTCGCCGAAGGCCTGCTGGGCGACCCAGTCGGCCACGACCACAAGCACCGCGCCCATCACGGCCGCGGGCAGAAGATTGGGACCGGCCGAGCGGGTCAGCCGGCGGGCGAGCTGGGGCGCGGTCAGGGCCACGAAGGAAATCGGCCCGGCCGCAGCCGTGGCGATCGCGGTGAGGAGCACGGCGGCCAGCATCAGCACGAGCCGGGTCCGCTCGACCCGTACCCCCAGCGCATACGCGGCGTCGTCGCCCATCTCCAGCATCCGCAGGTTCCGCCCGTTGCCGAGCACCAGAGGCACCAGCAGCACACAGGCCGCCAGGAGCGGCCAGAACTGCGACCAGTCCCGCCCGTCCAGCGAACCGGTCATCCATACGACGGCCCGGGTGGCGTCCACCAGATTGGCCTTGGTGAGCAGATAGCTGACGCAGGCGGTCAGCATGGCGGCGGCGCCGATCCCCACCAGGACCAGCCGGTAGCCGTGCACGCCGCGCTTCCACGCCAGCGCGTAGATGGCGACCCCGGTCACCAGACCCCCGACGATCGCCCCGCCGGCGGCCGCGGTCGACCCGCCGTGGAAGAGGACGATCACCGTGAGCGCACCCACGGACGATCCCTGGCCGAATCCGATCACATCCGGACTGCCCAGCGGATTGCGGGAGATGGACTGGAAGACCGCGCCCGAGATCCCCAGGGCGACCCCCACCAGAAGCCCCACGAGTACGCGCGGCAGGCGCAGGTCGTTGACGATGAACTCCTGGGCGGTGGTACCGCCGCCGAAGAGTGTCCTGACGACGTCGCCCGGCGCGATCGGATAGTCGCCGACCCCGATCAGTACGACAGCGGCGGCCACCGCGGCCACGGTCAGCAGCAGAACGACCAGCGCCGCCCTGAGGTCGACCCGGAAGGAGAACCCGCCCGAGGTGCGGACCGCATGTGTCCCACGTATCGCTTTCACAGCTGGGCCATCCTCCGGCGGCGTACGAGAAAGATGAAGACGGGCCCGCCGATGAGCGCGGTGACGATGCCGACCTGCAGCTCGGCCGGCCGGGTGATGACCCTGCCGACCACATCGGCGCCGAGGAGCAGGACGGGCGAGAGCACCGCCGCGTACGGCAGGACCCAGCGCATGTCGGGCCCGGTGATGGCCCGCACCACGTGCGGCACCATCAGCCCGATGAAGACGATCGGCCCGCAGGCGGCCGTCGCGGCCCCGCAGAGCAGGGTGACGGCGACCATCGCGAGAACACGGGTGCGGGTGAGATGGGCGCCCAGCGCCCGTGCGGTGTCGTCGCCCATCGCCATCGCGTTGAGCGGCCGCGCGATCAGCAGCGCGAGCACCAGGCCGACCGCGACGAAGGGCCAGACCTGGGAGATGACGTCCTCGTCGGCCGATGCCAGGGAGCCGACCGTCCAGAAGCGCATCTGGTCCAGCGCCGCCGAGTTCAGCAGCTGCACGGCGTTGACGTAGCCGTACAGCGCCGCGGTGAGGGCGGTGCCGGCGAGCGCGAGACGGACCGGGGTGGCGCCGCGGCCCCCGCTCAGTGCGTACACCAGCGCCGAGACGACCGCCGCGCCGATGAACGCGAACCACACATAGCCGGTGAACGACGAGATACCGAGGAAACTCATCGCGGAGACCACGGCGGCCGCTGCCCCCGCGTTCACCCCGAGGATTCCGGGCTCGGCGATGGGGTTGCGGGTGAGTGCCTGCATCACCGCGCCTGCCACGCCCAGCGCGGCCCCGACGAGCAGCCCGAGGACGGTGCGCGGCACCCGTACCTCACGGATGAGGACGTCGGTGCCTGCGCCCGAGCTGTGCATCAGACCGTGCCACACGTCGCCGACCGGCACCTGTTTGGCGCCGATCGCGATACTCGCGACAACGACCAGCACCAGCAGCGCTGTTGACGCGAGCAGACCGGCGGCACGGAACACATACCGTCCGCGGGATACAGGAGCGGTCACCGCACCCGGCTGAGGAGGACTCTCTACCAACACTCGGTTAGGTTAGCCTACCCTCGCCGAGCGCTGTCCAGGGGTCTCGGAGGGGTCCTACAGCCCCAGCCGGGCAAGCACCTTCCCCGCATCCAGCTCGCACACACCGTCGCCCGCCGAGGCCCAGGCCGCGGCGCAGAGCGCCCGCAGCCCGTCCATCGGCTGCCCGTCCCCGTCCAGTACGAACGCCTCGTCCTGTACGGAAGCGGTCCAGCCCCCGCAACCGAACCCGCCGTCCCGCGTCTCCACCTCAGGCTGCCCGGTCAGCAGTCCGCGCAGATCCTCGTCGACATACGTCGGCCGGTGCTCGGGCTTCGCCGCCAGCAGCTGCGCCCCGTCGGTCACCCCGGTCAGTACGAGCAGCGAGTCCACTCCCCCGTTGAACGCGCCCTCGATGTCCGTGTCGAGCCGGTCCCCCACCACCAGCGGCCGCTCGGCCCCGGTGCGCAGCACGGTCTCCCGGTGCATCGGCGGCAGCGGCTTCCCGGCCACCTGCGGCTCGGCGCCGGTCGCGATCCGTACGACCTCGACAGCCGCGCCGTTCCCCGGGGCGATCCCCCGCGCACTCGGAATGGTCAGATCAGTGTTGGAAGCGAACCAGGGAAGCCCACTCCTGATCGCGTACGAAGCCTCGGCGAACCGCGACCACACCATGTCGGGGCCGCCGTACCCCTGAGCCACCGCCACAGGACCGTCGTCGGCGGAGTCCACCGGCACAAGCCCGCGCTCGCGCAGCGCGACCCGCAACCCCTCGCCGCCGATGACCAGCACCCGGGAACCCTCCGGCACCTGCTCGGAGATCAGCCGCGCGACTGCCTGGGCGGAGGTGATCACATCGGCCGGGTCCGCGGGCACGCCGAGCTCCGTCAGATGCGCGGAGACCGCATCCGGCGTGCGCAGCGCGTTGTTGGTGACATACGCGAGATGCATACCGCCGTCCCTGGCCGTCGCCAGCGACTCGACAGCGTGCTTGATCGCCTCGCCGCCCGCGTAGACGACCCCGTCCAGATCGAGCAGGGCCGTGTCGTACGCCTCGCTCAGCGCGGTCGCACTGCCGGTCGGACTCTGCCTGCTCTGCTGACTCATCGCACTCCTCATGTCCTCGTTCTCCCCCGATCATCCCCCATCACCGCACCGCACCTACCATTCAGCAATGAGCACAACTGGGCGTGCGGCCGACGGATTGCATCTGTTCCCCTTCCGCGGACTGCGGTACGTCCCCGAGCGGGTCGGCAGCCTCTCCGCCGTCACCTCTCCCCCGTACGACGTCGTGGTCCGCCCCGACGGTCTGCAGCACCTGGAGTCCGCCGACCCGCACAACATCGTCCGGCTGATCCTCCCGCAGGCGAGTACCCCCGCTGCCCGCAATGAACAGGCGGCGGCCACACTCACCCAGTGGCTCGCCGACGGCGTCCTCGCCCCGGACTCCGAACCGGCGCTCTACGTCTATGAACAGCGCAAGGGCGATCTCCTCCAGCGCGGCGTCATCGGAGCGCTGGAGCTCTCCGCTCCCGAAGAGGGCGTGGTCCTCCCCCACGAGGGCGTGATGCCGCACATCGTCGAGGACCGTGCGGCCCTGATGCGTACGACATCGGCGAACCTCGAACCGCTCCTGCTCACCTACCGCTCGAACGGCACCGCCACGGGCACCACAGCGGTCATCGAGCGCACCATCAACCGCACCCCTCTCCTCTCCACCACCACCGAGGACGGATTCAGCCACCGCCTCTGGTCCCTGACCGCCCCTGTGGATCTGACCGAGGTACGCACGGATCTCGCCCACCGCCAGGCCCTGATCGCCGACGGCCACCACCGCTGGGCGACTTATCTGCGCCTGCGCACCGAGCACCCGTCCGCCAGCCCCTGGGCGTACGGCCTCGTCCTGCTGGTCGACACGGCCCGCCATCCGCTCCAGGTCCGCGCGATCCACCGGCTGCTGCACCGCCTCCCGGTGGCGGACGCGCTCGCAGCCGCGGCAGGCTCTTTCCGCGTCCGTACGATCGACGCCCCGCTCCCCCGGGCCCTCACCGCCCTCGCCGAAGCGGCTGCCGAGGGCAATGCCTTCCTGCTGGCCGGGGACGGCGGCTTCCACCTGGTCGACCAACCGTCGGAAGAGCTCCTGGCGGGTACGGTCCGCACGGACCGCCCCCCGGCCTGGCGCACGCTGGACGCCACCGTGCTGCATGCCGCGCTGCTCGACACGGTCTGGCAGATCCCGGACACTCCCGAGCACATCGCGTACATCCATGACACCGAGGCGGCGGTCGAACAGGCGGAGCGGCACAACGCGACCGCGGTCCTGATGCATCCGGTACGCGAAGAGGTGGTCAGGGACCTGGCCCGCCAGGGCGTGACGATGCCGCGCAAGTCGACGTCCTTCGGCCCGAAGCCGGCCTCGGGCCTGGTCTTGCGCAGCCTGACCATCGACTGAGATCCACTCCCCCTCAACGCAAAAAAGGGCGGCACCCCGAGGGGTGCCGCCCTTGCTCACATGGACTCAGTCCTTGTCGCCGTCCGACGCACGGATCTCGTCCGGCTTCTTGTCGACGTCGGCTTCTTCCTCGCCGTCGGCCTCGTCCTCGAGCTCGACGTCTTCCTCGGCCTCGAGCTCGTCTGCGGCCTCGACCGCTTCCTCGGCCGCTTCCTCTTCCTCTTCCTCGACCTCGACGAACTCGACGCCCTCAAGCTCGGCAAGCCGGTCCGAAGCGTCCGTGGAACCGTCGTCGGCCTCGATCGCCTTGGCGAACCACTCCTTGGCCTCGTCCTCACGCCCGGCGGACACCAGCGCGTCGGCGTAGGCGTACCGCAGACGAGCAGTCCACGGCTGTACGGAGTTCGAAGCAAGCTCGGAGCTCTGCAGCGTCACGATCGCCGCGTCGATCTGGCCCATGTCACGCCGCGCGCCGGCCGCGACCAGACGCATCTCGACCTGACCGGCCTTGTCGAGCTTCTGCACCTCGGGCTCGCCGGCCATCGCCATCGCCCGCTCGGGACGGCCCAGACCGCGCTCGCAGTCGGCCATGACGGGCCACAGCTCCACACTGCCGGTCATCCGCTTCGCGGCCCTGAACTCGGCCAGCGCCTCGGAGTACTTCTGCGTGGCGTAGGCGGCGAAGCCCGCCGCCTCGCGCACGGCTGCGACACGAGAGGCGAGCCGCAGAGCGATACGCGAGTACGCGTAGGCCTCCTCCGGGTCCTCGTCGATCAGCCGGGCGACCATCACCAGGTTCTTGGCGACGTCCTCGGCGAGGGTCTTGGGCAGGCTCATCAGCTCCTGGCGGACGTCCTTGTCGATCTCGCCACCGGTGACATCGTCAGGGATCGGCAGCCGCTTGATCGGCTCGCGGTCGTGGTCCCGGTCGTCCCGGCCACCGCGATACCCGCCCTGGTCACGGTCGTCGCGCTGGCCACCGCGGTACCCACCACGGTCATCGCGCTGCCCGGCGCGTTCATCCCGGCGGAAGCCACCACCACGCTCGTCATCACGACGGGGAGTGCTCGGGCGGTCGTCACGGCGCTGGAAACCGCCACCGCCGGACGGACGTCCGCCACGGTCGTCATCACGACGCGGACCACTGGAACGGTCGTCACGACGCTCGAAGCCACCGCCGGAGGAGGGACGACCACCACGGTCATCCCGCTGCCCGTAACCACCGCCGGAGGGGCGTCCACCACGGTCGTCATCGCGACGCTGGAAGCCACCGCCGGAGGAGGGACGACCGCCACGGTCATCACGCTGTCCGTAGCCGCCGCCACCCGTGGGACGGTCATCGCGACGCTGGAAACCGCCACCGCCGGACGGACGTCCACCACGGTCGTCATCACGACGCGGACCGCTCGGGCGGTCGTCACGGCGCTGGAAACCGCCACCACCGGAGGAGGGGCGTCCGCCACGGTCGTCATCGCGACGCTGGAAGCCACCACCGCTGGAGGGGCGTCCGCCACGGTCGTCATCACGACGCGGACCACTGGAACGGTCGTCACGACGCTGGAAACCGCCGCCGCCGGACGGACGTCCGCCACGGTCGTCATCACGACGGGGACCGCTCGGTCGATCGTCGCGGCGCTGGAAACCGCCACCACCGGAGGACG
>NZ_JAFLRJ010000393.1 GCF_017315755.1 Streptomyces beijiangensis
GTCCAGCGCCTCGGCGAACAGGTCGCGCACGATCTCCTGGAGCGGGGTGCCCGGCTGGCTTCCCGCGTCTGCGCCGATGGCCGCCGGGACCGCTGACCGGCGTGTACGCGGTCCCGGCCGCCATCGGCGCAGACGCGGGAAGCCAGCCGGGCACCCCGCTCCAGGAGATCGTGCGCGACCTGTTCGCCGAGGCGCTGGACGTGCCGCGCAGCCGGGTCCACGCCGACTCCGACTTCTTCCGCGCCGGAGGGGATGCGCCGGCCGCGGCCCGTCTGCTGTCCCGGGTCCGCGCGACGCTGGGCGCCGACCCGGGCGGCCGGGCGCTGGACGGGGCGCCGACCCCGGCCGCGTTCGCCGCGCTGGTCGGCGACGGCCCCGTCGCCGTCGCCGGGCCCCTGCGCGCGGGCACCGGTACCGGCAGTGCCGTACTGCCGCTGCGGCTGCGCGGCCCCCTGAACCGGCGCGCCCTGGAGGAGGCACTCGCCGATCTGGGCGGCCGGCACGAGGCGCTGCGCAACTCCCGGATCGGCTCGGCCGGCACCCGGCTGCGTACCCTCTCCGCCGACGACCACCTCCTCGACCTGGCCCTGCCCGCCACCGCTGTCGACCTCTGGTCGCATCTGCCGCTGGCCGCCGAACTCGCCCGGGCCTACGCCGCCCGCGCCACCGGCACCGCCCCGCACCGCTCCCCCGCAGCCCTGGACGCTGCGCCCCGCGCGCTCTTCGGCGACACGGCGCCCACCGCGCTGCCGGGCGCAACGGGCGTGCCGGGCGTGCCGGGCGGGGTCACGCCATCCGCCCACGCCTCGTACGGCACCGTGGACATCGACCTCGACGAGCAACTGCACACCCGCCTGGCCGTTTTCGCTGCCGCGCACGGCGCCACCGTGTTCATGGTGGCGCACACCGCGCTCGCAGCCCTCCTGACCCGGCGCGGGGCGGCCGGCGCCACCGGCGGCCGCGTCACCGTGGCCGCCCGGGTCCCGGCCCGCGACAGCGCGGAAGTACGCGGCGCGGTCGGCCCCTACGGGCGCACCCTGGCCCTGTCGGTGAACACCTCGGGCGAGGTGACCTTCGGTGAACTGCTGCGCCGGGTACGCACGGCGGACCTCGCCGCCTACCGGGACGGGGCGAGCGAGCTCGCGGTGCCCGGCGGCGTCGCCCTCGCGGTGCTGCAGGAGCCGGAAGGGCAGTTCGAGGCGGCCGGGCTCACCGTGCGTCCCGAGCACTCCCGGCTCCCGCTGCCCGACGCCGATCTGGGGATCACCCTGACCGAGCGTCAGACGCCGGCAGGGGGCTGGGCGGGCATCCGCCTCCGCGCCTCCTTCCGGTACGAGGCGGTCGAGGAGGCGGCCGCGGCCCGGCTGGCGGAGCAGTTCGTCGCCGTACTCGAAGAAGCGCTCGACGACCCGGCGCTCACGGTCGGCGGGCGGTGCGCACTTCCCGCCGGTGACGTGGCCGCGCTGTTCGCCGCCCAGGTGGCCCGCACCCCCCGGGCGCCGGCCCTGCCCGGCATGACGTACGGCGAACTCGACGCCGGCGCCGGTCTGTTGGCTCAGGCCCTGACCGGCCACCGGGCGGGGCCCGGCACCTCGGTAGTGACCGCGCTGTCCTCACCCGCCGCCTTCGCGGTGGCCGCGCTCGCCGTCGCCAGGACGGGCGCGACGCTGCTGCCCGTCGACCCCTCCCAGGAGCTGCCCGGGCAGCTCCGTCCCGCGGTGCTGCTGCTCGACGGTACGGCCGACCGGCTGCTCGCGGCCGTACCCGGCGCGGCCCGCCTGGTACGCGACGACGACCCCGCCGCCGGGCCCGTCCAGGGCTACCCGGACACGGACACCGCGCTCGGGCTGTTCGACACGCTGCTCCCAGGCGCCCGGACGCGCAGGCCGGACGCCTCCGACGCCGGCTCCGCCTCCGGTCACATCAGCGTCCGGCCCGATCCCTCTCCGTGACCTCCGCACGCCCCCGCTGCTGCAGCTCGGTGAGCGCCTTGGCGAGGATGCGCCAGATGTGCGCGGCGAGATCGATGTTGGCGTCGGCGTGCGCCTGCTCGGCGAGCGCGCGCAGCCCGTCCACACCGCTCTCGTCGCCGTTCAGGATGCTCAGCTGATGGCGGAAGATGTCGAGGCGGACCTGGTCGCGGTGGGTCATCCGCAGCTGCTGGTGGGCGAGTTCGTCCAGCAGGGCGCGGGCGTCGTCGTAACGGCCCGACAGGAAGGCGAGTTCGACCTTGAGCGAGTTCAGCTGCTGGCGCAGGCCGTCGGTGCCGACGAAGGCGAGGGCCTGTTCGGCGGCCACGACGCAGCGCTCGGCGGCCTCGGGGTCGGCCGGGGTCTTCTGCAGGTACAGCCTGCCGGCGGCGAGCCGCAGGCGCAGCCAGAGCACCAGGTTCTCGGCGCTGGGGAACCGTTCGAGCGCCTGCTCCAGCCAGAACTGCGCGCCCGGGTAGTCGCCCTGGCGCGTACGGATGGAGGCCGCGCTCCACATCGCCTCGGCCCACCGGGCATCGCAGCGGCCCTCCACGAGGACGGTCAGTTCATCGGCGTGCGCCCTGGCGTCCGGCAGCCGGCCCGCCTCGGTCTCCACGGCGGTCAGCGCGAGCAGCACCCCGGCCTGGTCCTCGACCCCCAGGGAGTTCTCCCGGGCGAGGCGGTGGGCGGTGAGGGCGGCGTCGAGGCCGTCGGCGATCTCGCCCAGCGCGCGCAGGCAGCGCGAGAGCCGGCTCAGGCCCCGTACCCGCAGCTCCGCCAGGCCCACCTCGTCGCCGAGCCGGATCAGCTCGTCCAGGTACGCCCGCTCCCCCGCGTAGTCGACCTGGAGCCGCCGGTGCTCGGCCAGTTGCCAGAGCGCCTGCCAGCGCAGCACCGGTGCCTCGTGCCCCTCGGCGGCCAGCGCGTCGCGCAGCGTCTCGATGGAGTCGTCGGCCCCGGTGGAGGCGGCGAGGCTCAGCGCGTGGGCCAGCGAACCGCCCGCGGGCTCCTCGAAGTCGTCCGGCTGCACGCCGAGGCGCTCGGCGAGGTAGGTGACGGCCCGTTCGGTCGGCTGGCGTGCGCCCGACTCGAGGCGGGAGAGGTATCCCGTGGACATGCCGTCTCCGGCGAGCGCGGTCTGGGAGAGCCCCTGGGCGCCGCGCATCTTCTTCAGGCGCTGGCCGAACGCGGGCTGTCTGAGCATGTGACCTTATTCCCTCGGGCTGCCACGGGTGGACGCGGCGACAGGAGCGGACGGGGCGGCCGCGCAGGGACGGGGAACCACTACCGGAGCCGCGACGAGCGTAGAGCCGTGGGCAACAGCCGGGCAAACAGTTGCCACGGTCCGTGCCGCGAGTCTCTGATCCACCTCACGTGGTTCTCACGCGTTTCTCCACCACGGCTCAAGCGGGTCCGGTCAGGATCTGGGACACCAAGTCACCGGCGCCTGCGCGCTGTCCAGCCTTGTCCGGGAGACGCCCATGAAGTACTCGGTTCCTGTACGTCGTGCTGCGCTCCGAGGCTGCTTCCTGTCCCGGGGGCCGGTCCGCCGCACGTCCCGCGACGACAAGGACGTCGACTGGCCCTGACGGCGGCTGCACCGTGGCCCCGTTATGGCCCTTACGCCCTTACGCCCTTACGCCCTTACGCCGCGAACAGGTCGAAGGTCGAGGTGTTGCGGGGCCCCGACAGCACGTCCAGCCGGGCGTCGACCGCCAGCATGGCCTGGTGCATACGCTGCAGCCGCGGGGAGGACTCGACGCCCAGTTCCTCGACCAGGCCGCGCTGCAGCCTGCGGTAGGTCTCCAGGGCCGCCGCCTGCCGCCCCGAGCGGTAAAGGGCCAGCATCGCCTGCGCGTGCAGCCCCTCGTGGTACGGGTGACGTACCGTCAAGTCCGCCAGTTCAGCGGTGAGTTCGCCGTGCCGGCCGAGACGCAGATCGGCGTCGATGCGCCGCTCCACGGCGACCAGGCGGCTCTCCTGCAGCCGTCTGATCTCAAGATCGAGGACCGGACCGGCCTTCACGTCCACCAGCGGCGCCCCGTTCCACAGGGCGAGCGCGGCACGGAACCGGGCGGCGGACACCTCGTTGTCGCCCGTCTCGAAGGCGGTGCTCCCCTCCCGCAGCAGCTTCTCGTACTGGTGCACGTCGACGCAGTCGTCGTCGATCTGCAGCAGATAGCCGCCGTGCCGGGTGGCCAGGACGTCCCGTACGCCCGCCGGGGAGCCGGGCCCCATCGCCGTACCGAGCTTCCTGCGCAGTTGCAGGATGTACGTCTGCAGCGTCGTCAGGGCGCTCGCCGGGGGCGCCGTGTCCCACAGCTCCTCCATGAGCATGGGGACCGGCATGACCCGCCCCGGATACAGGGCCATGAGCGACAGGATCTGCCGCGGTTTGCCGGCCGTCGGCACGATCGAGGTCCCGTTGACCTCGGCACTCAACGGACCCAGAACCTTGATCTGCACGGTGTCCCCCACCCTCGTCGAGTTCCCGGCCCGGATACCTTTCCGAGGCCGGAAATAGCTCCACGATGCACGCTAGCCAGGGCCGTGCCCGCCGGCGCTTTCCTGTAGCAGCTCTGTAGAGGGCGTCGGCGAACTCCCGACCGGCGCTCGGTCACGGCGCCCCAGGACCCACCGGACCGGGCAGCGTGATGTGGTGCGGGGCCTGCCGTCCCCAGGGAAATCCGTGATGGAGCTGGAGCACGGGCGGCGGGTGCTCGTCAGCGGGTACCGCGACCGCGACCAGCACATCGGGCACCGGTTCCAGTTCCACGAACCGCCACCGGGTGAACGGATCGTCCGCGGGAGGGCCGAATTCCGTCACCCCGCGCTCGTCGTCCAGGGTGAAGACGAACTCGTCGAAGGGCAGCCCGAGTCCGAGACCGCGCGCCTTGGAATAGGCCTCCTTCAGCGTCCACAGCCGCAGCACCCGCCTGGTGCGCGGGCGGCCCGGCGCGGCGCGCGCGATCCACTCCTGCTCCTCGGGCGCGAAGGTGGTCTTGATGGTCTCGATGGCCTGCTCGTCACGGTCGAGGGGTTCGACGTCCACGCCGATACGGTGCCTGCGGACGATGCCGAGCAGGTTGTAGCCGCTGGCGTGCGAAAGGTTGAAGTCCAGGTGCGCCCCGCCGCGCGGCAGTCCGCCGGACATGGGCTGGAGGAAGGGACGTCCGCGCGGCGAGCGCCAGATGACCAGCTCCGCCTCGACGAGCCCGGCCTCCAGCGCGAGGGCCCGGCGTACCAGGGTGTGGGCGACGAGGTACTGCCTGCGGTCGCGCTCGAACAGGAACCGGTCCGCGGTCTCCTTCTCCTCCTCGTCGAGCCAGTGCGCCGCCAGCACGCTCGCGAGGTCGGGCGCGAGGTCGTCGTTGGGGCAGAGCCACACCTTCACCGGGGCGTCCGTCTCCACGTACGGGAGGTTGCCTGACCGGTACGGCTGCTCCGCCGCGGTCAGGGTCATCGGGCGGGGCCGCCGCTCACCGCGAGGCCCGTTCCCACCGGCCTGCGCAGCATCGCGGTGCCGGGCAGGGCCACCGCCGGGCGGGGCCCGTGGGCTCCGTGCACCTCGCCGCGCGTCACCTCGCCGCGCGTCACGTCGACGCCGGCCAGCCACAGGCGGGTGAGCGCCTCCAGGCGCCGTCCGCGCCACAGGGCGGTCAGATACGCGACGGTCTCCCCGAGCTCCTCGACGAGGGGGGCCGCGTCACGCCGCCCGCGCAGATCGGCGTGGCCGGAGCGGTCGGCCGGTGCGTCGGCCGGTGCGTCGGGGCATGTGTCGGCGAACTCCCTGAGCACGTCGGCCAGTTCATCGGTCCCGTGTACGGTCACGGCCAGCCGGCAGTCCATGGCGGCGCGGCCGATCCGCAGTTCACTGGCGAGTGCGGCCAGACCGGGCGGACCGTCCGGCCCGTCAGCGGCGGCGGTCAGCCGGTCGGCGAAGAGCCGCGCGGTGGCGGCCAGATGCCGCGGCGTGGGCGCCGACAGCAGGATCAGCTCGGCGGGGCCCGGGCCCCGCGCGCTGCCGACCCGCTCGCCTCCGTCCCGCGCCCCGGTACGGCCGGCCGGGTACTCCTCCAGGATCACGTGGGCGGCGGATCCGCCCTCGCCCCGTACGGCCACGGCGGCGCGGCGCGGCAGTTCGCGGGCCTGCGGGTCGCGCGGCGGCGGCCAGGGAGCGGTGTCCGGGCCACCGGGTACGGGCAGCAGCGTGCCGTGCGTCAGCTGCAGCAGAGCACGGGTGAGCGCGATGAAACCGGTGGCCGCCCCCGCGTCGCCGGCACCGGCCAGGCTCTCGCAGAGGCCGATGTCCGCCGCGTCGAGGTCCGCTGCGGCCCGCGCGCGCCGGGCGAGCCGGGCATCCGCGTCCGCCGGCGCGGCGCGCCCGGCGTGCGCGACGGCACTGGCGCGGACGACCGCATGGACGGTGTCACCGGCGGCCTGCGCCGCCGCGAGCGGCCTGATGAGTACGGCGCCCACGCCGTCCGCCGGGGAGGCGTCGGGCCGGGCGGGGTCCGCCCCCAGTGCGACGGCCGCGACCAGGGCCGCCGCGCACTCGCCGCCGCGCAGGGCGCCGAGCGCGAGGTGCAGGGCGCCGAGGAAGGAGGAG
>NZ_JAFLRJ010000394.1 GCF_017315755.1 Streptomyces beijiangensis
CTCTCCCCCCAGCGGGCGTGGCGCGGCCGTGCTCCCTCCGGCCGCGCCACGCCCTCGCCCGTCCCCCCTCGATGTGGAGCGTTCCCCCATGAGTACGCACAAAAGGCACATCAGCCGCCGCCGGATCATCGGCGCCACCGCCGCGGGCGTGGCCGCGACCGGCGCGGCAGTGGTCACCGGAACCGGCCTGCTCGCCTCGGCCTCCGCCGCCACCTTCGGCTACACCGACGACGGCACGAACTACGTGATCAACACCGGTGCGAGCCTCGTGTTCAAAGTCAGCAAATCGACCGGTGATCTGACGTCACTGGTCTACAAGTCGACGGAGTACGAGGGCTACGGGGGCAAGCACTCGCACATCGAGTCCGGCCTCGGCGCCTCGACCGTCACCATCTCTCAGTCAGGGACGACCATCCTGGTCACCGTCGTGCACGGCACGCTGAAGCACTACTACGCGGCGCGCAGCGGCGAGAACAACGTCTATCTCTTCACGAACAAGGCGGACGCGTCCTTCACCGCCACCCGCTACATCGCCCGTATCAAGGCGGGAATGTTCCCCAACACCGGCCCGGACTCATGGATCGAGGCCTCGGACACGATCATCGAGGCGGGCGACGTCTGGGTCCGCTCGGGCGGCGAGACACACTCCAAGCACTACTCCGGCGTGCGGGTGATGGACTACGACTACATCGGCTTCACCACCGGCTCGGTCGGTCTGTGGATGGTCCGCTCCAACCACGAGAAGGCGTCCGGGGGTCCCTTCTACCGCTCACTGCTTCGCCACTCCAACGACGGCGGCGCGGGGCTGTACGAGATCCTGCACTACAACCAGAGCCAGACCGAGGCCGAGCGGTTCGGTCTGCAGGGCCCCTACGTCCTGGGCTTCACGGACGGCGGGGCGCCGGCCGCCTCGCTGTTCGCCAAGAACATCGACACCTCATGGGTGGACGGCCTGGGCATCTCGGGCTGGGTCGGCGCGGCCGGGCGCGGGAAGGTGGCCGGCGTCGGGATCTCCGGGCGCGACACGTCGTACGCGTACACCGTGGGCTTCGCCAACGCGGATGCGCAGTACTGGGCCCCGGCATCCGCATCGACGGGTTCCTTCTCCTGCCCCGGGATGCTCCCGGGGACGTACACCATGACCGTCCACAAGGGTGAACTCGGCGTCCACACGGACACGGTGACGGTGACGGCGGGCGGCACGACCGCGCTGCACACCCTCACGATCTCGGCGGACCCGAGCAGTGCGAGCACCATCTGGCGGATCGGGAACTGGGACGGCACGCCGGGCGAGTTCAAGAACGCCGAGCTGATGACGTACGCGCATCCGTCCGACACCCGGGCTGCCGCCTGGACGGGCAACGTCGTCATCGGCAGCGGAGACGAGGCGGCCGCTTTCCCCTGCTACCTCTGGAAGGACGTCAACGACGGCGTCCTGGTCTACTTCAAGATGACCGCAGCCCAGGCGGCGGCCGCGCACGCGGTACGGATCGGGGTGACGACGGCGTACATCAACGGCCGTCCGCAGATCACGGTCAACGACTGGGTGTCCTCGATACCTTCGCCGCCGACGCAGCCGGCGACGCGGTCGCTGACGACGGGTTCGTACCGGGGGAACAACCACACCTTCGTCTACACCGTGCCCGCGACGGCGTGGAAGACGGACACCAGCGCCTACAACGTACTGAAGATCAACGTGGTGAGCGGGTCGACGGGTTCGGGCTTCCTGAGCGCGGGGACCGCCTTCGACACGGTGGAGTTGCTGGTCTGACCGGTGGAAGGAGTTGGCCCCCGCCGGGTTAGGCGTGGGCCAACTCCTTTTGCACGTCGGTCAGTTCATGGTCGACCCGATGGTCGTGGAACCCGTGGTGAGGAAAGTGGTCGCAGGGAGCGAGCCGCTGCTGCCCCGGGTGCCGTACGCCGTAGTGGCGTCGGTGGAGACGAACGACGGGGTGGCGGTCCCGGCGTCCCAGTTGTTCGCGGCGGAGACCGTCGAGGAGCCGAGATCGGCCTTGCCGGTCCCGTTGGAGACGGCGAGGTTACGGGCCAGGCGCGCCTTGGACGTGGCGAAGTAGAAGCCGTCGTCGGTGTTGGCGTAGGCGGTGTTGCGGTTGAGGACGATCGCGCCCGGGTTGCTGTTCTCGGTGAAGCCATGGAGCGTGTTGTCCCAGGCGGCGTTGTTGTTGACGACATGCGCGGCGACGGCGCCTCCGCCGCCCAGCTTGAAGCCGTTGCCGTTGCCCTCGAAGGCGGTGTCCGACCAGCGGTTCTTGCCGTTGCCGAAGGACCAGTTGTGGTCGATGGTGACGGGGCTTGCCCACTGCCACAGGTCCATGCCGTCGTCGGAGTTGTTGTAGAGGCGGGCGCCGGTCACCTTGTTTCCCGTACCCGAACCGAACTTGATCGCGAGACCGTCGGCGTTCTGGCCGTGGGTCGCCGCGTCGTAGTTGCCGTAACTGTCCAGGTTCTGGATCAGGTTGTTCGTCGTACCGTCGCCGCGCAGGGTGAAGCCGGAGTCACCGTTGTTCGCGGTCACGACGTTCTTGAAGATGCCGCCGGTGGAGGAGGTGGCGACGAAACCCTGGGCGGGCGAGTTCTGGAAGGTGAGGTTCTGGACGGTCCAGTAGCTTCCGTAGATCCCGGCGAGCCAGGATCCCGACGCCAGCTGCGAGCCGTCGATCTTCACCTTCGCGCTGCCGTAGGCCTCGAGCGTGATCCGGGCGGCGGAGGTGCCGCTGGCGGTCGACTTGAGAGTGGCGGTCGGGTGATACGTGCCGGCGCGCAGCTGGATGGTCGTGCCGGCGGTGGCCCCGCTGACAGCGCTCTGCAGGGCGGCGGTCGTCGAGACGACCACGGTGGAGGAGGCGGCGTCGGCGCCACCCGGGGCAAGACCCAGATAGGCGCCGCCCGCGCCTGCCGCGACGGCGACAGCGGCGGCGACGGTGATCGTGCGGGTCCTGCGGTGGCGTCCGGTCGTGCTGCTCACAGCAGCCGTTCCTTTCCTCGGGAGCTCTTACGAGCAGAAGTTGCCGCCCCGATGCGAAAGGTTGCCTTCCGCTTCCTGTGAGAACCGCCGCCCGTGGTGCGGGCCTGAGCGAGGTCTCGCTGAAGCTGCTCGGCAGCGCCGCCGGAGGGGTGCGGGTGGAGCCCGTCACCTCCCCCGGCTGACGCGGCCGGCCACCGACCGGTTACCGGCCGGTTACCGGCCGGCTACTGGCCCGCCCACCGCTTGACCGTCGCCTCGGCGGCCGCCCTGTCCTCGGGCGTCAGCTTCGAGATCAGGGCGCCATGGTTGGAGCCCGGGGCCTCGTACAGCGCGGAGTCGTGCTTGCTCGGCTTGAAGCGCTCGGCGCTCCAGGGGTCGTTCTGGCCGTAGATGAACATCATCTGCCGGCCGCTGGTGGAAACCCAGCGGTCGGTGGAGGAGATGGCCTGCCCGTTGTACGAGGTGCGCATGTCGGCGGGCAGGACCGAGTTGGGCTGGTAGATGTCCGGGTAGTGGCGCAGGTCCTTGAGGTGCTTGAACTTCAGGTCGGCCCAGCCGAGTTGGGCGGCGGCCTGGCGGTAGTACGGTCCCGTGCCCTCGGCGCCGTTGCCCTGGTCGGAGTAGATGGACAGGCCGTGGCCGAGCGACCAGGTGTAGAGCTCGTCGTCGGTGGCCGTCTTCGCGTCGGGGATCGTCGAGCAGTTGGCGGCGGAGCCGCTCTGCCAGAAGTTCCACACCTGGTCGAGCACGGAGAACTCGAAGGCGCGGTCGGCGGATCCGAGGTACTGGAAAGTCAGGCTCTGCTCCGCGGAGGTGGCCTCGAAGCGCTGGAGCATGGCCGGGCGGCGTACGAGCATCTCGCGCTGCACGGCGTTGAGCGCGTCGCGGCACTCCTGGGTGCCGACCGTCCTGAAGAACTTCTCGTAGCCGCTGTCGTCCTTGTTGTTCGCGTCATCGGGCGCGACATAGGCGACGACGGCATCGAGGTCGTGGGGGTAGTAGCGCTCGTGGTAGACCTGCGTCATCCCGCCCTTGCTGGCGCCCGTACCGAGCCACTTGCCGGTGTAGATGCTCTTCAGCGCGGTGACGATGGCGTGCTCGTCACTGGCCTCCTGCCAGACGGTGAGGTCCTTCCAGTCGACCTCGGCGGGCCGGGACTCGGCGAAGAAGCGGTGCTCGACGCTGACCTGGTTGGAGTCGAGCAGGGTGGTGATCTCACGGGTGGAGGTGGCGAGGGTGTAGCCGCCGGTGTAGAGGACCATCGGCTTGGCCGCGTCCTTGTGCCAGAGCGTGAACCGCTGCTGGAAGGTGCCGCCCTTGCCGGGGTGTCTGTGATCGACGGGCTGGGTCAACGTCAGGGTGTAGTACGGGTATCCGCCCTTGTCGGCGACGGAGACGACGGTCAGCCCGGGGATGCGAGCCAGCTGCTCACTGATGTCACCGCTGGCGGAGTACGCGCTTGCTGCGGAGGCGGGGGCGGCACCGGTGAAAGCCGCTGTCCCCGATATCAGTGCCGCACAAATGAGTGCGGGTATGGCCTTGTTACGCATGCGATGTCCCCTCAACCAGGAGCGACGGAGTCGATGCGCCGCATAGTATGCGCTTTCCGTTTCCCTGTGATCACTTCGGATCACCCCGCGAGAAGCCACGCCCCGATGAGCTCGAAGTCCGCCCCGGTGAGCCCGAAGACGGGGTCGGCCCGGTGGAGCAGGGCGCGTGCGGGATGGTGCGCGACGACCCAGGCGCGGTCGGCACCGGTGATTTCGTCGTCGACCCAGACGAAGGGCCGCCCGCGGGCCCAGTCGACGAGGGGGCGGGTCTTCCAGTGGAGCCCGCCGCGCCCTTCGTCGTCCGAGGGGTCGGGCCAGTTCACCACGGGCAGTTCGGGCAGGCCGAGCCACGGGGCGATGCACGCGTTCGCGTCGGACATCCAGGTGGTGGCCCACACCAGTTCGCACGGCAGCGCCGCCAGCCGGGCTCCCAGCCCGGGATCGACCCTGGACAGCAGCGGATTCGTGCCGGCGCCCGGGGTGCTGCGGCCCGCCACCTGCTCGTACGTCGGATAACCGTCGGGGAGTTGCCGCTCCGTCGCCCCGAACGGAATGAGCGGCCCGTCGACATCGAGGAACAGGAGCGGACGCTGCGCGATATCGGTCACCGCCGCACGATAGCCCCCCGCCCGCAGGCCGGAGGCCGTGCGGGCGGGGGACGGAACCACGGTGCTCCGGATTCCTACTGCACGAAGTACGTCGGGTTCGGGAGCTTGAACGTCTTGTCCGCGTAGCCGCCCTGCAGATCGGAGAACTGGTCGCCGAAGTTGGCGACGATGTTGTAGCCCTCGGACTCGATGTGCTTACGGGTCCCCGACTTGTACTGCACGGTGGTGCAGGTCCAGGCCGTGACCGTCGCGCAGTCGCTCAGGTACGCCGGCGGGTTGGCCGCGTCCTTCAGGAAGATGTGGTCGGCGTCGAGGTTGACGTCGATGCCGACCTTCTTCAGGTTCGCGACCGCGTCCGCGCGCTGCGACTCCTTGAGGCCGGAGTTGTAGAAGACCGTCACGCCTTTCTTGGCGGCGTAGTCGACCAGTTCCGGCGTGCCGAACACGGCCGGGCGGTCCGCCTGGGCCACGTACGAGGCCCAGGTGGCGCTGTTGTACGTGTAGTTGGTCTTGATCTCGTAGTCGAGGCTGAGCAGCAGGGTGTCGTCGATGTCGAAGACGACGGCCGGCTTCTTGCCCTTGCCGCCATGCCTGGCCGCGTCGGCGATCGTGCGCTTGGCCTTCGCCTCGACGCGTGCCAGGTCCTTGGCGTACGCACTGTCGGACGAGGCCTGCCACACGCCGGCGCCGTCCTTCGTCGCGCCGTAGTACTGGGAGATCTCCGTGACGAGCGAGCCGATGTTGTGGGGCTCGGCGGTGTGCTCGTCCTGGGCGCTTCCGGCGCCGGCCGAGGCCGCGCCGTACAGGACCGTGCCGGCGACGGCGCAAGCGGTGGCGAGGCCCGCCACTCTGAGGGATCTACGCATGGAGGTGTGACTCCGGTTCTGGTCTTCCGACCGGGGAGGGATCGCAGGTGACTGGATATCTACGCGCATCACATCAGCCGCACAAGGACTTTTACTCATCCGTTGTACGACTCACAGCCCGGTAGGTTGATCACATGCGTCTGACGAAATACGGCCATGCCTGTGTGCGCCTCGAAGAGGGCGGCCGGGTGCTCGTGATCGACCCCGGCAACCTGTCCGGAGCGGAAGCCCTGTCCGGCGCGACGGCCGTGCTCATCACCCACGAGCACGACGACCACATCGACGTCGACCGGCTCGAGGCGGCCCGGGCCGCCGACCCGGCGCTGACCGTCCACACCCATCCCGCCCTGGCCGCGGAGCTCGGCGACGGCGTGATCGGTGTCGCGGTGGGCGATACGTTCACCGCCGCCGGATTCACCGTGCGTGCCGTCGGCGGCGCGCATGCGGAGATCATCGACGGGCTGCCCGGCTGCCCCAACATCGGCTTCGTCGTGGAGGGCGTCTACCACCCGGGAGACTCGCTCTTCGTCCCCGCCGAGAAGGTCGACACCCTCCTGGTCCCGTCGTCGGGACCGTGGCTGAAGCACGGCGAGGCCATCGAGTTCGTCCGGGCGATCGGCCCCGCACATGCCTTCCCCATCCATGACGCGCACCACAGCGAGGTGGGCCGGGAGAACTTCGACGGCTGGCTGGGCGCGGAGGAGGGCGTGACCGACTACGCCCGCATCCCCGTGGGCGCGTCGGTCGACCTCTGACTCCGCTCCCCTACTCCGTGCGGCCCGTCGCGGCGACCGCGACGCCGAGACCGATCATCGTGAGGCCGCCGACTCCGCCGACCGTGGCGAGCCGCCGCGGGGAGCGTGCGAACCAGCTCCTGGTGGTTGCCGCGACCAGCCCCCAGACGCTGTCGGACACCACCGCGATGATGTTGAAGACCAGCCCGAGCAGCAGCATCTGCGCGGCGACGTGCCCCTGGCCCCGGTCGACGAACTGCGGCAGTACGGCGGCGAAGAACACGATGGTCTTGGGGTTCGCCACACCGACCGCGAACCCCTCCCACAGGGTGCGGAGAGTGCCGCGCGCGGCTCCGTCACCGGTGAACGCCTCCTGCAGCGACCGGCGTTGGCGTACCGCCTTCACACCCAGGTACACCAGGTACGCGGCGCCCACCAGCTTGAGCGCGGTGAAGACGACGATCGAGCGCTCCACGACGGTGCCGACGCCGAGCGCGACCGCCACCACGAGTACGTACGCCCCGAGCGTGTTCCCGACGACGGTGGTCAGCGCGGCGCGGCGCCCCTGCGACAGCGCCCGGCCGATCACGAACAGCACGCTGGGGCCGGGTATCACAATGAGCAGGAAAGACATCGCCGCAAATGCCAGCAGCCGGTCTGTGGACACCATGGGCCCATGAAAACACGGTCGCCGTCCGCGCTCCCAGCCCTTTTACGGGCGGGTGATCCCGGCGTCGTGGGCGACCAGTCCGGCCTGTGTGCGGTTCGCGCACTCCAGCTTGTCGAGGAGCTGCGAGACGTATCCCTTGATGGTGGCCTCGGAGAGGTGGAGCCGCCCGGCGATCCGTGCGTTGGACAGCCCTTCGCCCAGGCAGGCCAGCACGTCGGCCTCCCGCTCGGTCAGGGACCTGACGAGTCTGCGGGCGCGGTCGCGGGCCGGGAGGCTGTCGGTGGAGGCCGCGATGAGGCGGCGGGCCGCGGCCGGGGAGAGCACGGTGTGGCCCTCGGCCGCCACGCGCACCAGGCCGATGAGGTCCTCGGGCGGCGTGGATTTGACCAGGAATCCGGACGCCCCTGCCCGCAGGGCGCGCAGGACGTACTGGTCGGCGTCGAAGGTCGTCAGCACGACGACCGGTGGCGGGGAGGGGAGTTCGCCGATGCGGCCGATCGCGGCGATGCCGTCCGTGCCGGGCATCCGCAGGTCCATCAGGACGACGTCGGGCTGGTTGCGTACGACCGCTTCGACACCTGCGGCGCCGTCGTGCGCCTCGTCGACCACCTCGATGTCGCCTGCGGAGCCGAGGATCGTGCGCAGGAATCCGCACACCATCGGCTCGTCATCGACCACGACCACCCGGATCACGACCGCACCGCCGCTTCTGCCATCGCCGTGGGGATGTAGGCGGGCAGCGTGGCCTCGACGGAGAACCCGCCGTCCGGGGTCGGCCCGGCGCTCAGCGTGCCGTCGACGATTCCGATACGGCGGCGCAGGCCGGCGATGCCCAGGCCCGAACCGGTGGACACCAGGCCGGAGTTGGCGCGGCCGGTCGGCGGGGTGTTACGGACGGTGAGCCGCAGACGGTTCTCGTCGTACGCGACGCGGACCATGACCCGGGAGCCCGGCGCGTGCTTGCGTACATTGGTGAGGGCTTCGCGCACCGTCCGGTACGCGATGCGGCCCACCACCGGGGACGCGAACGCACGGTCGCCCTCCTCGACGAGTTCGACCGGTGTCCCCACCGCCGCCGACTCCGCGGCGAGTGCGGCGAGCCCTGCCACCGAGGGTGTCGCGTCGCCCTCGGGTGCGGTGCGCAGGATGCCGACCAGGTCCCGCAGCTCCTCCAGCGCCTGGCAGCCCGCCGCCCGCAATTCCTCCGCGGCCTGCCGGGTCGTCTCGTCGGGCGCGGTCATCCGCAGGGCGCCGGCCTGCAGGACCATCAGGCTCACCCGGTGGGTGACGACGTCGTGCATCTCGCCGGCGAGGCGGGCGCGCTCCTCGGTGCGGGCCCGCTCGGCGAGCAAGTGCCGCTCGCGCTCCGCCCGTTCGGCGCGTTCGGTGAGGGCGCAGACCAGCCGTCGGCGGGCGTCGGAGTAGAGCGCGAGGAGAGGACCGACGGCGGTACGGGAAACACCGATCCCGATGGAGGTGAGGGACGGCTGCCAGGCCCTGGCGGCGATGACGGTGAAGAGGGCCAGCGCGAGACAGGCGGTGCGGCGGTCCTTGCCGTAGAAGATCGGTCCGTACGCGGCGAGGGCGGTGGCCAGGGGCGCCCAGATGTTCCCGGGGTGCTCCGGGGTCAGCGCGGCCGCGGGTGAGATCAGCAGGGTCACGGCGAGCGTGAACAGGCCCAGTACGGCGACGACCGTGAGCGGTGCGCGGCGGCGGAAGGCGAGGCTTAGGCAGGCGAGTGCCTGCACGCCGAGGAGGGTCCAGGCGAGCGGGCCCGGGCGCTCGGGCCACCAGCTTGCGCCGATGAGCGTCGTCGCCGTATCGAGGAGAGCGAAGAGGACGGCGATCGTCACGTCCACGGCGACCCAGTGGGCGCGGAGCCACGGCCTGACTGTCATACGGCTCACGGTAAGTCATCTGCGGTGGGCCGGAGTTGGCGGCAGACTTTCCTCGGTGGCACAACCCTACGAAGGTCGGGTCGGGTACCGACGGGCAGCTCTGCCGCCGGGCATCGCGGTCGGCGTGCAATAGGGCGCATGGAAAACAATCGGGACCACACGACGACGGCTCCCCCGCTGGGCCGCTACCGCATCGACACCGGCGCCTCGGCCGTCGTCTTCAGGACGCGGCACCTCTTCGGACTCGCCCCGGTCCGCGGCACGTTCGCCGTCCGGTCGGGGACGGTCGACATCGCGGAGCCGCTCGGCGCCTCCGCGGTCCGCGTGGAGATCGACGCGGCGAGCTTCACGACGGGCAGCGGGGCGCGGGACGGCGCCGTACGGTCGGCCCGCTTCCTGGACACCGCCCGGCACCCCGTGCTGACGTACGCGACCGACGGCATCACGGAGGCGGCGCTCACCGGCACGCTCACGGTCTGCGGCGTCTCCCGGCCGGTGACCCTGGCGATCGAGGAGTACGCCATGACCCCGGAGGGCTTCACCGCGCGCGCCACGACCCGGATCGACCGCACGGAGTTCGGGGTGACCGCGTCCCGGGGGATGGCCGGGCGGTATCTGGAGGTGGAGCTGACGGTCAGTTGCGTACGGTGAGCGGAAGGCTCTTCCCCAGGCGTGCGAGCGGGGAGGAGGCCATGAACAGCGGGGACAACGCCAGGGCGGCGGCGGTGACGAGCAGTCCCGTACGCAGCCCCCACTGCCCCGCCAGCCAGCCGCCGAGCAGGGATCCGAGCGGGGTCAGTCCCATGCCGACGAAATTGATGGTGGCCACCACCCGGCCCTGGATCCGGACGGGCGTGACGGCCTGCCGGACGGTCATGACGGTGACGTCGACCAGCTGCCCGAAGACGCCGAACACGAAGTTCACCGCCATGAGCAGGGCGACGGTGACGGCGGATGAGCCGTGCACCGCGGGTACGCACAGCATCACGCCGTCGGCGAGGGCCGCCGAGGCCACCATCACCGTGCCGTAACCGAAGCGTCCCGGCAGTCTCGCGGCCAGCAGCGAACCCAGCAGCGCTCCGGGCCCCATGGCGGCGAGGACGAGACCGACGGCGGCCCCCGACAGATGCAGGGTGCGGGGCAGGAAGACCAGATAGACGGTCATCAGGGCGGCGAAGGAGAACTGGAAGATGCCGCTCGCGATGCCTACGGCCCTCAACGAGGGATCCTTGAAGACGAGTTGGAGGCCCTCCCTGATCTGTCGCCCCATGCGGGCGGACGGCTCGACGCCCCGAGGTGCCGCCTCGCCGCGGCGGATGCGCCGGATCGACAGGGCGGACAGCACGAAGAAGAGCCCGCTCACCACGACGGAGACCGGCGCCGAGAGCAGGGAGACCATCGCGCCGCCGAGCGCGGGGCCGCCGACCTGCGCGGCGGATCTGCTGCCTTCGAGCGCGCTGTTGCCCTGAGCCAGCCGGTCGCGGTCCACCAGCCGTACGAGAGAGGCCTGGTAGCCCACGTCGAAGCAGACCGAGAGAACACCCACGACGAACCCGACGGCGAGCAGCACCGGCAGGCTCAGCACGCCGAGGAGATACGCGACGGGAATCACGGCCAGCGCCGCGGCCCGTCCGAAGTCCGCCAGCACCATCACCGTGCGCGAGCGCCGCCGGTCCACCCACACGCCGACGAAGAGCGAGAAGAGCAGGATCGGCACCTGCTGTACGGCGCGCAGGGCGCCGAGTTGGCCGGCGCCGGCATGGAGCGCCACGACGGCGAGGAGCGGCAGGATCACCTGGCTGCTCTGCGCACCGAACTGCGAGGCGGTCTGCCCCGCCCAGAGCTTGCGGAAGTCGTGGTCGCGCCACAGGGCGCGCGAGGACACACGACGGGACACACGTATGGCAGAAGTGCGAGACGGCACAGGGATTCCTTGAGTCACTGAGGACGAAACCCGATATTCCGGGCGGAGGAAGACTCGCTGTGCCGCTGGTCGGAGACAGCACGCGATGACAGGTCGGTCACGACCTACGGCGTCAGCGCGTGCTCGGGCGACCGGGCATCTCCACTCCTCAGGACTCGTTGGCTGCCCGGAGGCTATCCGGCTGCCCCGCGGGGCGAAAGCGGTTAATCAGGCTCGTCCGTTTCGCGGACCGCTTCGACCGCCTCCCGTACGTCCGGGTCCGGGTCGTCGGCGAGGGCGTCGAGCAGCTCGGCGACCCCGGGGGTGGACCAGCGGGCGATCGTCCACACCAGCTGCTCGCGCACCCCGGGGTCGGGGTGCGAGGCGAGGTGGCCCAACTGGGCGAGCGGGCCGCGCCTGCGCTGGGCGAACCAGTGCAGCGCCTCCTGCAGCACGGCCGGGTCCCCGGGGTCGCCGGCCGCCGCGATCCGGGCGAGCAGCACGCGTGCGGGCGGCGGCGGACCGTCCAGCGGATGCGGCAGCCGCTCACGGAGGCGCCGCGCGCCGTAACCGCCGCGCACCGCACACCCGTAACAGGTGCAGGGGCGCACCCCGTGCGCGTTCGGCAGATACCGCCAGCCCGCCACCTGCGGCGCGTTGCGGACCCGGTGCACCTCGCGCGGCCGGACCGCCCGTGGCACGAACACCTCCCACCCGCGCGGATCATCGAGTGCCGCGATCCGCCGCACCGCCTCCGCCGCGGGAACGGTGGCCTGGCCGTCCCGTGCCCGGTCCCCATAGCGGCCGACCAGTACGGGCTGGGTGTCGTCCAGCCGCACATGAACGGCCAGCAGCCCGCCGCGGCTGCCGAAGCGGGCGAGTTCGCGCAGCCATTGGTGGGTGAGGGTGTACGACGGCAGCACAGGAAAGCAGTAGACCCCGCGCGCGCCGCCCTGCCCGTGGCTGACCGCCCGGATCCCGGAACGCCGGATGCGCGGCGCGTTCGCCGCCGAGGTCAAGTGCACGAACATGGCCATG
Source organism: Streptomyces beijiangensis (assembly GCF_017315755.1). Lineage (GTDB taxonomy): Bacteria > Actinomycetota > Actinomycetes > Streptomycetales > Streptomycetaceae > Streptomyces > Streptomyces beijiangensis. The sequence continues at coordinate 12,254 of NZ_JAFLRJ010000394.1, forward strand.
ACCAGGGATGTTAGGCGACCGCCCCTGACGGGGTCATGGTGCGGTGGCGGTACAGCGGCCGGAAAGTGGGCGCCGAACGGTCTGCGATCCGGCCATGGATCCGTCCGGCTGACGCTCAAGACCGACGGGGAGTTCAGCTGGCCGGACCCGTGATCCAGAGCGCGGCGACCTGCTGAGAGGCCGCCGCCCCCTGGGCGAAGCCCGCCTGACCCGCGGGGGTCCTGCTGTCGGGGGACAGCGGGTCGGCACCGAAGGCCGCGAGGGCAGCCTCGTCGGGGGTGATGACCTCGATGAGGCCGCCGGCCGCGGCGATCGAGGCCGCGTCGGCGTCGAGCACCGGATCGGGCATCGGGGCGATGACGACGGTACGGGCGTGCCCTGCCGCGAGGTCGAGGTTGGTGAAGGAGCGGATGCCGCCGTCGATGTAGCGTGCGCCGCCGATCGTCACGGCGGGCCAGACGCCGGGGATGGCGCAGCTCGCGGTCACGGCGTCCACCAGGCCCACTCCGGAGGCGCGGTCGAAGACCCGGGTCCCGCCGGTGGTGGCGTCGATCGCGACCACGTGCAGGTCCCGCTGCGGCCAGTCGTGGGACGGCAGCCGCGCCTCGACGACGGCCCGCCGCTCGGACTCGGCCACGGTGTCTGCGGCCAGCGCCATCGCGCCCATCCGGCGCAGGCGCTCCACCGGGTCGCTGACGTCGGCGTCCACCTGCTCGCCGAAGGCGAAGACTTCGGCCAGCGCGCCTTCCCTCGGCTTCAGCTCCGCCTTCTGGAACGCGGGGTCCACCTGTGCCCGGAACAGCACCGACAGCTCCACGCCGCTGGTGATCTGTGCGGCCACCGCCGACCCGGCCGAGGTGCCGAGCAGGAAGTCCGCGTCGGTGACATCGGTCCCGGCGGCGGCGAGACCGGCCAGCACGCCTGTTGCCCAGGCGATCCCGGCCACTCCGCCGCCGCCGATGACCAGCGCGCTCTCGTGCTTCATCTCTGCTCCCGGGACTTGTCGGGCGTCGGCTCCACAACCCGACATCCCTGCAAGATCCCTGCGTGGACGGAAAATTCCCGCCCCGCGCGGCTACTTCCTGACCGGGCACACTCCCGGGGTGGCGACCGTGTTGTAGGTGGGTGCGGCCGGTGTCGTCACCGTGGTGCTGCCGATCTGGTTGAGGATCTCGTCGGAGAGCAGGTCCTGCTGGCCCTTCAGTGCGTCGGCGACCGTGGTGTCCTTCGGGAACACCATCTCCGCGGCGATGTTGTCCTGCACGATGCGCGCGAGGTTGTCGAGCGCGGTGAAGAGCGGGTCCGCCGGTGTCTCCAGGCCGGGCAGGTCGATCAGGTGGGTGGCGACCTTCGCCGCGTTCATGCAGTCCTTGATGATGATGGTGTTCTGGTTGAGGACGCTGGTGGTCCACTGCGACAGCACCACGCAGTACAGATCGGCCCACGCCTCCTCGCCGACCTTGGCGCGCCAGGTCTTCATGATGTCCCGCACTCCCGCGATCTGGGCCTGCGAGGCGTGCTCCATGTTGGTGCGGATGTCGGGGTAGACGCTGCCGGAGAAGGCCTCGAAGGACGCCATGTCGAAGTGCTTCGCCGCGATCGAGGCGTTGATGAACGCCAGGCCCCCGTCGAGGATGTTGCCGCAGGACGTGGTCAGTGCGGCCGGCAGGCCGGCCGATGCGAGGTTCCGGCGCGCCGTGGTGAGCGTGGCGGCGTAGGCCTGCAGCGGTTCGATCCACGCGGTGGACATGTCGTCGTTGAAGGCCACGAGGACCAGGTCGTGGGCGTCCATGCGGTCGGCGTTCGGCAGGTTCGGGATCTTGTCCGCCAGGTAGGAGGCGATCACCGAGAAGATGCCGAGCGGGGTGTGGGCGATGGACTTCGCCAGCTCGAACGTCTGCGACACGGGGTTGGCGGACACCTGACCGTCTTTGGTCACGAGGGTGAACCGGCCTCCCTTGGCGTCGTTCTGCACGACGACGACCGGGGCGAGATGCTTGATCAACTCTGCTTTCAGAGTGGCGTAGTTGGAGCGCATCCCGGCGTTCACGGCGAACATCGACTGCCTCGCCTGTTCCTGGGTCACCGCCACAGCGGCCGTCTCGCCCACCGTCCCGGCGTCCGCGGCACTCGGGGTCGCCGAGTAGCCGAGCAGTGCCGCCGTGCCGACGCCGGTCGCGCTGCCTATGAAGCCTCTGCGGGTAGCCATCTTCGTTTCTCCCAAAAAGTTTTAGAGATCGGTCTCTGGTGCTGGTGCTGGTGCATTGGGGGGATCGTCTTCATGGGGGGAGCTTTCGGCTGGGGGGATTT
>NZ_JAFLRJ010000395.1 GCF_017315755.1 Streptomyces beijiangensis
CCCCAACGCAGACCCCCGCTACCCCCCAGACGTGTCGAGCTCCGCCTCCGCGCTCACACCCGAGCAGTCGTACGGGTCCTTGAGCCACCCGTCCGGCAGCACCACCCGGTTGTTGCCCGACGTCCGACCCCGAGGACCGTCGGCCCCCGCGGGCCAAGCCTGATCAAGATCGAGCTCGCTCAGGTGAGCATCCATCTCGGCCAGCGAAGACGTCACCGCCAGCCGCTTCCGCATCTCGCTGCCGACCGCGAATCCCTTCAAGTACCAGGCCACGTGCTTACGGAAGTCGATGACGCCTCGCGTCTCGTCCCCGATCCACTCCCCCAGCAGCTCAGCATGGCGCCGCATGATCACGGAGACCTCTCGCAGCGTCGGAGTGGCGCGGGCCTCCGTCCCCTCGAACGCGGCCACCAGATCCCCGAACAGCCACGGCCGCCCCAGGCATCCGCGCCCCACGACGACCCCGTCGCACCCGGTCTCCCGCACCATCCGCAGCGCGTCGTCGGCGGACCAGATGTCCCCGTTCCCCAGCACCGGAATCTCGGGCACATGCTCCTTGAGCCGCGCGATCGCGTCCCAGTCCGCGGTGCCCCCGTAGTGCTGGGCCGCGGTCCGTCCGTGCAGCGCGATGGCGGTGATGCCTTCGTCGACGGCGATCCGGCCCGCGTCCAGATAGGTCATGTGGTCGTCGTCGATGCCCTTGCGCATCTTCATCGTGACCGGCAGATCACCCGCGTTGCCGACTGCCTCGTTGAGGATCGCCCGCAGCAGCGGCCGCTTGTACGGAAGCGCGGACCCGCCGCCCTTCCTGGTGACCTTCGGGACCGGGCACCCGAAGTTCAGGTCGATGTGATCGGCGAGATCCTCGTCCACGATCATCCGTACGGCTTTGCCGACCGTGACCGGATCCACTCCGTACAGCTGGATCGACCGAGGCCTCTCCGTCTCGTCGAAATGGATCAGATGCATGGTCTTCTCGTTGCGTTCGACCAGCGCCCTTGTCGTGATCATCTCACTGACGAACAGGCCCTTCCCGCCGCTGAATTCGCGGCAGAGGGTACGGAACGGCGCATTGGTGATGCCCGCCATGGGGGCAAGCACGACGGGCGGCTGCACACGGTGCGGGCCGATGTTGAGCGTGGTCATTCCCCCATTGTCGCGTACGCGAGCAGTCATTAGTTAGCCGTACTATCTACGCATGCCCGAGCTCAGCCACCGTCGACGCATGCTGGTCCTTGCCATCTGCTGCATGAGCCTGCTGATCGTCAGCATCGACAACACCGTCCTCAACGTCGCGCTCCCGTCCATGCAGAAGGAGCTCAACGCGACCCTCGCGGGGATGCAGTGGACGATCGACGCATACACCCTGGTCCTGGCCTCGCTCCTGATGCTCGCGGGCTCCACGGCCGACCGCATCGGCCGCCGCAAGGTCTTCAAGGCCGGGCTCGTCGTCTTCACCGTCGGATCGCTGCTGTGCTCCATCGCTCCCAACCTCGAATCCCTGGTCGCCTTCCGCATGGTCCAGGCGGTCGGCGGCTCGATGCTCAACCCGGTCGCGATGTCGATCATCACCAACACCTTCACCGAACCCCGTGAGCGCGCCCGTGCCATCGGCGTCTGGGGCGGTGTGGTCGGCATCTCGATGGCCGCGGGCCCCCTGATCGGCGGCCTCCTCGTCGACTCGGTCGGCTGGCGCTCGATCTTCTGGGTCAACCTCCCCGTCGGGCTCGCCGCGCTCCTCCTCACCTGGCGCTACATCCCCGAATCCCGCGCCCCCAAGGCCCGGCGCCCCGACCCGGTCGGCCAGCTGCTGATCATCGCTCTGCTCGGTTCGCTCACGTACGCGATCATCGAGGCGCCCAGCGCGGGCTGGACCTCCCCGGTGATCCTGTCCTTCGCGGCCATCGCCGCCGCCGCACTCATCGGCCTGCTCCTGTACGAACCCAGGCGGACCGAACCCCTCATCGACCTCCGATTCTTCCGCAGCGCGCCGTTCAGCGGTGCCACGGTCATCGCGATCTGCGCCTTCGCCGCGCTCGGCGGCTTCCTCTTCCTCAACACGCTCTATCTGCAGGACGTCCGGGGCCTCTCCGCCCTCCACGCCGGTCTCTACATGCTCCCGATGGCCGCCATGACCCTGTTCTGCGCACCGCTCTCGGGACGTCTGGTCGGCACCTACGGCCCACGGATCCCGCTGCTCGTCGCGGGGATCGCGATGGCGGCGAGCGGTCTGCTGTTCGCGGCCTTCGGGGCGGAGACCTCGACCCCGCTGCTCTTCACCGGGTACGTCCTCTTCGGCCTCGGCTTCGGCATGGTGAATGCCCCCATCACCAACACCGCCGTCTCCGGAATGCCCCGTACTCAGGCGGGCGTCGCGTCCGCCGTCGCCTCCACCAGCCGGCAGTTCGGGCAGACCCTGGGCGTCGCGGTGATCGGCGCGGTGCTGGCCTCGGGCGTCAGCCGCTCCTCGTACGCGGAGAGCTTCAACGGGGCGAGCCGCCCGGCCTGGTGGATCATCACCGGCTGTGGTGTCGCCGTGCTGTTCGTGGGGCTGCTGACCAGCGGACGGTGGGCCCGCGCATCGGCCCGTCGGACGGCGGAGCGCCTGGAGGCGCCCGAAGCGTTCCCCAAGCTCTCAACTCCGTTCGAGCAGGGGAGACCCCGTTAGGCCGCGACGGGTGCCAACGCGTAGAGCTGCTCCAGCCGTTCGCGGGAGTCGGCGTCGATCGGCACACAGGCGACCAGGCGCGGCCCTGCCGAGGGGCCCAGCCAGAGGTTGGTGTGCTCCAGGTGCAGCAGACCGACATGCGGATTGCGTATGAACTTCACCCGGCTGCCCTGATCGACGACCTCGTGCCTCGCCCACACACTTCGGAACGCCGGCGAGTCCGTCTCCAGCCGCTTGAGCAGCGCCTTCCAGGCGGGCTCTGCGAGGTGGTCGGCCATGGAGGCGCGGAACTTGGCCGCCATCGTGCGGTTGACCTCGTCTATGTCGACGGCCGACGCCCGCCAGTCCTCGTTGCAGAAGGACAGCCAGAGGCAGTTGCGGTCCGCCGGGCTCAGTGCGTCCAGATCGCAGAACAGACGGCCGTAGGTGCGGTTGTAGGCCAGGATGTCGTAGCGGCTGTTCATGACGCAGGCGGGAACGGGGTCCAGCTGCTCCAGCATGGTCCGCAGGCCCGCTGTGATGCTGGGGCATTCGGCGTTCGGCGCGGGATCGCTCGCCCCTGCGAGCGAGAAGAGATGTGTGCGCTCGCTGGAGTCGAGGAGCAGGGCACGGGCTATGGCGTCCAGGACCTGCGGCGACACCTGTATCTCCCGGGCCTGTTCCAGCCAGGTGTACCAAGTGACCCCGACCGCCGCGAGCTGCGCGACCTCCTCGCGGCGCAGCCCCGGCGTACGGCGGCGGGCGCCGCGTGGCAGACCCACCTGCTCGGGGGTGATGCGCTCACGGCGGCTCCGCAGAAAAGCCGCCAGCTCGTGCCTGCGTACATCGGACTCCGGCGCCGTCGTGGTCATGCATCCAGAGTGCCGCACCGCGCAGCCCGTTGCCAGGTACTGCTACTACCAGGATAAAGAGACTCTGGTACCAGGCTGAGTGCCGGAGCATTCTCGATGTCGTGAGTACTGCATCGGCAACTGCCCCGTCCACCGCTACTCCTACCGTCCCACGCCTCGACCACCCCGCCCCGGTGCTCGGCACGCTCGGCCTCTTCACCGTGCTGCTCGGTGCGGCCCTTCCCCTGATCGACTTCTTCATCGTCAATGTCGCGCTGCCCACCATCGCGGACGACCTGGCCGCGAGCACCGCGATGCTGGAGCTGGTGGTCGCGGGTTACGGCGTCGCGTACGCGGTCCTGCTCGTCCTGGGAGGACGGCTCGGCGACACGGTCGGCCGGCGGCGGCTCTTCATGATCGGCATGGCGGCCTTCGGCCTCACCTCGCTGGCCTGCGGTCTCGCCCCCAGCGCCTGGGCCCTGGTCGGGGCACGGGTGGCACAGGGCGGAGCCGCCGCGCTGATGATGCCGCAGGTGCTCGCCACGGTCCAGGCCACCACGACCGGCCCCCGCAGGGCACGGGCGATGAGCCTGTTCGGCGCGACGGCCGGACTCTCGATGGTCGCCGGGCAGATCCTCGGCGGCGTGCTGGTCGCGGCGGACATAGCCGGATCCGGCTGGCGGGCGATCTTCCTGGTCAATGTCCCGGTGGCGATCGTCGGCCTCGTCCTGGCGGCCAGGGCGGTCCCCGAGACCCGTTCGCAGAAGCCCGCTCCCGTCGACGTACCGGGAACGCTGCTCCTGGCGCTGTCGCTGGTGTCCCTGCTCGCCCCGCTGACCGAAGGCCGCGCGACCGGCTGGCCCCTGTGGACCTGGGTGTCGCTGGCCTTGTTCCCCTTCGCCGCGACGGCCTTCTTCCTGACCGAGCGGGCGGCCGACCGGCGCGGTGAGGTGCCCCTGGTGCCGCCGAGCCTGCTGCGGCTGCACTCGCTGCGCAGCGGTCTGGCGCTGGTATTGCCCTTCTCGATCGGTTTCGGCGGCTTCATGTTCGTGATCGCGGTCGCCCTGCAGCAGGGGCTGCGGATGGGGCCGGTCACTGCCGGGCTCGCACTGGTGCCGCTGGCCCTGACCTTCTTCGCCGCCTCGCTCGCGGGACCACGCCTGGTCGGCAGGTACGGCAGCCGGGTGGTCACGGCGGGCGGGCTGATCCAGGCCGTGGGTGTGACGACGCTCGCGGCGGTCGTGTGGTGGGGCTGGGACGGTCTCGGCATCGCGGGCCTGGCGCCCGGAATAGCGCTGGCCGGATTCGGCCAGGGTCTCCAGCTCCCCGTCCTGATGCGGATCGTGCTCTCGGACGTGCCGGCCGAGCGGGCGGGCGTGGGCAGCGGCGTCATGACGACCACCCAGCAGTCCGCGCTGGCGCTGGGGGTGGCAACGCTGGGCAGCCTGTTCCTGACGCTGATCTCTTCGGTGGGGATGCGGGAAGCACTGACGATCACGCTGCTCGTCCAGCTCGCGACGATCGCGGTCACGGCGCTGCTGAGCCTCCGGCTGCCGCGCACGATCGGCTGACCGACCAACGGCTGTGGGCCCGGACCGCCGATGCGGTCCGGGCCCACAGCCCTGCTCTGTACTGCTCCAGGACGATCAGCCCTGCTGCTCCGTGCTTTCGGTGTCCTCCGCGGCCTCGGCGTCGACCTCGGTGCCGCCCGCGCGCTCGCGCATCTTGCGCGCCAGCTCCTGCTTGGCGTCCGCGGCGGTCCTGCGGTCGTTGGCGCTCACGCCGGCCTGGCCCTGCGAACTCGACTGGGACATCTTCGTGCGCTGTCCGCCCACGCCGAGAAGGTTGTTCTTCTTTGCCATGCAGGTCACAGTACCGGGCACCCCAGACGGCGGAGCACCATTTCCAGGTCACCGGCACATGACAGCTGACAGATATTGATATCTGTCAGCTGTCATGCCATAGTTGCTGTCAGGCAGCCTCACACCCCCCTCACTGCCTCAGAACTGAGGAGACCTTCATGACCGCCTCCCGCACCCTCGGCTCCACCGGCCCCCGGGTCTCGGCCCTCGGCCTCGGCTGCATGGGCATGTCCGCGCTGTACGGTGAGACCGACCGCGCCGAGTCGATCGCCACGATCCACGCCGCCCTCGACGCGGGCATCACCCTCCTGGACACCGGCGACTTCTACGGCATGGGTCACAACGAACTGCTGATCAACGAGGCCCTGCGCACCGCACCGGCCGCCCGCCGCGAACAGGCCCTCACCAGCGTCAAGTTCGGCGCCCTGCGCACCGTCGAAGGCGGCTTCAGCGGATACGACGGCCGGCCGAACGCGGTGAAGAACTTCGCGGCGTACTCCCTCCAGCGCCTGGGCACCGACCACATCGACATCTACCGGATCGCCCGCGTCGACCCGGACGTCCCGATCGAGGAGACCGTGGGCGCCATCGCCGAACTGGTCGAGGCCGGCCATGTCCGCCACATCGGCCTCTCCGAGGTCGGCGCCGACACCATCCGCCGGGCCGCCGCCACCGCCCCCATCGCGGATCTGCAGATCGAGTACTCCCTGATCTCGCGCTCCATCGAGGCCGAGATCCTGCCGACCCTGCGCGAGCTCGGCATCGGCGTCACGGCATACGGAGTGCTCTCCCGCGGCCTGATCAGCGGCCACTTCACCCGTGACCGCGAGCTCGCACCGGGCGACTTCCGCGGGATGAGCCCTCGCTTCCAGGGCGAGAACCTCCAGCACAACCTCGACCTGGTCGACGCCCTGCGCAAGATCGCCGAGCAGAAGGGCGTATCCGTCGCCCAGATCGCCATCGCCTGGGTCGCCTCCCGCGGCGAGGACATCGTTCCGCTGGTCGGCGCCCGCCGCCGCGACCGTCTGACCGAGGCCCTCGGCGCGCTCGAAGTCACCCTCACCGCCGACGACCTCGCGGCCATCGAGCTCGCTGTCCCCGTGGGCTCAGCGGCGGGCGACCGCTACCCGACGAACCAGATGGCCCACCTCGACAGCGAGCGCTGAGCTGCCGGTACGGTCGGAGAAGACCCACCCCTGAGAGACGGTGCACCCGCCATGACGCCCGAAGCCCTGACTCCCGAGCGCATCCTCGAAGCGACCGAGGAGGTGCTGCGCCGCCACGGCCCGGCCAAAGCGACCGTCGTTGACGTGGCACGGGTGCTCGGGGTGAGCCACGGAAGCGTGTACCGCCACTTCCGCACCAAGGCCGCCCTGCGCGAAGCCGTCACCGAGCGCTGGCTCGGGCGCACCGAGGCGGCCCTCGCGAAGATCACCGCTGATGCCGGCGAGCCCGCCCCGACCAAGCTGGAGCACTGGCTGACCGAGCTGTTCGAGGCCAAGCGGCACAAGGCGGGCGACGACCCCGAACTGTTCGCCACGTACACCGTGCTCCTTGGCGAGAGCAGCGGAGTGGTCGAGCGGCATCTGACGGAACTGGTCGGCCAGGTGCGGCAGATCATCGAACAGGGCTCCCGCGACGGGGTGTTCACCGTTGGCGACCCGGAGGCCGCCGCCCAGGCGGTCTTCTCCGCCACGGCCCGGTTCCATGACCCGGGGTACGCGCCGGACTGGCGGCGGCCCACCATCGAGGCGGAGTTCAGCGCGGTGTCGGGGCTCCTGATGCGCGGGCTGCGGGCGCCGTGACGTCACCGCCCGCCGGGGCCCGAGGCCGCGCCCGTACCCGCACCGGGGTCGACCGTCGCCTGGTGGGCGTCGGCCAGATGTTCCTCCGCCTTGAGCCACGGGAGGAACTGCGTGGCCTTGCGCCAGCCGCAGGTATCGCAGGTCAGCGCCCGCTGCATGCCCGACTTCTGGACATGTACGACGTGTTCCCGTCCGTGCTGGTCCCATCTGCTCACCTTGCTGGTGGTCATGGACGGCATGGCTGCCCCTCTGGCTCGGAGGCGGCCCAGTCTGCCGTACGCCCGAGATCACCAGCAGGCGGTCACCGACCCGGGTAGCCGATCCGTACCGTCCCGGAGCCCGACGACGCATCGATCACCAGGTCCGAGGCGGGTTCGGTGAGGGCGCTGTCGATCTCGCGGCTGCCCGATCCGGTGGAGCCCTGGACCCGGTAGCGGGAGCCAGGGGGGACGGTCGCGGCGAATTCGCCGGCGCCCACCGAGCCCGTCAACTCCCTCGGCGGAGCCGCGAAGTCCAGCGACACCTGCCCCGATCCGGCCCGGGCATCCACCGTCGGCGATCCCAGCGCCACACCCTTGACGGAGCCCGACCCCACCTTCGCCTTCACCGGCCCCCGCACCCCGTACAACTGCACGGACCCCGAGGTGGAGCGCACATCGAGTGGACCGGCGAGACCGCTGACCCGCACCGGACCCGAGCTGTTCACCACCTTCACGGAGATGCCTGCGGGCACGGCCAGTTCGAGTTTGATCTCGCAGCCCAGGCTGGTCAGGGCGAGTACGCCGTCGCAGGCGGTGGACACCTTGAGGGTGTCGCCGTCCCAGCTCCGGTGGACAACGGGCCTGCGTAGGGACCAGCTGAGCTCCTGGTGGATCTTCACCGCGTTGTCCGTCCCGGCGCTCACCGACACGTCGGAGCTCCCGCCGTCCACCTCCACCGCCCGCACACGGTGCTGTTCGGTGGTCTCGGTGGAGGTGTACGAATGGCTCTGGCGGGCGAGTTGCGCCCAGGCCTCGGCCCCCACCGGCGCCACGATGAACAGCGCGCTCAGCACGGCGACGGTGATCCAGGGACCGCGGAAGCGGCGCCGGGTCGTGTCGTCGCTCATGCGGCGCCGTCGAGGAAGCGCAGCACCGCGAGGACCCGCCGGTGGTCGGCGTCCGCCTGCCCCAGATCCAGCTTGGCGAAGATGTTGTTGATGTGTTTGGCGACGGCGCTCTCGCTGACCACCAGCTCCTTGGCGACCCCGGCGTTGGACCGCCCCTCGGCCATCAGCGCCAGCACCTCCCGCTCGCGCGGGGTGAGCCGCCCCAGCGGGTCGGGCCCGCCGCGCCGCAGCAGCAGCTGCGCGACGACCTGCGGGTCGAGCGCGGTACCGCCGCCCGCCACGCGCCGTACGGCGTCGATGAACTCCTCGACATCGGCGACCCGTTGCTTGAGCAGATAGCCGAAGCCGCCCGCCTGGGAGGTGAGCAGATCGGCGGCATACCGTTCCTCGACGTACTGCGAGAGCAGCAGCACGGCGGTGTCCGGCCACTGCTGCCGGATCATCAGCGCCGCCCGTACGCCCTCGTCGGTGAAGCCGGGCGGCATCCGTACGTCCACCAGCGCCAGCTTCGGGCGGTGCTCATCGACCGCCGCCAGCAGCCCTTCCGCGTCGCCCACTTCGGCGGCGACTTCGAACCCCGCCATCTCCAGGACCTTGACGAGACCGATCCTCAGCAGCACCGAGTCCTCGGCGATCACAGCCCGCACGGCAGCTCCACAGTGATGACAGTCGGTCCCCCGCGGGGACTGTTGATCCGGATCGTTCCGTCGACCGACCCTACGCGTTTGGCGAGCCCGGCCAGCCCGGTCCCGCGCGAGGCGTCCGCGCCCCCCGCCCCGTCGTCGGTGACGGTGACCCGCAGCAGGTCACCGACCCTCTTCAGCTGTACGGAGACACGGGCCGCCCTGGCGTGCTTGGCGACGTTGGCGAGGGTCTCCGACACCACGAAGTACGCCACCGCCTCCACGGTCGGCGAGGGCCGCACCGCGATGTCGACACTCAGCTCCACGGGCAGGGGCGCCCGGGCCGCGATCCCCGAGAGCGCCGCATCGAGCCCGCGGTCCTCCAGGACGGCCGGATGCAGCCCCCGTACGAGGTTGTTCAGCTCCTCGATGGCCTCCTTGGCCTCGCGGTGGGCCTCGTCGATGACCGCCCTCGCCTCCGGCGGCAGATCGGTGAGCGTGGCCCGCGCGATCCCCAGGTTCATGGCCAGGGACACCAGCCGCTGCTGCGCCCCGTCGTGCAAGTCCCGCTCGATGCGCCGCCGTTCGAGGTCGGCCGCATCCACGACCCCTGCCCGGCTCTCGGCCAGGTCCTCCACGCGCTGTTCGAGTTCCTTGGCCCGGTTGGGCCCCAGGAGCGCTGCCGCGGCGTTCGCGTCGAGCCGGGCGACCGCCGCGGCCAGCCAGGGGGTGGCGAAAAGAAGGAGCATCCCGCCGAAGGTGAACCCGACGTACCCGATGGTCCACCCCTTCGACTGTGCGTCCGGCGCCAGCGCCCACGCCCAGGAGAAGATCAGCGCGCAGGCGACCCCCGCGGTCCAGGCGCAGACGACCAACGCCCCTGCGAGGGCGGCGAGCGGCGCGACGACAAGGTGGTAGCCGTACTGCCGCCAGGTGCTCTCCGCGCGCAGCCACTGCATCAGACCGCGCCCGGTGTACCAGGGGGTGCGGAGCGGGGCGCGCGGCACATCGAGGTCGAGCAGCGACCAGAAGCGGCTGCGCTGCAGCACGGTCAGCAGCCCGCTGAACGCGAGCAACGTGGCCAGCGCGCCGGGGATATGGCCGGCGGAGCGCACCATCATCAGGTACGCGAAACCGGCGGGCAGCGCGAGCGGCACCCCGGCGACGGCGAAGGCGGTGTTGCGCCACGCCCAGGCCGACCACGGAGCGTGCCCGACGGCCCAGGTGAGGAAGCGCTTCGGCATGCACACACCGTAGTTGGCCAGCTCAGACCGTGCCATCACCCTGGTGCCCGCTTCGGGGGTATAGCTGGTGCCACCCCAAGTCGGACAGCAGCGTTACTGACGGTGAACGGCGGAGAAGGAAGTGTTGATCGTGAACCCGGAAGCCGGGTCCGCGACCTCGAAAGGCAGCCCACACCATGGCCGTCACCGCACTCAACGCCCCATATCCCGCACGGCAGTTGACGGGTCACCTGCTCACCGGCGCGGGGCTGGCCCTGCTTCCCTGGATGGGGTACATGGCGGCCACGATGCCGCCCTCCAAGGCTGCTGCCTGGATAGCTCTCGACGCACTGGAAGCCACCTGCCTCGTCCTCGCGGGCACCCGCCTGGCCCGGGGCGGCGGCCACCACACCGCTGCCGCAGGAGCCGCCGCGCTCCTCCTGGTCGACGCCACGACCGACCTGCTGACCGCGGCCCCGGGTGCGGAACTGGCGCTCGCGGTGGCGATGGCGGTGGCCGCGGAGATCCCGCTGGCGGCGCGCTGTGCCGTACTGGCGAGGCAGCCGCGCACCAGCGCCCAGCGTTAGCACCCAGTGCTAGGCCCGGCGCTGGCGCCCCAACTCCGCGGCACGGTCCGTACGCAGGGCGAAGACCTCATCGCGGCGGTCCGCCATCTGCCGCAGCGCCTCCTTGCGGTCCCGCCGGGAGAGCCGGTCGATGTACACCTGCCCGAGGAGGTGGTCGGTCTCGTGCTGCAGGCACCGGGCGAAGTACCCGGTCCCCTCGATGACGAGCGGCGCCCCGCGCTGGTCGACACCGCGCACCACGGTGCGGTCCACGCGCGGTACGTCCATCGTGGCGCCGGGCACCGAGAGGCACCCCTCGCCCTCGTCGACCAGCCGGCGCTCTCCCGGATCCGTCGGGTCGACGACCGGATTGAGGATGTGCCCCACGTGCCGTACGCCGTCCTCGTCGAGGCAGTCGTACACGAACAGCCGCAGATCGACGTCGACTTGATTGGCGGCGAGACCGGCGCCGTCGGCGATGTGCATGGTGAGGACCATGTCGTCGATGAGCGAGGCCAGCTCTGGGGTGCCGAACTCGGTGGCCTCTCGGCACGGCCGGTGCAGGATCTCCTCGCCGACGACGGTGATCCGCCGCACGGATCCGCGTTCGGCCTCGGGGGGCAGCAGCGGATACGAGTCGACGAGCTCCCCCTGGACCCGGACGGTCAGCCCCTGTCGTACGGACGCTTCGGACATCGCGGCCACCACCTCTCCCCTTGCCAACTCCTTTGCAAAGTAGCACTCTTTGCAAGGTGACTGAAGACAGAGTGGGCACGATGCCCGAACACGCGGTACGCAGCGCCCTGTTGGAGCTCATCGCCGAAGCGGGCACCCTCACCTCGACGGAGGCGGCGGGCAGGCTGGGTCACAGCTCCGGCCTCTGCTCGTTCCATCTGCGCCAGCTCGCGCGGTACGGACTGATCGAGGAGGTCCCCCGCACCGGCGGCCGGGCCAAGCCCTGGCGGCTGCGCCGGCCGGAATCCCCTGCCGGGCCCCGCTCCGGCGAGTCCGGCTCCAGCTCCGACTCCAGCTCCAGCGAGTCCGGCTCCGGCGAGTTCGGCGAACTGGCCCGCGGCCTGGAGGACGAGAGCTACCAGAACTGGCTGGCCCACCGGGACAGCGCCCCGCCCGCGTGGCAGCAGGACGAGGCGTTCAGCTCCGTCACCTACCTGACGCCCACCGAGATGGCCGCGGTCGCCGAGGAGGTACGCCGCACCCTCGCCCCGTACCGGAACCGCGAACAGCACCCGGCCACGCGCCCCGCCACGGCTCTCCCGGTGGCGCTCATCGCCCGGCTCTTCCCCCTGCTGCCCGCACCCGGGGCGCCGGATCAGGCTCAGCCCGCGTCCGACGCCACCTGATACACCTGCAGCCCGATCCGCTGCGCATGGCGCTCGTACACGGCCTGCGCCCGGAAGTTGTCGTTCCCCGTGAGCCACCGCACGGCGGCCCACCCCCGCTCGGCGGCGATCCGCCGCACCTCGCGGATGAGCGCGTCGGCCGCGCCTTCCCCGCGATGCGCCGGGTCGACGAAGAGGTCGTCCAGGAAGCAGCCGATCGCGCCGCGTGTGGTCCAGTTCCAGGGCCGGTAGTGCGCCAGCCCGATGGGGCGGCCGTCCTCGTCGCGCGCCACGAGACAGTACGAGGCGACCTCGGGGTCCTGGATCCATGCCCACACCCGGTCGACGTGCGCGCTGTCGGCCTCGACGTCGTAGAACGCGCAGTACTGCTCGAAGAGCGGCCGCCACAGCGCATAGTCGTCCGCCCGCACGGCGGTGACGCGAACACCCTCACCGCGCACCGGCGCACCGCCCCGCACGCCCTCGACCCGCTCGACCCGCTCGACGAGCCGCTGCTTGGCGACGGCCCACTCCCCGCTCAGCATCGAGAAGTACACGCTGTCGCGCCAGCTCCCGTCAGGCCGCTGCCGCTCACGCCGGTGCACCCCCTCGCGCTGTGCGCCGAGGGCGGCGATGGCGCGCTGCGAACGGACGTTGAGGCAGTCGGTCTTCCACTGGACCCGCCCCATCCCGAGCTCCTCGAAGGCATGGGTGAGCAGCAGCAGCTTGGCCTCGGCATTGACCGGGGTGCCCCACCAGGCACGCCCGTACCAGGTCCACCCGATCTCGATGCGCTCGCCCTCGGCGGACGGTTCCAGATACGTGGTCCATCCGACGGCCCGCCCACTGCTGATCTCCACGACGGCGAAGGGGATGACGATCCGGGACGCGGGCTCGATCAGCCACTCCACGAGGCCACGCACCTCGCTCTCGGTCCGAGGCGTCGGAACGGGCAGCCAGCGCCAGACCTCCTCGTCCCCGCCACCTGCGGCGAAGAGGTCGGGGACGTGCGCGAGGGTCAGGGGCTCAAGGCGGATGTGCTGCCCCTGGAGCACAACGGGGCCGGGGATCTTGGCTGTCATGACCCGATCGTAGAATCCTTTTGCACTGTTCACAAAACAGGATTGCACTAGTACAATTACCCCGGCCCTTGACGGTCGCGGCGATATCACCCCGGGCCCCGGTAGCCTGCGGGCATGCCCAGTGAGAAGCCCGTACGGACCATCGACGCCCGCAGCCTGCGCGCCCTGGCGCACCCCCTGCGGGTGCGGATGCTGGACTCCCTGCGACTGGACGGGCCCGCCACCTCCTCCAGGCTGGCCGAGGAGTTCGGCGAGAACACCGGCACCGTCAGCTGGCATCTGCGCAACCTCGCCGAGCACGGGTTCATCGAGGAGGACGTGGACCGGGGCACCAAACGGGAGCGGTGGTGGCGGGCCGTCGAGGGCACGCATGTGCTGCACACCTCGGAGATGCGCAAGGACCCGGAGGCCCGCGGGGCGGTCGATGTGTATCTGCAGGAGCTGGTGCGGGAGTCGCACCAGAAGGTGGTCGCCTACATCTCCCACGACTGGTCCGCCGAGTGGGAACAGGCCGGACTGCTCGGGAACTGGGACGACCTGCGACTGACGCCGACCCAACTCAAGGCACTGAATGCCGAGTTGATGTCCGTCATCTTGAAGCACTATCCGCCGGAGGACGCCGAGCCCGCACCCGGGAGCCTGCCGGTCAGCGTGCAGCTCCAGTCGTTCCCGCGACAGGAAGGACGGGCCTGAGCCTCCCGCGAGAAGATGCAGAGAGTTCTCTGCAACCCCTATGCAGAGAGTCCTCTGCAAGGTAGCTTCATGGCATGACGACATCGGACGCCCCCGTGCGCACCACCCCGCACAACCGTGACCGCCGCCGCAGTCTGCTCCTCCGCAACCGCGACTTCCGCTCGCTGTGGACCGGCACGGCCACCGGTAAGTACGGTGCCTCGGTCACCTCCGTCGCCCTCCCCCTCGTCGCCGTCACCATGCTCCACGCCTCCACCCTCCAGGTGGGTCTGCTCACCGGCGCCACCTGGCTGCCGTGGCTGCTCATCGGGCTCCCGGCCGGCGCCTGGGTGGACCGCCTCGCACGCCGGTCGGTGATGCTCGTCGCCGACGCGGCCTGCCTCGCCCTCTACGCCTCGATCCCCCTCGCCGCCTGGCTCGGTCTGCTTTCCATCGGATATCTGCTGGTCACAGCGGTGCTGATCGGTACGGCGACCGTCTTCTTCCAGACCGCGTACACCGCGCTCCTCCCCCTCCTCCTCGCCCCCGAGGACCAGGCGGAGGGCAACTCCAAGCTGCACGGCAGCGAGTCCGCCGCCCAGCTCGCCGGGTACGGATCGGGGGGCTTCCTCGTCCAGGCCATGGGCGCCGCCAACGGGCTCTTCATCAACGCCGCCACCTTCGCCGTCTCCTTCACCTGCGTGCTCCGCATCCGCCACCGCGAGCCCGCCAAGCCCTCCGTCGTACGGCCCCGCGGCGCCCTCCTCGGCGAGATCCGCGAAGGGCTGCGGCTGACCTTCGGCGACAGCTATCTGCGCACCCTGGCGGTCAACGGCAGCGCCGCCAACCTGGCGCTGATCGCCTACCAGTCGATCCTGGTCGTCTTCCTGGTCCGCGAGGTCCACCTCACCCCGGGCACCATCGGCGCCCTGATGACCACCAGCGGCATCGGCGGCATCGCCGGCGCCTTCGCCGCCCGCCGGCTCGCCGCCCGTATCGGCACCGCCCGCGCGCTTCTCGTCTTCGAGATGATCCCCTCGCTGGCCCTGCTGATCCCGCTGACCGAGAAGGGCGCCGCTCTGATCCTCTTCGTGATCGGCTACACCGCGGTGTCGTTCGGGGTCGTCGCGGGCAACGTCATCTCCTCGACCTTCCGCCAGCAGTACTGCCCCGCCGACGTGCTCGGCCGCACCTCGGCCTCCGCCTCCTTCCTCAACTACGGCACCATCCCGCTCGGCGCCTTCCTCGGCGGCCTGCTCGGCGAGACCCTCGGCACCCGCCCCGCGCTGTGGATCGCCATCGCCGCACTCCCGGCCGCGTCGAGCCTGCTCTTCTTCTCGCCGATCCGCCGCCACCGCGACCTGCCGACCCGCCCGGCCACCGCCGCCGCCCGTACGCCGGAGCCCGCCGTCTGACTCCGCCGTCCGACCCCTGGGCAGCACTGAGCCCCCGGTCCCAACTCCTGGGACCGGGGGCTCAGTTGCGTACGTACAGAAGAACCGGGAGAGCTAGCAGCCCAGCAGTCGGCTGCCCAGGTACGTCTGGATCTGGTCCAGCGAGACACGCTCCTGCTTCATCGTGTCACGCTCGCGCACGGTGACCGCGTTGTCGTCCAGGGTGTCGAAGTCGACCGTCACGCAGAACGGCGTGCCGATCTCGTCCTGGCGGCGGTAGCGGCGGCCGATGGCGCCCGCGTCGTCGAACTCGATGTTCCAGTTCTGGCGGAGGTCGGCCGCGAGGCCCTTGGCCTTCGGCGAGAGCTGCGGGTTGCGCGACAGCGGCAGGACCGCGACCTTGACCGGCGCCAGGCGGTGGTCGAAGCGCATCACGGTGCGCTTCTCCATGACGCCCTTGGCGTTGGGGGCCTCGTCCTCGTTGTACGCGTCCAGCATGAAGGCCAGCATCGAGCGGCCGACACCGGCTGCCGGCTCGATGACGTACGGCGTGTAGCGCTCGCCCTTCTCCTGGTCGAAGTAGGAGAGGTCGGTGCCGGACGCCTTGGAGTGCGCGGTGAGGTCGAAGTCCGTGCGGTTGGCGACCCCTTCCAGCTCGCCCCACTCGCTGCCGCCGAAGCGGAAGCGGTACTCGATGTCCGCGGTGCGCTTGGAGTAGTGGGAGAGCTTCTCCGCCGGGTGCTCGTACCAGCGCATGTTCTCTTCACGCATGCCCAGGCCGCGGTACCAGTTCCAGCGCTGCTCCATCCAGTACTCCTGCCACTGCTCGTCCTCGCCCGGCTTGACGAAGAACTCCATCTCCATCTGCTCGAACTCGCGCGTGCGGAAGATGAAGTTGCCCGGAGTGATCTCGTTACGGAAGGACTTGCCCATCTGCGCGATGCCGAACGGCGGCTTCTTGCGCGAGGACTGCTGCACCTGGCCGAAGTTGGTGAAGATGCCCTGCGCCGTCTCGGGGCGCAGGTACGCGACCGAGCCGCTGTCCTGGGTCGGGCCGAGGTGGGTGGAGAGCAGACCCGAGAAGTTCTTCGGCTCGGTGAAGGTGCCCTTGTTGCCGCAGTGCGGGCAGTTGATGTCCGCGAGGCCGTTCGCGGGGGCGTGGCCGTGCTTCTCCTCGTAGCCCTCCTCGAGGTGGTCGGCGCGGAAACGCTTGTGGCAGGAGGTGCATTCGGTCAGCGGGTCCGAGAAGGTCGCGACATGGCCGGAGGCCTCCCAGACCTCGGGGGCCAGGATGACGGACGAGTCGAGACCGACCACGTCCTCGCGCGCGGTGACCATGTAACGCCACCACTGACGCTTCAGGTTTTCCTTCAGCTCGACACCCAGCGGACCGTAGTCCCAGGCAGCCCTCTGGCCACCGTAAATCTCACTGCACTGGTAGACGAAGCCACGGCGCTTGCTCAGGCTGACGATGGTGTCGATCTTGTCGGCGGCCACGGTGCTCTCTTCATTACGACGATGGCGAACGGCGGAATGCTTCAGGTTACCGGCGGGCGCACCCCCTGGATCAAATCGGTATCGGGTTCTGCGGCGGACGAGAGCCCGCGACCCTCCTTGTTGACAATCGTTTCCACTTTAGTTGAAAATGAGTGTCATGAACGTAAGCCGCCGCCTCATACCGGCAACCGCCACAGCCGCAGCCGTTTCCCTCGGTCTCGTGGCCCTCTCCGCCTGCTCGGGATCCTCCTCGGCCTCGGACAAGGCCGACGGAAAGCTGCACGTGGTGGCGTCCTTCTACCCCATGCAGTTCCTGGCCCAGGAGATCGGCGGCGGCAACGTCTCGGTCACCAACCTCACCAAGCCGGGCGTCGAGCCGCACGACCTGGAGCTCTCCCCCCGGCAGACCGCCTCGCTCTCCCAGGCGGACGCGATCGTCTACCTCAAGGGCCTGCAGCCCGCCGTCGACGAGGCCATCGCCCAGTCCGGCGTGAAGCACACGGTGGACGCGGCCTCGCTGACCTCCCTGGAGGACCACGGCACCGAGGTCGACGGCCACGACCACTCCACGAGCGACAACCACTCGCACTCCGAGGGCGAGGCGGGCGCCGACCCGCACATCTGGCTGGACCCGGTGAAGTACGCGGAGGTCGCCAAGGGTGTGAACAAGACGCTCGCCGCGGCCGACCCTGCCCACAAGGCGGAGTACCAGAAGAACACCGACGCCCTGGTCAAGGAACTCGGCGCCCTCGACACCAAGTTCGAGACGGGCCTGAAGAACCGCACCTCGGACACCTTCATCACCACCCACGCCGCCTTCGGCTACCTCGCCGAGCGCTACGGCCTCACCGAGGAGGCCATCAGCGGCATCGACCCGGAGACCGAGCCGAGCGCGGCCCGCGTCAAGGAGCTCCACAAGCTCGCCAAGACGCACCACGTCTCCACGGTCTTCTTCGAGACCATCGCCAGCCCGGACACCGCGAAGACCCTCGCGGGCGACCTCGGCGTCACGACCGGAGTCCTGGACCCGCTGGAGGGAATTTCGGACAAGTCCAAGGGCGATGACTACTTCGAGGTCATGGAGTCCAACCTCGCGGCGCTGCAGAAAGCCCTCGGCTCACAGTGACATCCCTCGGGACCACAACCGCCAGAACAGCAACGGAGGCGCGACCCGCGATGGAAACCGAACCCGTAATATCCCTGCGCGCGGTCACGGCCACGCTCGGCTCGCGCCCCGTGCTGCGCGGCATCGATCTCACCGTGCGCCGCGGCGAGGTCGTCGCCCTGCTCGGCGCCAACGGCTCGGGCAAGTCGACGGCCGTCCGCGCCGCGATCGGCCAAGTCCCGCTCACCGGCGGCGAGATCGAACTCTTCGGCACCCCGCGCGCCCGCTTCCGCTCCTGGTCGCGCATCGGTTACGTACCGCAGCGGACCACGGCTGCGGGCGGTGTGCCCGCGACCATCCGCGAGATCGTCGCCTCGGGCCGGCTGTCCCGCGCGAAGCTCGGCATCCTCACCCGGGCCGACCGGGCCGCCATCACCCGCGCCATCGAGACCGTGGGCCTCGGCGACCGGGCGGGCGACTCCGTCAACGCGCTCTCCGGCGGCCAGCACCAGCGTGTGCTGATCGCCCGTGCGCTCGCCTCCGAGCCCGAACTGCTGATCATGGACGAGCCGATGGCGGGCGTCGACCTGGCCAGCCAGGAGATCCTGGCCGAGACCCTGCGCGCGCAAGTGGCGGGCGGCGCGACGGTCCTTCTCGTACTGCACGAGCTGGGCGCCCTGGAGCCGCTGATCGACCGCGCGGTGGTCCTGCGCGACGGCTGCGTCACGCACGACGGCCCACCGCCGCAGTCGCTCGGCCAGCACGCGCTGCCGGGTCACGACCACGTCCACCCCCACACCTCCTCCACCGAGCCGATCCGCACGGGACTGCTGACATGATCACGGAAATGCTTCAGGCGCCCTTCATGCAGCGGGCGCTCATCGCCGCCGTCCTGGTCGGCATCACCGCGCCGGCCATCGGCATCTACCTCGTCCAGCGCCGCCAGGCGCTCATGGGCGACGGCATAGGCCACATCGCCATGACCGGCGTCGGCCTCGGCTTCCTGCTCAACACCAGCCCGGTCTGGATGGCGATGGCGGTCGCGATCGTCGGCGTCGTGGCGATGGAGCTGGTGCGCAGTTACGGAAAGATGCTCGGCGACCTCGCCCTCGCGATGCTCTTCTACGGCGGTATGGCGGGCGGGCTCATGCTGATGAGCCTGTCGGCGACAGGCACCAACGCCAACCTCCTCTCCTACCTCTTCGGGTCCCTCTCCACCGTCTCGAATGCCGACGTCACGGCGATCGTGGTCCTCGCAGCCCTGGTGATCCTGGTGACGGTGGGGCTGCGCCGCCAGCTCTTCGCGGTCAGCCAGGACGAGGAATTCGCCCGGGTCACGGGCCTCCCGGTCCGCGCCCTGAATCTCCTCATCGCGATCACGGCGGCGGTCACGGTCACTGTCGCGATGCGCGTGGTGGGCCTGCTCCTGGTGTCCGCGCTGATGGTGGTCCCGGTGGCGGCGGCCCAGCAGATCTCGAAGTCCTTCGCGGTGACCTTCACACTCGCCGTGGTCATCGGCACGTCGGTGACGCTGGCCGGCACGGTCACCTCGTACTACCAGGACGTCCCGCCGGGTGCCACGATCGTGCTCGGCGCGATCGCCGTGTTCATCGTCCTCACCGCGATCGCCACGCCACTGGCCCGAAGGCGCGCGAGGGCCGTGGAGACCCCGGAGGCGTCGTGCGCGCTGGAGGTCCCTTCCGCCCGCACCCCGGGGGACTCGGTCAAGGCCTGACCGAGCTGGCACAATGGCCGGACAGTCATGCGGGCTGACGGACGCCAAGGAGGCACCTGTGAACGCGGGAGCACCAGTACGAGGCCGGTCGACCCGGCAGCGCACCGCGGTGGCGGCTGCACTCGACGAGGTGGACGAGTTCCGCAGCGCGCAGGAGCTGCACGACATGCTCAAGCACAAGGGCGACTCGGTGGGCCTGACGACGGTCTACCGCACGCTCCAGTCCCTCGCCGACGCCGGCGACGTGGACGTGCTGCGCACGAGCGACGGCGAGTCGGTCTACCGCCGCTGCTCCACGGGCGACCACCACCACCACCTGGTCTGCCGCGTCTGCGGCAAGGCGGTGGAGGTGGAGGGCCCGGCCGTGGAGAAGTGGGCGGAGACGATCGCCGCGCAGCACGGGTACGTCAACGTGGCGCACACGGTGGAGATCTTCGGCACGTGCGCGGACTGCGCGAGCTCTTTGGCGGAGGACTAGCCCCGCCCCGGACGGGCTTGATTTTCAAGCCCGTCCGGCGCTTGAGGACGACGCGGCCGAGGGTCGCGTGTCAGCGGGGATCGTTGGCCTTGCTCAGCGCTTCGAGCTGCTCATTGGGGATCGCCCCGCCGAACCGCCGGTCCCTGGACGCGTACTCCAGGCACGCACGCCACAGGTCGCGCCGGTCGAAGTCCGGCCACAGCACGTCCTGGAAGACCATCTCCGCGTAACTGCTCTGCCAGAGCAGGTAGTTGGAGGTGCGCTGCTCGCCGCTCGGCCGCAGGAAGAGGTCGACGTCCGGCATATCCGGGTAGTACAGATACTTCGCGAAGGTCTTCTCGTTCACCTTCGCCGGGTCCAGCTTCCCGGACGCCACATCCCGCGCCAGCGCCTGCGCCGCGTCCGCGATCTCGGCGCGGCCGCCGTAGTTCACGCAGAAGTACAAGGTCATCGCGTCGTTGTCGACGGTCTGCTCCTGCGCGACCTGGAGCTCCTGGACGACCGACTTCCACATCTTCGGCATACGCCCGACCCACCGGATCCGGATGCCCAGCTCGTCCATCTCGTCCCGCCGGCGCCGGATGACGTCCCGGTTGAAGTTCATCAGGAAGCGCACCTCGTCGGGCGAGCGCTTCCAGTTCTCGGTCGAGAAGGCGTACAGGGAGAGGTTCTTGACGCCCATCTCGATGCATCCCTTGAGGACGTCGAGCACCACGCCCTCGCCGACCTTGTGCCCCTCGGTGCGCGGCAGCCCGCGCTCCTTGGCCCAGCGCCCGTTGCCGTCCATGACGCACGCCACATGCTTCGGGACCAGCTCGCCGGGGATCTTCGGCGGAACGGCACCCGAGGGGTGCGGCTCAGGGACCTTGTATTCGCGCTGTGAGCGTCCACCCAGGATTCCGCGTCGTGCCATGTTCGAACTACTCCCTCAGTTCTTCTCTACGTAACGCAGCGAGCGCAGCCCGCGCTCCAAGTGCCAGTGCAGATAAGCCGATACGAGCCCACTGCCCTCCCGCACGTGCCGCGCCTCCGCCGCCTCGGCGCCCGCCCAGTCCCCCGTGAGCAGCGCACTCAGCAGCCCGACGGCCTCCGCAGAGGGTACGACGCTCCCGGGTACCCGGCAGTCGCCGCATATCACTCCGCCCGCAGCGACCGAGAAGAACCGGTTCGGTCCTGGCAGCCCGCACTTGGCGCAGTCCTCGAAGCTCGGGGCGTACCCGTTCACGGCGAGCGAGCGCAGCAGAAAGGCGTCCAGGATCAGATGCGGCGCATGCTCCCCGCGTGCGAGCGTCCGCAGCCCGCCGACCAGCAGCAGATACTGCTGCACCGCGGGCTCGCCCTCATGCTCGGTGAAGCGCTCGGCGGTCTCCAGCATGGCGGTCCCCGCGGTGTAACGGGCGTAGTCCGTCACGATCCCGCCACCGTACGGAGCGATGATCTCACTCTGTGTACACAACGGGAGCCCGCGCCCCACCAGTTCACTGCCGCGCGAGAAGTACTGCACGTCGACATGGGAGAACGGCTCGAGCCGCGCCCCGAATTTCGACTTCGTCCGCCGCACCCCCCGGGCCACGGCGCGCACCCGCCCGTGCCCGCGGGTCAGAAGCGTGATGATGCGGTCGGCCTCACCGAGCTTCTGGGTCCGCAGCACAACGCCGTCGTCCCGGAACAGACTCATGGCCCCATTGTCGCCCAGTGCGCGACCTCTCCAGCCGACTGGGTCGAAATGCGGGGTTTGCGCCCCACCGCGGTGATCAGCCGAGCGAGATCTCCGCCGAGCGCGAAGGGACCGCGTCGAGCGTCGCGAGCGTGGCGTCGTCGATCGCGATCGAGCCCGCGGCGATGTTCGCCTCCAGGTGACCGGCGTCGCCGGTGCCGGGGATCAGGAGCACGTTCGGGGCGTGATGGAGCAGCCAGGCGAGCCCGATCTGCGAGGGGGAGCTGCCGAGCGACTCCGCCGCGGCGAGCACGGCAGGTTCCTCGGTCACCTTCGGGATGCCCGGGAACGCGCTGCCGAGCGGGAAGTACGGCACCCAGGCGATCCCCTCCGCGAGGCAGAGCCGGAGCAACTCCTCGTCGTCGCGCGCCACGAGGCTGTAGGCGTTCTGTACGCAGACGATGCCCGCCGGGAGCGCCCGGCGCAGGCCGTCGAGCGTCACGCTGCTCAGACCGATCGCACCGATCTTGCCCTCGTCGCGCATCGCCGTCATCACCGCGAGCTGGTCGTCGATGTCGACCACCTGGTCACCCTCGGCCCTGAGCCCGGGACCGGCGTCCAGGCGGCGCAGGTTCACGACCGGGACCTGGTCGACATCGAGGCTCATGAGGTTGTCCTCGACGCTCGCCCTGAGCTCCTCGGGCCGCTGCGCCGGGCGGAGCCGGATCCTGCCGCCCGGGTTGGGGTCGGCGCCGACCTTGCTGACGACGAGGACGCCGTCCTCGGGGCGGAACGCCTCGCGGATGAGCCCGTTGACGAAACCGTCGCCGTAGAACTGGGCCGTGTCGACGTGGTCGACGCCGAGCTCGGCCGCGCGGCGCAGAAGCGCGAGGGCGGCACTGCGGTCGTCGTGCAGCCGCTCGAGCTGCATCGCCCCGTACCCGACGCGGGAGACGGTACGACCGGCCAGCGGGCCGACCCCTCCAGGACGCGGAGTGTTGCTGGATGTCATGGAAATCCTGCCCTCGTGAGACGATAAGGAAAGCGGAGGACCCTCCGTTAATTCGACTGTAGCACTACCGGAGGTTCCTCCGTTTTGAGCCCGTCCGAATCGACGCACCCCGAACCGACGCCCACCGGCGCCGACCGCCCGGTCCGCGCCGATGCCCGGCGCAACCGCGAGAAGCTCGTCACCGTCGCGCGCACCGCCTTCGCCGCCGCGGACGACACCGTCCCGCTGGAGACCATCGCCCGCGAGGCGGGGGTCGGCATCGGCACGCTCTACCGCCACTTCCCCACCCGCGAGGCACTCGTCGAGGCCGTCTACGCGGCAGAACTCGACGACGTCGCCACGAGCCCTCCGACCCTGCTCGACCAGTTCCCGCCGGAAGTCGCGCTCCGCGCGTGGATGGACCGCTACGCCGCGTTCGTCGCGGCGAAGCGAGGCATGATCGACACGCTCCGCACCGGCTGGGCGTCGGGGCGGATCGCGACTTCGACGACACGCGAGCGCATCACCGCCGCTATCGCGGCGATCCTCACGGAGGGAGCGCGGACGGGTTCACTGCGGGCTGACGTCGACCCCGACGACGTCACCACGATGCTCCTGGGGGTCTTCCTGGCCACCCCGGCCGGCATCACCCCGGAGGAGACCGGCCGACTGCTCGACCTCATCGTCGACGCGCTGCGCCCGAAGGACGCCGCCTGACTCAAGGCACTTCACCCCGACTGCGCGCATTGGCGTACGCCGTCACCGCACTCACCCGCTCGTGCGCCGTGGCCGCCCGTACGTCCCCCGGCGCGCAGCCCCAGACCCGCCCGCCGCCGACGGGCCGCAGCTGGAGACAGCCCTCTTCGCACGCCACCACCTGCCCCACGGTCCCGCTGCGCACATCGACGACGTACGCCCCCGCCTTCGGCGTCACCGCTCCCGCCCCGCTTCCCGCAGCGCGGCCACCAGCCGCCTGGCCCCGTCGACCGAGCAGTGCCCGAGGTCGAGCGCCGGGCAGGGCGATTCCCTGGCGCAGGAAAGGGGATCGATCCGCAGCGACGGAAGTACGACACCGATTCCCGCGAGCGCGACCCGCAATTCGGCCACCGCCTCGTCCGCCTCTTCCATGCACACCATCGAATGCCTCGCTTTCCACGTCTCCATCGCGGCTCCCCTCATCGATCTGAATTCATGCTTCCCTTCATCAAGATGGCCGCGTCCGGCTACGATCGGCAGAGGTATGAGCACTACAACCCCTGCGCAGCACAAGGGAGTTCAGCCATGGCCAACGTTTCCCGGCAGGCGGCATGGGAGTTCTTCGGAGCGGAACTGAAGCGATTGCGGGAGGCGGCGGACCTGACGCAGGCGGAACTCGGGGTCCGGGTCTTCGTATCAGGCGGCTACATCGGCCAATTCGAACAGGCAATTCGGAAACCGCAGTTGGATGTCGCCCAGAGGATTGACGAGACGCTGCAAACCGACGGTATTTTCGAGCGGATGTGGCGCAAGCTGATCAATGACACCCGCTATGCGGAGTACTTCGCACATGTCGTGGACCTGGAGCGGACAGCGACGAAGATCTGCGAGTTCGCGCCCACGGTCGTCCCCGGCCTGTTGCAGACTGCGGAGTACGCGCGGGCGGTCACGATCGCGGCCAACCCGTTCGTCACGGACGAGTACGTGGAGGAGAAGGTGTCAGCCCGCCTGGAGCGCGCGGTCATCCTCAAGGACGCTACAAGGCCCGAGTATTGGGCCGTACTGCACGAGTCGACCCTCCGTATCGCGGTGGGCGGCCCGGCCGCCATGGCTGGGCAACTCGACCACATCGCGGAACTGATGCGGGACCGTACGGCGATGGTGATGGTGATCCCGTTCGCGGCGGGAGCACATGCGTCCATGCTCGGAGACCTGCGACTCATGGAGTTCGAGGACGCACCGCCAACTGCCTATACAGAGACGTCGTTTTCGGGAACGCTGCTCGACGATCCGGCGGTGGTGAAGCGGGCCCGCCGCGCCTACGATCTGATCGGGGCCGTCGCGCTGTCGCCGAAGGCGTCCCTGACCCTGATCGAATCGGCGGCGGAGGACTTCAGACGATGCACACGTACGACCTGAGCAACGCGCGCTGGCGCAAGAGCACGTACAGCAACGGCGAGGGCGGCAACTGCGTCGAGGTGGCACACGACTTCCCCGGCGCCGCCCGCTGGCGCAAGAGCACGTACAGCAACGGCGAGGGCGGCGACTGCGTCGAGGTCTCCGACGGCCACCCCGGCATCGTCCCCGTCCGCGACAGCAAGGCCCCCGAGGGCCCGGCCCTCCTCATCCCCGCCAAGAGCTGGACCGCCTTCGTGGCGAGCCTCTGACCCAGGCAGTCGCGGTACGTACCGCAAAGCTCGTGCACGCCGGTGGAACTGGGGGGGCGCAGCATCCGCACCGGGCGGCAGAGGGTCACCAACTGGGCCAGGGCGAAGTGCTACCGGTAGCCCGCGCTCGCATTGCGGTGGATGCCGGCGCTCTTGGCCCGCGTCATCCGGTCGCTCTGCCGTGCGATGGCCCCGCGCTCGTCGATGCCGAGCCGGTAGCGGACACCGAGGAGCATGAGGCCGCTCCCGCCGGGCAGCGCGATGACCCCTCCCAGGGGGAGATCACCCGCGAACCAGGCTCCGCGCTCCATCTCAGGATTCCAGCGGTTCCACTTCAGCGGATTGCGCGCCACCATTCCGCGCGTCCAACCGTCCTGACCGTCGCCGGGCTTGAGCTGTACGGCGATACCCATGGCCTCCTTGGCGGTCTTGCGGGCAGATTCCCGGTACTCCCACGGGTAACTCCGCAACACTTTGCGCGCCTTGTGAAGCCGCCGCAGCGAGCCATAACTCGCGCCGACGAAGAAGAGGAGGACCAGGAACACCAGGACCCAGAGCGAAGTCATGGGGTCCCGCTTGCGCCCGTACGTGACTTCGGCATTCATGGCGATCATCACGAACGACGCCACCGTGAGGACTGACCACATCAGCAGTCGAATCCGCACTCTCCAACGAGCCTGCCCCCAAGCCTGCCGGGTCTCCGGGTGGTCGAAAGCATGCTTGTCCAGCGGAACTTGAACCCCGACCATCATCATTTCCGTCCTCACCGAAGCCCCGCCTGATTGTTCCATCAGCGGTGGCGGTCGATTGTACGGAGCAACCGGTGGGGGTAATTCCGGTGAGGGGTAAGGGGGATACGACTAGAGGGCGTGGCTGCCCGGGACCACCAGGCCCGATTCGTACGCAATGATCACCAGCTGCGCCCGGTCCCTTGCACCCAGTTTGCCCATGATCCGGCTGACATGGGTTTTCGCGGTCAGCGGCGAAAGCCCCAGGCTCTCCGCGATCTCCGCATTGTTCAGACCCCGCCCCACCAGGCCGAGCACCTGGCACTCACGTTCGGAGAGCCCGTCCGGGCCGCCCGTCGACGGGGCCTCTCTCGTCCGCAGGACGCGGGCGATCAGGCGGGCCGTCGGGCCCGGGGAGAGCAGTGCGTCGCCCGCCGCCACCACCCGGATCGCGTCCAGGAGGTCCGCCGGCCTCGTGTCCTTCACCAGGAAGCCCGAGGCGCCCGCGCGCAGCGCCTCCACCACGTGGTCGTCCGTGTCGTACGTCGTCAGGACCAGCACCTTCACCCCCGCCAGGTCCTCGTCCGCCGCGATCAGGCGTGTCGCCGTGATGCCGTCCATTCCCGGCATCCGGATGTCCATCACGATCAGGTCCGCGCGCGACGTACGGGCCAGCTCCACCGCCTCGCGGCCGTTCGCCGCCTGGGCCACCACCTCCATGCCGGGGGCGGAGTCCACCAGCATCGCGAAGGCCGCCCGTACCAGCGTCTGGTCGTCCGCCAGCAGGACCCTGATCGCGGGGTTCTCCGTCATGCCGACAACTTCCTCTCCTGGAGCGGGAGTTCCGCCCGTACCTCGAAACCGCCGTCCCGCCGGGGGCCCGCCGTCAGCAGGCCCCCCACGCTGCGCGCCCTCTCCCGCATGCCCACGATGCCGTAGCCCGAGCCCGACGTGCCGCCCGGCGCCTTGCCGTCGTCCACGACCTTCACCTGCAGGGTCTCCCCCGCCCCGTACACCGAGACCCGGACGCGCGCGGCCGGGCCCGCGTGCCGTACCGCGTTCGTCAGGGACTCCTGGACGATGCGGTATGCCGCCGCCGCCGTCGCCGGCGCCACCGCCAACCCCTCCGTGCGCAGGTCGAGTTCGGCCGAGGCCGCCTCGACCAGGCCGGGCAGGGCCGCCAGGTCGGGGAGAGGATCCGACAGACCGCCTGTGCCGTCCGCCCGCAGCACCTCCAGCGTCGTACGCAGCTCGCCCCGCGCCGTACGGCACGTCTCCGCGATCCCGTCCAGCGCCTTGGCGATCGTCGCCCGGTCCAGACGGTCCGGGTCGACCGTGAGGATGTGTGACGCGACGGATGTCTGCACGCCGATCAAGGTGATCGAGTGGGCGAGCAGGTCGTGCAGGTCACGGGCGATGCGCATCCGTTCGTCCGTCACCCGCTGCTCCGCCTCCCGCGCGGCCCGCGCCTTGAGCGAGGCCACGTACTGGCGGTAGACCCTGACGTCGATCCCGCAGAACAGCACCGCGATCATCCAGCCGGAGATGCGCAGCAGCTCCAGGCCGTGGTGGAGGTCCTGGGTCATCACGGTCGCGACCATGAGGGTGACGACCGTGATGCCAGCGGCGAGCGTCCGCAGCGGCCTGCCCGTGGCCGCGACCGTGTAGAGGATGACCCCGCTGCCCGGGATCGCCGCGCCGTGCGCGTTGTCGAGCGCGTGGTACGGCAGTGCGCAGGCGATCATCGCGAGCAGCGCCCCGACCGGGCTGCGGCGCCGGAACGCCACCGTCGCCACGGACCCCATGAGCAGCACCCAGCCGAGCGCGTCGGGGGTCCTCGCCGGGTCGGAGAACAGCGCCAGGACCGTCGCCAGCGCACCGACGCCCACCGCGAGGAGGGCGTCGGTGCGCCGGCGGTGCGGCGCGTCCATCGGGTCGCGGTTGACGACCGCCAGGACGCGCTCGCTAAGAGGTGAGAGTGCGGACACGTTCACCATCTTCCGGCACGGAAGGGGCGGACGGTGGTCCGGTGGGCGTACGGCTCAGAGGGCCCGGCCACCACACCTTCCTGCCCAGGGCCACGCTGGCCGAGGTCACCAGGTACGTACGGACCAGGAAGGTGTCCAGGAGCACCCCCACCGCGATCACGAAGCCCAGTTCGGCCAGCATCGCGAGCGGCATGGTGACCAGCACCCCGAAGGTCGCCGCGAGCACGAGGCCCGCCGAGGCGATGACCCCGCCCGTCGTACGGAGCGCGGTGAGCGCGGCCGCCGCCGGCTCGGCGCCCGACAGGGACTCCTCGCGCATGCGGTGCATCAGGAAGATGCCGTAGTCGACGCCGAGCGCCACCAGGAAGACGAAGGAGAGCAGTGGCAGCCCGGGGTCGGTGCCTTTCAGGCCGAGCAGCGGTTCGAAGACCAGACCCGCGACGCCGAGCGAGGCTCCCCAGACCGCGACCACCGCGACGATCAGCATCAGCGGGGCGACGAGGCTGCGCAGCAGGACGACCAGGACGAGGAGGACGGAGAGCAGCACCAGCGGAACGATGATCTTGAGGTCACTGGTGCTTGTGGACTCCAGGTCCATCTGCTGGGCGCTCGGCCCGCCGACGTACGCACCCAGCGAGCCGTCGAGTCCGTCGCGCAGCGCATGGATCGTGGCCTGCTCGCCGGCCGACTCCGGCTTGGACGTGGCGACGACCGAGATCTCCGTCCAGCCGCTGCCGCTGCGGCCCTGTGCCGCGGAGGTGACACCTTCGGTCGTACGGGCCCGAGCCAGCGCCTCCGCCGCTTTGGCGGTGGGGGCGATCACGGTGATCGGCTGTGTGGAGCGCTCGGGGAAGGCCGCGGCGAGGCTCTTCGCCGCCGTGATCGACTCCGGCTTGGTGGTGAAGGAGTCCTCCTGCTTGAGGTTGCCCGGCAGGGCGAACGCGCCGAGCGCCAGGGCCCCGAGCACCACCGCACCGGTGACCAGTACGGCGACCGGACGGCGGCCCGCCGAGCTGCCCATCGCGGCGAAGAGGGAGCGGCGCTGCTTGGGTTCGCTGCCGTACGCGGGGACGAGCGGCCAGAAGAGCCTGCGGCCGAGGAGTACGAGGATCGCGGGCAGCAGCGTCATCATCGCGAGCAGCGCGCAGAGCACACCGACCGCGGCGATCGGGCCCATGCCGCTGCTGCTGTTGAGGTCGGCGGCCATCAGGCAGAGCAGGCCGGCCGCGACCGTACCGGATGAGGCGATGACCGCGGGGCCGCTGCCGCGCAGGGCCGCGGCCATGGCGTCGTACGGGCGGACGAAGCGGCGGAGCTCCTCGCGGTAGCGGGCGACGAGCAGGAGGGCGTAGTCCGTACCGGCGCCGAAGACCAGGATGGTCATCACGCCCTGACTCTGTCCGGTGACGGTGATGTCGAAGCCGCGGTTGAGGCCGTAGACGGCGCCCATGGCGAGTGCGTCGGCGACGCCCGCGCAGACGAGGGGCACGAGCCAGAGCATGGGGCTGCGGTAGATGATGATCAGCAGGATCGCGACGACGGCGACGGTGGTGTAGAGCAGCGGTCCGTCGAGCGAGGAGAAGACCTCTTTCGCATCGACCTCCATCGCGCCGGGGCCGCCGACTTCGGCGCTCAACCCACCGCCCCCGTCGGCGACTTGGCGTACATCGGTGACGAACGCCTGCTTGGCGTCGTCGTTCTGGCCCGGCTGCGTGGTGGAGACCGGGTACATGAGGGTCGCGCCGTCCTTGGACGGTACGGCGTGGGGGGCGGAGGTGAGCCGGTGGCCGCTGACGATCTCGTCGATCTGGCGGGCGGCGGTGTTCCGGTCGGCGGCGGTGAGGCCGCCGTCGCGGTGGTAGACGAGGACGAGGTCGGTGGACTCGCCGCCCGGGAGCCGGTCCTGGATCTTGGCGGCCTGGGTGGAGTCGGCTCCTGCCGGGAGGTAGTCGACGGCACGGTTCTGCTGTACGTCGGCGAGCTTGCCCGCGAGGGGGCCGGCAACGGCGACCACGGCGATCCAGAACGCG
>NZ_JAFLRJ010000396.1 GCF_017315755.1 Streptomyces beijiangensis
CGCCGTCAGCTTGCCCTTCGCGTGCTGCGCCTCGGTGGCACGCTCGCTCGGGCCACGGCGGGCCTGCTCACGCAGGGCAAGGAGCTCGGCCACGCGCCCGCGGGCGCCGCTGGACTGGTCTGCACCGTGCTGCGGGGCGGTCTGCTCCGGCTGAGTCATCAAACTTCCCGTCGCGGTCGGTCCGTGGATAGGGAGCCGGCGGGCCGGGCCGGCGGTGCGGGCGCCAGGGAGGCCGGGGGACCGGGGGACGGCTCACGGCATTCCGGGCGTGCGGGAGCCGTTGCCGGGCACGAGCTGGCCGTGCCCGGCAGGACGCCGCTCATCGGGGCCGGTCGGCTCAGAAACTGGCCTTGGCGGTCGGGGTGCGCATCGAGCCGAGGAACGGCCGCCACAGGTGGGTCGGGTCGTTCTCGACCGCTGTGACCACCTCCCGCATGGCGGCGAGGGCCTTCGGCTCCTCGTCGTCGTACACATCGCCCTGGAGCATCTTGAGCACATCGAGCCGGTACCTGGGGTCCTGCACGAAGGCGGTGAACAGGATGTTGAGCCGGTAGTAGATGGAGATGAACTCGTACCAGTTGTTCACCGCCCGGCGGAGCTTGGCCTCGTAGTTCGCAAACCGCTCCTTCTTGAAGTCGCCGGCCTGGTGGGCCGCGATGATGTCGGTGGCCGCGATCCGGGCGCTGTTGAGCGCGACGCTCACACCGCTGGAGAAGATCGGGTCCACGAACCGTGCCGCGTCGCCGATGAGCACGAAGTTGTCGCCGGCGATCTGGTTCATGCCGTAGCTGTAGTCGCCCTCGGTCTTGAACGGCTTGACCTGGTCGGCGTTCTTCAGCGCGTCGAGCAGTTCGGGCCGGCTGGCGACGGTGTCCCAGAAGAACTGATCGCGGTCGCCGTCGTACTCCTTGAACCGCTTCTTCTGGGAGACCACCCCGACCGAGGTGATCGTGTCGGTGATCGGTATCTGCCACACCCAGGTGTCGGTGATGGGCAGGAAGTGGATGAAGATGAAGTCGGCCTGGCGGCTGCTGGTGAGCGCCTTCCGGTCGAAATTGTCGAACCAGGTGTGCACCGCGTACTGGTTGAAGACCGGGTCGTTGACCTTCACCTTGAGCTGGTTGCCCAGCACCGTGCGCCGGCCGCTCGCGTCGACCACCATCCCCACCGGCACGTCGACCTGACGGTTTCCGATCCGGGCCCGTACCACCGGTGTCTCGCCGTCGAAGTCGACCTTGTTGATGCGCACCCCCTGGAAGACACTGGCCCCCAGGCGCTCCGCGTTCTTGAGCAGGATCAGGTCGAACTTCGAGCGGTCGACGTGGTACGTGTGGTCCCGGTCCACCCCGGGCTGGTCGCGCTCGTCGAAACGTATCTCTGCGGTGCCGAAATTGTGCAGGTCGTCGCCGTAGCCCAGCGGGTCGATCGTGCGGGTCTCCGCCGAGGTCCAGGCCGCACCGTACTTCTTGGGGAAGTTCGCGGCCTCGATCTCCGGCATGGCGCCGATCTCCAGCAGCACCGGGGTCGTCGCTGTCACCAGGGACTCCCCGACGTGTTCGCGGGGGAAGTTCTCGGACTCGAAGACTGCGACGGACAGACCGGCCTTGGCCAGGTATGAGGCGACGGTGGCCCCGGCGGGCCCCCCGCCGATGACCGCAACGTCGAACTCGGGACTCATGTCAATCTCCTGCTCCGTCATGGGCGATGGTCGAGG
Organism: Streptomyces beijiangensis; assembly: GCF_017315755.1. Taxonomy (GTDB): domain Bacteria; phylum Actinomycetota; class Actinomycetes; order Streptomycetales; family Streptomycetaceae; genus Streptomyces; species Streptomyces beijiangensis. Next base: position 1,715 of record NZ_JAFLRJ010000396.1, read on the forward strand.
ATCCGGGGGAGCGGGCCGGTCAGGCGCCGTGCAGCTCGGCGACCAGCGCGGTGATGCTCGCGAGGTTCGCGAAGTGCTTGCCGGTGATCTGGGTCGGCGGCACGGTGATGCCGAACTCCTCGTAGATGTAGGCGAGAAGCCGGCCGGTGTTGCGGGAGTTGAGGATTCCCAGCTGCAGCAGGGGAGTGGACTCGGTCAGTTCCGAGCTCTCCTCCGTCTCGTCCAGGAAGGTCTTGCCGACGTACTCGGTGATCTTGAGGAGGATCTGGTCCTCGGTCACGGCGGCCGTTGTCACGGTTCTCTCCTTGGGTGAGCCGGGGTGCCGCGAGTCCCGTGGGGCGGGGGCCGACGAGACGGACTCCCTCGGCACGCAGCGTTCTTCTGGCGATGAATTCTACAGGCGATGACTTGCCGGTCAAGCCTGACGCGGCGAGCCGCACCCGAACTCCCCCTCCGATTGCCGTCTTTGATCAGATTTGGGCCGAACATGCCCGGCTGTATGGGCGGCGGCGCGGCCCTCGCCGTCAGTGCCCGCCCGAGGGTGCAGCGGCGGCCCGGACGGATCGGCTGCCGACGGGGGGACGTTGACAATCTGCCGCAGGTGCATATTCTTCAACAGGCATTGAAGTCATCGAATGATGAATGCAGTGGTGGGGGCTCGGAGGCCAACCGGCGCCGCCCTCTCCCGCTGCCGAGCGCGGCACGCACCCAGGCGGGACGCGGCCCGCAGGAGTTCAGCGACACCCAAGCGTTCTGCCCTCTCCTTCCGCTGCGCGACGCTCCGCGCGTCGCCACCCCTCACCGATGGAGGTCTGATGTCCCCCGAAGAAGCCGCGGTCGTGATGGAAGAGCCCGCGTTGTCCATGGCCGAACGCGCCAGGGCCGCAGGCTGTCCTGTGCATCTGGGGGAGGAGTTCGGCAATGAGCCCTACCCGGTGTACAAGGTCATGCAGGAGGCGGGCCCCATCCAGCAGGTCACCCTGCGAGACGGCTCCGAGGCCTACATCGTCACCCGCTACGACGACGTCCGGGCGTGCTACAACGACCTGCGTCTGAGCAGCAGCCTGCTGGACGCGCCGAAGCCCAAGCCGGCGGGCGGCGCCGCGGCGGCCCCGCCCGTCGGAGGTCTCGTGCTGCGCCGGGACGAGGTGTCCGGCCACATGATGATCAATCAGGACCCGCCTGTGCACACCCGGTTGCGCAAACTGGTGGTCCCTTCGTTCTCCGCCAAGCGGGTCAACGCGATGGAGCCGCACATCCGCCGGATCGCGGCCGAGACACAGAGCCGGTTCGCCGGACAGGACCAGGTGGACCTGGTCGAGGCCTACGCGAAACCGCTCCCGGTGGCCTTCCAGTCCGAGCTGCTGGGCATCCCCGCCGAGCGCCACCAGGCGTTCACCGAGGGCATGGACGAACTGACGGGCGGCCGCAACGTGGAGGCGGCGCAAAAGGGGCTGGACTCGCTCAAGGTGGTGCTCGCGCAGGAGATCGACAACAAGCGGAAGAATCCCGCGGAGGATCTGCTCAGCACGCTGGTCGAAGTCGCGGAAGAAGAAGGCCGGATGGAGTCGATCGAGCTGCTGGCCGCCGCCATCCAGGTCATGCTGGCCGGCTATTTCGGCATCCAGAGCATGGTCGGCAACTGCCTGTACTGGATCCTCCAGCACCCCGACAAGCGCGCGGAACTCCTGGCCGACCCGTCCCTGATGCCGGCCGCCATGGACGAGATCTTCCGTTTCGACGGACCGCAGCAGCCCGGCTCCAACCGGTATGCGACCGAGGACATCGAGGTCGGCGGGGAGACGATCCCCAAGGGCTCTCTGGTGATCCTCTCGGTCTCGGCGGCGAACCGGGACCCGAAGAAGTTCCCCGACCCCGACGTGCTCGACTTCGACCGCCACAACGCCGCCGACCACGTCGCCTTCGGAGGGGGAAACCACTACTGCGTCGGGGCCAGGCTGGCCCTGAAGGTCGTGGGCATCGCGGTCGGCTCGCTCCTCGAAGCGTTCCCGGACATGCGCCTGGCCGTTGCGCCGGAGGAACTGAACTGGTCGCTGCGGACACCGTTCCGCGGTCTGGACTCGCTCCCGGTGCTCCTGCACTGAGCAGCCCAGGCGCCCCCGGCGCCAGTTGGTCCCTCCCGGCCCTTGGCCGGCCCGTTGTCCCGCCCGCGCACCACATCCACCAGACATCGAAACCACTCCTGCTGGAGGTCCAGACTCCATGGCACGCGACAGCGCTCCCGCCCCGGACCCCGGGCAGCCGGGAAAGCCGGCCCCCGCCGGCGCCGACCGGCGCCTCCTCCTCGACGCACTGCGACGCATCGAGCGGCTGAACGAGGCAGCTGCGGACGGCGCCCGGGCCGTGCCCGACGAGCCGATCGCCATCGTCGGCCTCGGCTGCCGCATGCCCGGCGGCGTGGAGGACCCGGAGTCGTTCTGGGAACTCATGCGGGACGGCGTCGATGCCACCGGGGACTTCCCGGCCGCCCGCGCCGACGCCAGCCTGCTCTACGACCCCGACCCCGAGGCCCCGGGCAAGGCCTATGTGGTGCGCGGCGGCTTCCTGGACGAGGTGGACCGCTTCGAACCCGCGGTCTTTGGCATCTCGCCGCGCGAGGCATCGGGCATGGACCCGCAGCAGCGCCTGATCCTGCAGGTCACCTGGGAGGCCCTGGAACGGGCCGGATACGCCCCCGAAAGCCTCGAAGGCAGCCAGACGGGGGTGTTCCTCGGCGTCAGCACCACCGACTACGTGCGGGCACGCCAGGAAATCGGGGACATCCGTGACGTCGACGGATACCAGCTGATCGGCGAACCGAGCTTCATCGCCGGCCGGCTCTCCTACACCTTCGGCCTGATGGGGCCGAGCAAGGTCGTCGACACCACCTGCTCCTCGTCCCTGGTCGCCTTGCACGACGCCTGCCAGTCACTGCGGCTCGGCGAGTGCGACCTGGCGGTGGCCGGCGGCGTCAACCTGATGCTCACGCCCTACAGCTTCGTCCTGCTGAGCAAGTTCCGTGCCCTGTCGCCGGACGGCCGGTGCAAGACCTTCGACGCGGCCGCCGACGGATACGCCCGGGGTGAAGGCGCCGGCGTCGTCGTCCTGAAACGGCTGTCCGACGCCCTGGCCGCCGACGACAACGTCCTGGCCGTCGTCCGCGGCACCGCCGTCAACCACGACGGGCGCAGCAGCGGCATCTCCGTCCCGAACCCGGCAGCGCAGCAGGCGGTCATCCAGGCCGCCCTCGCACAGGCCAAGCTCGATCCGGCCGACATCGGGTACGTCGAGGCCCACGGAACGGGCACCTCACTCGGCGACCCGATCGAACTGCGGGCGCTGCAGGCCGTCATCGGCCGCCACCACGCGGACGGCGACCCGCTGCTCGTCGGCTCGGTCAAGACCAACATCGGACACCTCGAGCCGGCCGCCGGCATCGCCGGGCTGCTCAAACTGGTCCTCTCCCTGCAGCACGAGGAGATCCCGCCGCACCTGCACTTCACCACCCCCAACCCGAATGTCGACTGGAACGCACTCGACATCGAGGTGGTGACCGAGCGCCGCCCATGGCCCTCCGGCCGCACGGTCCGGGCCGGCGCGGTCAGCAGCTTCGGCGCCAGCGGCACCAACGCCCACGCCATCATCACCGGACCGCCGGCTGCCGCAGCGCGCACCGAGCACACCCAGACCGGCCGCGACTGGAACGTGCTGACCCTCTCGGCCCGCAGCGAGAGCGCGCTGCACCGCCTCGCCGACCAGTACGCCGCCACCCTGCGCGACCAGCCGGACCTCAGGCTCGGTGACGTCTGCCTGACGACACACGTCGGCCGCAGCCGTCTGCCGCACGGCCTCGCCGTGGCGGGCGACAGCACGGCCGAACTCTCCCGGGCCCTGATCGCCTACGGCGCCGGACAGCGCGAGGACGGCACCGTCACCGAGTCCCTCGCACCGCACCGCCAGCGCAAGGCCGCCTGGCTGTTCACCGGACAGGGCTCGCAGTATCCCGGCATGGGCCAACTCCTGCGCACACAAACGGTGTACGCCGAAGCCCTCGAGCGGGTCGGCGCACTGCTCGACCCGCTCCTGGACCGGCCGCTGGCCGACCTCCTCGACCTGGCCGCGGACGAAAACTCCCCGCTGCACCAGACGGGACACACCCAGCCCGCACTGTTCGCCATCGAGTACGCGATGGCACAACTCTGGCTGTCGTGGGGCGCGAAACCGGCCGCCGTCCTGGGCCACAGCGTGGGCGAACTCGTCGCCGCGACCGTCGCAGGCGTACTCGACCTCCCGGACGCCTGCCGGCTGATCGCGGCCCGCGGACGGCTGATGCAGGCCCTGCCCACCGGCGGGGTGATGGCCACGATCGTCTGCGACGAGGCGCGCGCCCGCGCTGCGATCGCCGACTTCACCGCAACGGTCTCGGTCGCCGCCGTCAACGGCCCCGCCGACACCGTCATCTCCGGAGCCGCCGCGGACATCGCCACCATCACCGACCGGCTCGCACACGAGGGCGTGAAACACCGGCTGCTGACCGTCTCGCACGCGTTCCACTCACCACTGATGGCACCGGCGATGGCCGAACTGCGCGCAGTGGCCGCCACCCTCACCTACCACCCGCCCCGCATCCCGCTCGTCTCCAACGTCACGGGCACCCTCGTCCGCCCGGGCGAGATCGACGCCGACTACTGGGTCCGCCACGCGGCCGGGACCGTCCGGTTCGCCGACGGCATGCGCACCCTGTACGACGACTCCTTCCGGACCTTCCTCGAGATCGGCCCCCAGCCGGTCCTCTCGGGCCTGGGCGCGCGCGGACTCGACGACCCCGCCTGCCGCTTCATCCCGACCCTGCGCCGCGGCCACGACGACCGGCAGTCGCTCATGACCGCCCTCGGCGCCCTGCATCTGCGCGGCGCGGCAGTGGACTGGACGGCATTCCACCGGGACGACCACGCCCGACGCATCCCGCTGCCCACCTACGCGTGGGAAGGCGACTCCTACTGGTTCCCCCTCCCGCAGGAGACCACCGGATCGCCGGCACCCGCCGGTGAACTGGTGGCCGGCATCGGTCAGCGCGTGCGAGCCCCCCAGCCCACCTACCAGCTGGACCTGAAGGAGGACCGCTGGCGGCACGCGGCGCACCAGGCCGACAACCAGCCCTACGCGTCGGTCGGCTCGTTGGTCGAGGCCGCCGTGCTGGCGGCCGGCGACGGACTGAGCGGCGCCTGGGCCGGGGTCGGGGACCTTGTCGTTGCCGAGCTCCTGCCGCTGGCGGACACCGACCGGACCGTGCAGCTCACACTCGTCTCCGACGACCAGGCGCTGACCGCGCGGTTCGAGGTCCGCAGCACATCGGCCGCCGAGGAGGCCTCGGCCGCACCCTGGCGGCTGCATCTCAGCGGCCGGCTCAGGCGCCGGCCGGGAACCGCGGCCCACCGCCCGTACACCCAGGACGGTTGCACCGGAACCGAACTGGACTGGAAGTCGGCCCAGCTGCCGCAGGCGCTGGCCGATGCCGTGCTGGGTGCCGAGCGGGGCGACAGCGGCACCCAGCTGGAACTCGCCGGCAACGCCACCCAGGGCCGGGCGGAGATCCTCAACGCCGCGACAGCGGCCGTGTCCTGGGCGGCAGGACCACCGGTGACCCAGGTCGCAGGGCCGGACGCACCGGCGGAGATCGGCGACATCCTCTGCGCCGAACCCGAGCGGGTCCGCTACGTGCAGGCGTCCCTCTCCTCCACGGCGGACGGACACAGCACGGGCCAGGCGGACTTCTACGCCGATGACCGCAGCTGGCTCGGCCGCGTCACCGACGTGACGATCACATCGGGTGCACCGGCCGCCCACCCCGGCGAGCCCTGGCGCGACCCCGCCGAACTGCTCTACCAGATGGAGTGGCAGCCGGCCGAGCCGGCCACCGCCACCCCCCTGGCGCTGTCCACCGCCGACATCCTGCTGCTTGCCGATCAGGGCGGCATCGCCGACCGGCTCGCGCTCGACCTCACCGCACACGGCGCCGTGTGCACCGTGCGCCAGCCGCCCACCGCCGGCCCCGACGACGACCCCGACGACGGCCTGTACGCCACAGCCCTCGCCGAACTGCTCGGCGACTGGAGGACCACGCGGGCCGGCCGGAGCACCGAGAACGCGGCGCCCGCCCGGATCCTTGTGCTCACCGGCCTCGACACCCCCGCACACTCCGACACCGACGACGCCACGCTCACCGCCTTCCGCGACCGCACCGAACTGCTCACCGTCGGAGTCCTCCAGGCGCTCCTGGCCGACCCCGCCGACAGCAACGTCCGCGTCTCGCTGATCACCTGCGGTGCCGTCGCCACCACACCGGAGCAGCGCTACCACGCCCCGGCCGCCACCCCGCTGTGGGGCCTGGGCCGGGTCCTGGCCCTCGAACACCCCCAGCACTGGGGCGGCGCGATCGACCTCGACCCGGACTCCGCCGGCCACGACCTCGCTCTGCTGGTGACGGCGCTGACCGAGATCGACGCGGAGGACCAGCAGGCCCTGCGCAGCGGACAGCGGCTCGCCGCCCGCGTGGTCGCCGCCACCCCCACACCGCACGCCTTGCGGCGCGAGGTCACCGTACGGCCCGCCGGAAGCTACCTGATCACCGGCGCGTTCGGCGGGATCGGGCTCTCGGTGGCCCGCCTCCTCGCCCTGCGCGGAGCGGGGAAACTGGTCCTGCTCGGGCGCACCGCACTGCCCGACCGGGCGCAATGGGATGCCCCGGACCTGCCCGCACCGGTACGCGAGCGGATCCGTGCGGTCCGTGAGCTGGAGGGCATCGGCGCCGAGGTCGAGGTGATCGCCGCAGACGTCGCCGATGCCGCGGCGGTGGCCGCCCTCGTCGGCCGCCTCGCCGCCGAACCGCTCCCGCTGAGCGGTGTCGTGCACGCGGCCGGAGTGTCCGGGCCCCAGTTCGTCCGGGAGATCCGGCGTGCGCAATACGACAAGGTCTGGCGGCCCAAGGTGGTCGGCGCCTGGTCCCTGCACCAGGCCACGCTCGACGTCCCCCTGGACTTCTTCCTCAGCTTCTCCTCGATCGCCGCCACCTGGGGATCCCAGCACCTGAGCAGCTACGCGGCCGGCAACGCGTTCCTCGACGGCCTCGCCCACCTGCGCCGCTCACTCGGCCTGGCCGCACTCACCATCGCGTGGGGCTCGTGGGAGCTGGAGTCGGCACTGTTCGACGACGAGATCGCCGAGTTCCTCAAGGCCACCGGGCTCCGCCCGCTGTCGGCTCCGCAGTCCCTGCGGCTGCTGAGCGCGCTGCTGGACGGCCCGGAGACCTACCAGATCGTCTGCTCCGCCGACTGGGCGACGTACAAGGCGATCCTGGAAGCACGGGCGGAACGGCCGGTGTTCCGGAGGATCGAGACGGCCGCCGCTGAGGAGAGCGGGCCGACCGCGGTCATCCAGGGCGAACTGCGAGCGGCCGCACCCGAGGACCGGCTGGGTCTGCTCGACATCTACCTCCGTGAGCAGCTCGCCCAACTCCTGCGCCTGGACGTGGCCGAGCTGGCCGGGGAGTTCCACCTCCTCGACATGGGCCTGGACTCCCTGATGGTCATGGAACTCATCAGCCGCAGCCGCAAGGACCTGGGGGTTGAGGTCAAGAGCCCCGAATTCTTCGCGACCGACGCCAACTTCTGGTCCGAGTACCTGCTGCGACGCGTCGAGAAAAAGTTCCTCGGCGAGGCTCCTGACGGGCCTGCGAACGACACCGCGACCGACGAAGGATGGCGAGGAAGATGAGCATGCCCGGCACGACACCCCCCTATGAACTGCCGCCCCTCAAGGGCCAGTACGACGTGGCGATCCTCGGAGCCGGCATCGCCGGCTCCCTGCTCGGGGCGGTGCTGGCACGCAACGGAGTACGGGTCCTGCTCGCCGACGCGGGCGTCCACCCCCGCTTCGCGATCGGCGAGTCGACCATCCCCTACACCTCGGCGCTGCTGCGGCTGATCGCGGCCCGGTACGACGTGCCGGAGATCAGGCAGCTGTCCACCTTCAAGGACATCCGCGACAACGTCTCACGCAACTGCGGGTGGAAGAAGAACTTCGGGTTCGTCTACCACCGCGAGGACCGCAAACAGCATCCGGGCGAGGCCAACCAGCTGGTCCTGCCGACCGTCCTGCAGACCGAGACGCACCTGTTCCGCCAGGACGTCGACGCCTTCATGTACAACGTCGCGCTGAAGTACGGTGCGGACGGACGCACCGGCCTGAAGATCGCCGACATCGACATCGACGGCGGCACGGGCGTGGTCCTGCGCTCCGAGGCCGGCGAGGAGTTCCACGCCGAGTACCTCGTCGATGCCAGCGGATTTCGCTCACCGGTCGCGGAGAAGCTCTCCCTGCGGGAGGAACCCACCCGGGCCCGCACCCACTCCCGGTCGATGTTCACCCACATGATCGGCGTCACGCCCTACGACGAGACCGAATCGGGCGCCCTGCACCACCAGCCGAGCAGGTGGCACGACGGAACCTTGCACCACGTCTTCGACGGCGGCTGGCTGTGGGTGATCCCGTTCGACAACCACAAGGACTCCCTCAACCCGCTGTGCAGCGTCGGTCTGACCCTGGACCCCCGCAAGCACCCGGCCACCGACGCCTCCCCGCAGGAGGAGTTCGACAGCTTCCTGAGCCGCTTCCCCGACATCGCCCGGCAGTTCGAGGGGGCCAGGCCGGCCAGGCCGTGGACGTCCACGGGACGTCTGCAGTACTCCTCGAAGCAGGTGGTCGGCGACCGGTTCTGCCTCACCTCGCACGCCTCGGGCTTCATCGACCCGCTCTACTCCCGGGGCCTGACCAACTCCTTCGAGGTCATCAACGTCCTGGCCTACCGGCTCATCGAGGCCTCCCAGGACGGCGACTGGTCGCTGGAGCGCTTCCAGTACGTCGAGGACCTGCAGCAGGGGCTGTTCGACGTGCACGACGACCTCGTCTACACGTCCTTCGTCGCCTTCCGGGACTACGACCTGTGGAATGCCGTCTTCCGCACCTGGGCGCTGAGCACCGTGCTGGCGGCCCTGACCCTGGAGAACGCGTACTTCGCCTTCGCCGGCCACGGAGAGGACTCCGTCTTCCGCGACCTGGAACAGACCCGCTACCCCGGATCACCCTTCCCCATCAGCGACAACTACAACACGCTGCGCACCACGACCCTGCAGCTGTGCCAGGCCGTCGAGGACGGTTCGCTCGAGGCGAAGACCGCCGCCACGCGTCTGTTCCAGACGCTCCAGGAAGCCGACTACGTCCCGCCGGCGTTCGCGATGGGCGACCCGGACGAACGGTTCGTCCACATCACGCCGCCCAAGATGGCCAAAGCCGCACGCTGGGCGGGCTCCGATGCGCCCGAGGAAGTCGGCGGGCTCCTGCACGGCGCGATGAGCGGCCTGGTCAAGGAACGGCTGCGCGGCCTCATCCAGCGCAGCAACTGACATCCGTAACGAATCTGAGAGGGCGATGTGAGCACAGTGGACGACATTGCAGCTACGGAGCGCACGACGTACGACGTGGCGATCCTGGGGTCCGGCATGGCCGGTTCGCTCCTGGCCGCCATCCTGGCGCGGCAGGGCACCAAGGTCCTGCTGCTCGACGGCGGGTCGCACCCCCGGTTCGCCATCGGCGAGTCGACGATCCCCTACACCCTGGTCACGCTGCGGACCCTGGCCGAGCGCTACGACGTGCCGGAGATATCCGCGCTGGCCTCGTTCACCGAGACCACCAAAGCCCTGGGGCCCCGCTTCGGGGTCAAGCGGCACTTCGGGTTCCTCTTGCACCATGAGAACACCCCGCAGAACCCGCGCGAGGTCAACGAGTTCAACACCCCGCCCCAGCTGCTGCACGAGGCCGCGCACTACTTCCGGCAGGACGTCGACGCGTACCTCTTCCAGGTGGCGGCCAAGTACGGCACCACGGTGCGGCAGAACTTCTTCGTCGACGACGTCGACTTCGACGGCTCCGGAGTGACGCTGAGCGGACGCAACGGCGAGTACCGGGCACGGTACGTCGTGGACGCGAGCGGGTTCCGCTCGCCTCTTGCGGACAAGTTCGACCTCCGCGAGGAGACGACCCGCTTCAAGCACCACTCCCGGTCCATGTGGAACCACATGCTCAACGTGACGCCCACCGACCGGCTCTTCGACCACCTCGCCGACCACCTGCGCCCGCCGGTGCCGTGGTACGAGGGCACCGTCCACCACATGTTCGAGCGCGGCTGGGCCTGGGTCATCGCCTTCGACAACAACAAGTGGTCGACGAACCCGCTGTGCAGTGTCGGCATGACGGTGGACCCGAGGGTCTACCCCAAGATCCCCGGAATGAGCGCGGCGGAGGACTTCGCCCGGCTCGCCGCGCCGTTCCCCGACATCGCCCGGCAGTACGAGGGCGCCATCCCGACCCGCGAATGGATCTCGACCGACCGGCTTCAGTACTCCTCGAAGACCACGATCGGCGACCGCTGGATGCTCCTGTCGCACGCGGCCGGCTTCATCGACCCGCTGTTCTCCCGAGGACTGTCCAACACCACCGAGGCGATCAACGTCCTCGCCTACCGGCTGCTGCGCGCCGTCAAGGACGACGACTTCTCCGCCGAGCGGTTCCGCTACGTCGACCGCCTCCAGCAGTCGCAGCTGGACGCGAACGACGAGCTGGTCAACGCGGCCTTCATCTCCTGGGCCGACTACGGCCTGTGGAGCGCGATCTTCCGCATCTGGGGCTGGGGTGCGAATGCGGGCGTCTACCGTCTGCAGGACGCCCTGACCAAGTTCCGCAAGGACGGGCGCGAGGAGCACTTCCTCAACTTGGAGGACGCCCCCAACCCGGGCCTGTACTGGCCCGATCACGACGGTTTCGCCGGCCTGCACGATCTGATGGTCAAGCAGACCGACGCCGTGGAGGCCGGCACCACCAGCGGCCCGGAGGCCGCCGACGTCCTGTACGAGGAGATCGAGCGGGCCAACTACGTCCCCAAGCATCTCGGCTTCGCCGAGCGCGAGGTCCGCTTCATCAACCCCAACCCGAAGAAGCTCTACAAGATGGTCCGCTGGGCCGCCAAGGAGGGCGACCCGGAGGTGGCCCGTCTGCTCACCGGAAACGCCCGTGAGGCGATCAAGGCCAAGCTCCGCGGCGGAAAGCTCTTCTGACGCCCCGCCACCCCACCGCCCCGACACCACGGTGTCTCAGCCCAGCCCACCCTCCTGGAGGAGAACGATGGACGACGGCCAGCAATTCGCCGACCCCGAGGAGAAGTACGACGTCGCCATCGTCGGCGCCCATCTCGCGTCGAACCTGCTGGCCGCGGTCCTGGCCCGGCAGGGCCAGCGGGTCCTGCTCGTCGACAGCGAGGCCGATGCCGGGCAGCCGGCGGGGGAGACCACCGTCCCCTACACCGCCGAGGTGTTCTTCACCCTGGCCCGCCGGTTCGACATCCCCGAGATCGCCGCACTCGGACTGACCTGCGACCTCCCGGACCGGGTACGCCGCAGCGGCGGCATCAAGCGCAGCCTGAGCTTCCTCTACCACCGGCCGGGCAAGGCGCAGGACCCCCGCCAGACCGTCCAGTTCAATGTGCCCGGCGAGCATTCCGAATGGCACATGTACCGCCCCGACGTCGAGCAGTACGTCCACGAAGTGGCCCGCAAGTACGGCACCCATGTCGTGCGCCACCGCCGCAAACTGCTCGACGTGGCCCCCACGGGGGACGGGGTCAGTGTCACCGTCGACGACGGCACGACCTACCGGGCACGCTACCTGGTGGACTCGGTGGGGCTGGACTCGCCGATCCTGGCCCGTCTGGGGGGACCGGACCCCGTCGCCCGCACGAGGACCAGGTCACGGGTGCTGACCACGCACCTCACCGGTGTCCAGCAGTTCGAGGACCACGTCCCGCTGACGAACTACCCCCGGGCGTCGCCCTGGTCGGCCGGCACGATCAGCCATCTGTTCGCCGGCGGGTGGATCCAGGTCGCCCACTTCGACAACCATCCCGAGGCGGGCACCGCACGGTGCTCGGTGACCGCGAGCGTCGACCCGGACCTGTTCGGTGATCTGCCCAAGGACCCGGAGGCGGCATTCCGGGCCCTCATCGAGCGCTTTCCCGACCTGCGCCCGACCTTCGAGTCGGCGGTCGCCGTGCAGCCGTGGGTCTCCGACGATCTGTGGCAGCGCACCGTCACCGACACCGTCGGCAGCCGGCATTTCCTGTTCGAGCGGTCGGCCAGCCGCAACGACCTGTTTCTCTCCAGGGACGTGACGATGGCGGCCGAGCTGGTGTACGCGCTGGCACCGGTGCTGATGGAGGCGGCCCGCACCGACGACTGGTCACCGCGGAAGTTCGCCCCGGTCGCCGCGTTCCAGGACCGGCTGATCGAGTTCAACGACGCGCTCATCGCGGCCGCGCAGGTGGCGACCCGCGACTTCCAGCTGTGGAACGCCTTCAGCCGCGTCTGGCTGCTGTGGTCCATGCTGGCCGCGCTGTCGCTCAAGAGCACCCGCAACCAGAGTCTGCGCAGCGGGGACTGGACGCCGACCGAACGGCTCGACCAGGGCGCGTTCTGGTTCAAGCTGCCGACCGGGCTGCCCGAACTCCTCGACCACGTGTGCTCGCTCACCGAGGACGTGCGGGCCGGCAAGCTCTCGTCCGGCCAGGCCGCAGGCCGGATCTTCCGTGCGCTGGAGGAGGCTCCGTTCGTTCCGCCGCTGTACGGGTTCGCCGACCCGGCCGACCGCTACTACCACTTCTCGCTGCGCAAGCGGCTACGGATGCTGGCCTGGGCCAAGACGGTGGCGCCGCAGGAGTTCCGCACGATGATGACGAAGGAGAACCTGACCAACGTCCCGCCGTCGGCCGTGCACTGAGCGGCGGACCCTGCCGAGGCGCGGGGGAGGGGGTGAGGGGGTGGGACGGCACTGGTGCCGTCCCACCCCTCACCCCCTCATCTGTTTGTCGCCCGGCGTCGTCA
>NZ_JAFLRJ010000397.1 GCF_017315755.1 Streptomyces beijiangensis
GAGGGCGACGAGGTCGAGCCCGAACACGGCCTCGGTGACGGGGTGTTCGACCTGGAGGCGGGTGTTCATCTCCAGGAAGTGGGTGCGGCCGTCCGCGGTCACCAGGAACTCGACGGTGCCCGCACCCTGGTAGCCGGTGGCGCGGGCGGCGCGTACGGCCTGGGTGTGGAGCGTGTCGGTGAGCCCGGTCGGGAGACCGGGGGCGGGGGCCTCCTCGATGACCTTCTGGTGGCGGCGCTGGAGGGAGCAGTCGCGGGTGCCGAGCGCCCAGACGGTGCCGTACGCATCGGCCATGATCTGGACCTCGACGTGGCGACCCCCTTCGATATAGGGCTCGACGAAGACTTCCCCGTCCCCGAAGGCACTGGCCGCTTCAGCACTGGCGGCTTCCAGCTCTGCTTTGAGCTGGTCGAGTTCGCGTACGACGCGCATCCCGCGCCCGCCGCCGCCTGCGGCGGCCTTCACGAGGACGGGCAGGTCGTCGGCGGTGACGTCGGCCAGGGGCGCGATACCCATGAGCTCCTTGGCGCGGGTCTTGGAGGCCATGGCTTCGATGGCCGCGGGGGGCGGCCCGATCCAGAGGAGGCCGGCGTCGGTGACGGCACGGGCGAAGTCGGCGTTCTCGGAGAGGAAGCCGTAGCCGGGGTGGACGGCGTCCGCACCGGCGGCCAGGGCGGCCTTCACGACGAGGTCGCCGCGGAGATAGGTGTCGGCGGGGGTGGCGCCCGGGAGCCGTACCGCGATGTCGGCGGTCCGGGTGTGGAGTGCGTCGGCGTCAGGGTCCGAGTGGACGGCGACGGTGGTGATGCCGAGGTCGCGGCAGGTGCGGGCGATACGGCAGGCGATCTCGCCGCGGTTGGCGATGAGAAGGGAGTTGATCATTTGGTGGACCTCACATCCGGAAGACGCCGAAGCCGCCGCGGGCGCCCTCGACCGGTGCTGTGTGGATGGCGGACAGGCACAGGCCGAGGACGGTGCGGGTGTCGCGGGGGTCGATGACGCCGTCGTCGTACAGCCGCCCGGAGAGGAACATCGGGAGGGACTCGGACTCGATCTGCTGCTCGACCATGGCGCGGAGGGCGGCGTCGGCCTCGTCGTCGTACGGCTGCCCCTTCGCTGTCGCCGATGCTCGGGCGACGATGGACAGGACCCCGGCGAGTTGCTGGGGACCCATGACCGCGGATTTGGCGCTGGGCCAGGCGAAGAGGAAGCGGGGGTCGTAGGCGCGCCCGCACATGCCGTAGTGCCCGGCTCCGTACGACGCCCCGAGGAGGACGGAGAGGTGCGGGACGCGGGAGTTGGAGACGGCGTTGATCATCATGGCGCCGTGTTTGATGATGCCGCCCTGCTCGTACTCCTTGCCGACCATGTAGCCGGTGGTGTTGTGGAGGAAGAGGAGGGGGATGTCGCGCTGGTTGGCGAGCTGGATGAACTGCGCCGCCTTCTGGGACTCGGCGGAGAAGAGAACGCCCTGGGCGTTGGCGAGGATCCCGATGGGATAGCCGTGGAGCTCGGCCCAGCCGGTGACGAGGCTGGTGCCGTAAAGGGGCTTGAACTCGTCGAAGTCGGAGGCGTCGACGATGCGCGCGATGACCTCGCGGGGGTCGAAAGGGGTACGGAGGTCGCCGGGGACGATGCCGAGGAGTTCGTCGGCGTCGTACGTGGGCGGGGCGGGTATCTCGGCCGGACCGGGGTGCGCCTTGCGGTGGTTGAGGCGGGCGACGACACGGCGGGCCTGGCGGATGGCGTCGTACTCGTCGAGGGCGAAGTAGTCGGCGAGGCCTGAGGTACGGGCGTGCATCTCGGCGCCGCCGAGGGATTCGTCGTCGCTCTCCTCGCCGGTGGCCATCTTCACGAGGGGCGGCCCGCCGAGGAAGACCTTCGACTGCTCCTTGATCATGACGACGTGGTCGGACATGCCGGGGACGTAGGCGCCGCCCGCGGTGGAGTTGCCGAAGACGACGGCAATGGTGGGGATCCCGGCGGCGGAGAGCCGGGTGATATCGCGGAAGAGGGCGCCGCCCGGGATGAAGATCTCCTTCTGGGAGGGGAGATCGGCTCCGCCGGACTCGACGAGGCTGATGGAGGGAAGCCGGTTGGCGAGAGCGATCTCATGGGCCCGGAAGGCCTTCTTGAGGGTCCAGGGGTTCGAGGCGCCGCCGCGGACGGTGGGGTCGTTGGCGGTGATCAGACACTCGACGCCCTCGACGGTGCCGATGCCGGTGACCATGGCGGCCCCGACGGCGTACTCGCTGCCCCAGGCGGCGAGCGGGGAGAGCTCCAGGAAGGGCGTATCGGGGTCGAGGAGGAGCTCGATGCGTTCGCGGGCGAGGAGTTTG
The DNA here is from genome assembly GCF_017315755.1 of Streptomyces beijiangensis. Taxonomy (GTDB): domain Bacteria; phylum Actinomycetota; class Actinomycetes; order Streptomycetales; family Streptomycetaceae; genus Streptomyces; species Streptomyces beijiangensis. Next base: position 2,340 of record NZ_JAFLRJ010000397.1, read on the forward strand.
CCGCGGTCGTGGTGGCGGGTGGTGTATTTCTCGCCGCCGCCGGCAAGGGCTTTGGCGTGCTCGGCGTCGAGCGCGGAGAGCTTGGCGAGCATGGCGTCGCGGGCGGAGGAGTAGTCGGTGGAGGCGGGGTCGAGGGCGGTGGGGA
>NZ_JAFLRJ010000398.1 GCF_017315755.1 Streptomyces beijiangensis
CAGGGCGGCATGCTCGACCTGCACACCGAATCCGGCCAGGCCGCCCTGCACGCCGCAGGTCTCTGGGAGGAGTTCCTCGCCGCCGTCCACACCGGCGGCGAGGCCATGCGGATCGTCGGCCGCGACGGCACGGTCCTGCTCGCCGAGCAGGACGACGGCTCCGCACCCGGCGAGAACGCGCACAGCCGCCCCGAGATCGACCGCACCGACCTGCGCCGCATCCTCCTCGGCTCGCTCCCCGCCGGAACGGTCCGCTGGGGCGCGAAGGCCACCGGAGCCACCCCCCTGGGCGGGGGCCGCCACGCGATCGAGTTCGCCGACGGTCGTACGGTCACCACCGACTTCCTGATCGGCGCGGACGGCGCGTGGTCCCGTATCCGCCCTCTGCTCTCCGATGCCACACCCCTCTACAGCGGTGTCTCCTTCGTCGAAGCGGACCTGCACGACGCGGCCGTCCGCCATCCCGCGACCGCCGAACTCGTCGGCCAGGGAATGATGTTCGCCCTCCACGGCCAGCAGGGCTTGCTCACCCATCTGGAGACCGATGGCTCCGTCCACGCCTACATCGCCCGCCGCGTCGACGCCGACTGGCTGCCTTCCCTCGACTTCACCGACACCGGGGCCGCCCGCGCCGCCGTCCTCCAGCACTTCGACGGCTGGGACGACCGCCTGCGCGCCTTGATCGCCGACGCCGACGGCCCTCTCACGCCCCGGGCCATCCATGCCCTGCCGATCGACCACCGCTGGCCCCGTACTCCCGGCGTCACCCTGCTCGGCGACGCCGCCCATCTGATGTCCCCTTTCGCGGGCGAAGGCGCGAACCTGGCGATGCTCGACGGCGCTGAGCTCGCCACCGCCCTCGCCGACCACCCCGACGACCCTGAGAAGGCCCTCGCCCGCTACGAGGAAGTCCTCTTCCCCCGCAGCTCCGAAACAGCCGCCCAGTCCGCCGAAAGCCTCGACATCATCTTCAGCGACGACTCGCCGCGAGGGCTGCTGGAGATGTTCACCGCAGTGCGGTCGTAAGGGGCGGACATTCTCCCGAACAGGCCCGCTGAGGACGATCAGGTGACTGGCTCACCCGCGCGGCCCGCCGCCTAATGATGCAGCTGCCCGAGGCCGAGGCCGGTCAGCGGCGGAAGCGGGGTCGGCACGGAGTCCGTGCGGAGCGCGTCAAGCAGCAGACCGACAAGCCTCCTCGACGCAGCCTCTGGATCGGGTGTGAGCGACCATGATCATGCGAGCCGCGATGTACGACCGCATCGGCGGCCCTGAGGTGCTGTACGTGGGCGGGGTGCCCAAGCCCGTGCCCCGCTCCGGCGAAGTCCTCGTGAGGGTACTGGCGATGAGTATCAACGGCGGGGAACTCATGGGCCCCGCAGGCCGGGTTCGCCCTGGGCGACCGGGTCTGGGGCATCATGCCCCGCGCCTCTGGTTTCGGCAGTGCAGCCGAGTTCGTTGTCGTCCGTCTGCAGCAGATCGGGCGGATCCCACAGGGGCTGGACCCGGTCGAGGCGGCCGCGTTGCCCGTGGGCACTACGGCGATCACCGCCCTGCGTGACTCGACGCGGCCGCGCCCCGGCGAGCGCCTGCTCGTACGCGGAGCGGCAGGCGGCGTGGGCAAATGTCGCCGTACAGCTGGGCAAGGCGATGGGCGCGCATGTCACTGGGCTCGCCCGCGCGGACAATCTCGATCTCGTCCGAGACCTCGGCGCCGACGAGGCCCTCGACTACCGCGCTGTCGCTCCGTCGGGCCGCATCGTGACCATCACCTTCGTCATCGACCCTCCGGCCTCCACGCTGGGCTACCTCCTTGCCAGTACCGTCCACGGCCACCGCCGGGTGCGCTTCTTCAGCGGCAACCCGAAGACCGAGCTCTTCACCGACCTCGCGGCCCTCGTGGAGGAGGGCGCGATCCGTTGAAGCAGGAGGCCTGCGAGGCAAGTACGTCGTACGGATCGACTAGGGGAAGCTCTGCCCCGCCGCCGTACCGGTATCGCTACTTGCGGACCAGACCGGGGCCCTTGCCCGACACTTCCACGCGGTACTCCGCCATCAGCCTGGTGAGTTGGTCGGTCAGTGCCTCGTCGTGGCCTTGGCCGGCGGCCGCCAGGGTGAGCGGGTTCCAGCCCGGGGATGTCCACCTGGGCTACAGACCGCTCGGGCTGGTTGAGCAGCGTCTGGGCGCCGGTCTCCTCGGCGGCGGGGATGCCGACCGACGTGATGGTGCCGGCTTCGTCGTACAGCACGAACGCTCGCATGCCGGATGCTCCTCAGGCCGTCTGTGCGTAGAAGATGCCGTAATTTGCCGTGGTCGAGCCGACGTTCCTGACGACGACGTTGATCGTGCGCACGCCCGTCGTGCTGACCCGCTCCGACACATGGGTGATCTCCACCCGGCGCTCCACCCCGTTCAACGCGAGCGGATGGGCGACGAACCAGCGGACCTGGCCATAGCTCTGCCCGGCCTGGATCCAGGAGTGCTCCTGACCGGGAGCGAGCCCGATGCCCGACACCCAGAACCCGGTGTCCAGTTTTGCGATTGCCATGATGGCGGTCTCCCCTCTCGCGCCGTGCGAACGCTCCGCGTGTGGGCACTGTCCTGCTGGGGGTGGGGCCGTCAATACGCCGATGTGCCGGTCCCCGGCTGGACATTCTCCGCCGCCTACAGACGACGAGGGGCGGGCCCGCCTGCCCTCGTCGTCTGTGTGCGAAGCCCGGTTAGCTGCTCAAGTCCGTCAGCCTCCAGCGCTGGTTGGAGCCCGAGTTCGGCTGATAGACCGTGACGGGCGAGCCGTCCGCGGTGGCCTGGCCGCCGACTTCGAGGAGCTTGCCTGTTGCGGCGTTGACCAGGGTCCACGTGCCGTCCCCTGTCGACGACATGATCCACTGGGCGGTCGCGTCGCGCCGTCCGGTGTCTTCCTCGAGGACCGGTGCGTTGTCGTGCACGGCGAGCCGCTTGCCGCTGGCCGTGCTGGTGAACACGTACCGCGCGCGGTTGCCGCTGTCGCCGGTGATCTCCTTGAGCTGCCACTGCTGGCCCGGTTCGGCGGCGTCAGCCTTGATGACGAGACTGCTGCCGTCATCGGCTACCGTCAGGTCCTTGCCGCTCTGCACTCCCGTCAGTTCGTACGTGTGCCCCTTCCGCAGGGTCGCCGCGTCCTTCGCGACCCCGGACACCCCCTTGATCACGAAGGACGTCACCGACTGTGCGGGCACCGTGAACGTGGCCTTCTTGTCGGCGACCCGGACGGGGGCCTGTCGCACCAGCTTGCCGTCGGCGCTGGTCGCGACCGGTGTGACGGTCGCACTGTGGGCTATGTGTGCGAACTTCGACAGGTCGAGTGTCACCGTGCGGGTGTCCGTGGTGCCGTTGACGTGCACGACGGTGGCACCGTCGCCGGACCGTGTAACAGCCGCCGCGCTGTTGGTGTCGTCGACCTTGATGAGGTTGTCGCCGGGCCGGATGTAGTGAGTGAAGTTCCGGGCGGTGTCGAACTTCGTGTTGGTGTAGATCGGGCAGGTCTCAAGGGTGTCCTCGGCAGTGGCGCTGAACGACAGCTGGATCTCACCCCAGTTGCCGCCCTTGGCGGACTCCCCGCCGGGCTTCATGTTGTCGTTGTCCTCGACCGGCTGCCAGAACACCCAGGCGGTGGGCTCCAGTTCACGGAGGTCGTCGACGATGTGCTGCGCGAGCCCGAGGCCCGGCCGCATGTCGGTGAAGGACTGCCCGTCGCCCCAGTCGCCCTCGACCTCGCTCATCCACAGCGGCTTGCCGTCGGCCTTGGCGAGGTCGCGGACGGTGGTGCGGCCGCCGGTGCCGTACGTGTGGACGTTCATCTGCTCGACGAGATTCTTCACCGCGTCCGGGTAGCTGTTCCAGTTCGTGGCGAAGGTCGTCGGGTTGGTCTCGTCCATCGCTGCGACGCGGGCGCCGGTCCGGGCCTTGTCCAGAGCGTCGGCGAGGGGCGGGATGACCTTCTGCTGGAGTGCCGGGCCGATGTGGGCGCCTTCCTGGCGTCCGCCGACCGGCTCACCGTCGGTGCCCAGTGTCGTGGACCAGTAGGTGGTGTTCGGCTCGTTGAACGGGTCGACCGTGGCGACCTCGATGCCGTGCGCCTTCTCGAGGCGCTTCGTCGCCCCGGCCAGGTAGGCGGCGAAGTCGTCGACGGAATCGGCCTTGAGCTGGTCCTTCGACGCGTCGAAGCCGCCCGAGACGTAGCCGCTCTCCGTCATGAAGTACGGCGGCGAGTTGGAGAACGTCTCCCAGTGGGTGATGTCCTTCTTGATCCGGTCCACCCACCAGCGCTGTGCGGCGTCGGCGTTCTCGTTCCAGTGGTGCTCGTTCGCCGGATCCCACCAGCCCGTGTCGGTGCGGGTGACTCCCTTGGGCGCCTTCCACCATCCCTCGACCGCGCCACCGGCCCTCAAGTAGTCCTTCACGTCGGGGGCGTTGCCGCCGCCTATGTTGTAGCGGGCGATGTTCAGGGCGAGCCCGTCGCGTCCGAAGACGAGGTCCGCGAGCTTCTCGCGTATCTCGTCCGGGTAGTTGCCAGTGGCGTTCGCGAACCAGACGAGGCTGGTCCCCCACCCCTCGAACTTCTCGTGCCGATAGGACGGGTCGGGGGTGACCGTGACCGTACTGGAGTCCGCGAAGACGAGCTGTGCGGCCGACAGTTCGGTCCCGGCGGCCACGGCGGTGGCCGCCGCAAGAGTGATGAACCGTCTGCGGGTGAAACGCGCCATTGTGAGCTCCCAACGTCGTTGTGGGGGTTGCGGAGTGGGCTTGAGGTGGTGCGGTTCAGCTGGTGGGCTGCCTCAGGACGGCGACCTCGCGGGGTGGCAGGACGGTCCCGTCGTAGGTGCCGGCCAGCACCTCACCTGCCATGTCCGGCAGGGCGACCGGTTCGTCGCTCCGGTTGACGAGGAAGACGTAGCGGTTCTCCGCGTCGCGGCGCACGGCCGTCTCCACCGGGCCGCGTGCTCCGGCGGGGAGTTCGCTGGTCACTCCCGCCGGGGCGAGCAGTTCGGGCAGGAGTACGGCAAGGCCCTCGGCGCCGAGGCGCGTGGAGACGTAGGCGGCCGTGCCCCGGTCCGTCGCGCGGCGCGTGACGGCCGGGCGTGCGCACTGCGCTCCGTCCTCGTAACGGGCGAGGATCTCGACGTCCGTGCCGGTGACCGTGATCCGGTCGGTCCACAGACTGCCGGCCGTGGCGTTGTCGAGGGTGACCGTCTCCCCCTCCGGCAGCGGGCCGAACTCCTCGATGCGGATGCCGAGCAGATCGCGCAGGGCGCCCGGGTAGCCGCCGAGCCAGACGTGGTCGTTCTCGTCGACGGTCCCGGAGAAGTACGTCGTCACGAGGTGGCCGCCGCCCTCGACGTAACGGGTGAGCTCCTTGGCGAGCGTCTGGGGCACCACGTGCAGGACGGGCGCGATCACGACGTCGTACGAGGAGAGGCCGGTCCCGTGTGCGGGGACGATGTCCGCGCGGATGCCGAGGCTCAGGAGCGCGGAGTACCAGTCGAGGGCCTCGCGGTGGTACGAGAGGAGCGAGGTGGGGTGCGAGTCCTGTTCGCTGGCCCACCACGAGTCCCAGTCGAACAGGACGGCCACCCGCGCGGGTTCGCGCGCGCTGCCCGCTATCGGCGCGAGGGCTTCCAGGGTGCGACCGAGGTTCACGACGGAGCGGAAGAGTTCGCTGTCCTCCCCGGCGTGCGGGACCATCGCCGAGTGGTACTTCTCGGCGCCTGCCGCCGACTGCCGCCACTGGAAGTAGCAGACGGCGTCGGCGCCGTGCGCGACATGGAGGAGGGAGTCGCGGGCCAGCTCGCCGGGGGCCTTCGCCAGGTTGACCGGCTGCCAGTTCACTGCACTCGTGGAGTGCTCCATCAGGAACCACGGCCGATGTCCCGCGATGCCGCTGGTGAGGTTGGCGGAGAAGGACAGCTCGTCGCGGTCCTGCGGTCCGGGTATGACGTAGTGGTCGTTGGAGACGAAGTCCACCTCACCGGCCCAGTCCGCATAGTCCATGCCCTTGGTGCCGCCCATGACCATGAAGTTGGTGGTGACAGGGGTCTGCGGGGTCAGCTCGCGCAGTACCTCGCGCTCGGCGAGCAAGTGGTCCTTGAGCGCGTCCGAGGAGAACCGCTTGAAGTCGAGCTGCTGCGTCGGGTTGGGGTGCGAGCCCGCGAGGCGCGGCGGCAGGATCTGGTCGAAGTCGCTGTACCTCTGGGACCAGAAGGCTGTTCCCCAGGCGTGGTTGAGGGTGCCGAGCGTGGTGTAGCGGCGGCGCAGCCAGGTGCGGAAGGCGCGGGCGGCGTCGTCGGAGAAGTCGTAGACGTTGTGGCAGCCCAGCTCGTTGTTGATGTGCCAGGCGACCAGGGCCGGGTGGTCGGCGTAACGCGTCGCGAGCTTCGTCACGAGGCGCAGTGCGTGCTCACGGAAGACCGGCGAGGTGGGCCGCCAGTGCTGGCGGGCGCCCGGCCAGACCGTCTCGCCGGCCGCGGTGACGGGGAGGATCTCGGGGTGCGCGGTGGTGAGCCACGGCGGCGGGGAGGCGGTGGCGGTGGCCAGGTCGACGCCGATGCCGCCCGCGTGGAGCAGATCCATGATCTCGTCGAGCCAGCCGAAGTCCCAGGTGTCCTCGGCGGGCTGGAGCCTGGCCCAGGAGAAGATCGCCAGGGAGACGGTGTTCACTCCGGCTTCGCGCATCAGCCGGACGTCCTCCGCCCACACCTCCCGCGGCCACTGCTCGGGGTTGTAGTCGGCGCCGTAGCCGAGCCGGCGGGTGCCGTCGCCGCCCTTCGGGTACGGGAAGCGGGAGGTGTGGGCGGAGGTCATGCGGGTCCTTCCGGTGGTTCGGTCCTGGCTGCGGGAGGAGGGCTACTTCTCGACGGTGAAGCCCTGCTCCGTGCCGTACTTGGCGGAGGCGTCCTGCCACGTCTTCAGGCCCGCGGAGAGCTTGGTGCCGGAGATGTAGGCCTTGCCGACGGTGTCGTTGAAGATCGAGTTGGCGTACGCCTGGTACGGCAGGTACTTCCAGTCCGTGGGTACGTTCGCCGCGGCCTCGGCGAAGATCTTGTTGGCCTTCTGGCCGCCGAAGTACGCGAACTCGGTGTTCTGGAACTCCGCGGAGTTCAGGTCCTTGGTGGTCGCGGGGAACGCGCCGTTCTTGACACGGGTCTGCACTCCGGCCCCGGAGTTGGCGTACTCGGTGAAGGCGTACGCGAGTTCCTTGTTCTTGCCGAGCACGGGCAGCGCGAGGGAGCTGCCGCCGTTCTCCGCACCGGCCTTCTCCCCCGCGGTCCACTGCGGCAGCGGGGCCGCGCGCCAGTCGCCGGAGGCGTTCTTCACGCCGGAGGTGAAGTTGGCGGGCATCCAGGCGCCGGTGGGCAGCGTGGCGATGGTGCCGTCGCCGAGGCCCTTGTACCAGTCGTCGGTCCACCCGGTGACGGGTGCGACGAGCTTCTCGTCGATGAGCTTCTGCCAGACCTCGGTGTACTTCTGCGCGCCCGCGTCGGAGAAGTCGATGCCGACCTTCGTGCCGTCGACCTTGTACGGATGCGAACCGGCCTGCCACAGCAGGCTGGTGGTCAGGCCCGCGTCACCCGTGTCGCTGGTGATGTAGGCCTTCGGGTCCGCCTTGTGCAGCTTGCGGGCGGCTTCCAGGTACTCGTCCCAGGTCGTCGGGACGTCGATCTTGTACTTGTCGAAGACCTTCTTGTTGTAGAACAGCGCCATCGGGCCGGAGTCCATGGGCAGTCCGTAGACGCCGTCGCCGGACTTCACCGAGTTCCACGGGCCGGGCGAGTAGGAGGAGGCCAGCTTGTCGGCGCCGTACGCCCTGAGATCGGTGACCGACTTCGTCAGGGCGAACTGGCTCAGCGCGTAGTACTCGATCTGCGCGATGTCGGGGACGCCCTTCTTCGCCGAGACGGCGTTCTGGAGGGCCTTGTACTGGTCGTTGCCTGTGCCCGCGTTGACGAGCTTGATGTCGACTTTCGGGTACTTCTTCTCGAAGTCG
>NZ_JAFLRJ010000004.1 GCF_017315755.1 Streptomyces beijiangensis
ACCGCACGCCCCACCCCCAGACTCCCGAGGCGGTTCTCTGCCGCGGCGAGTGCGGACGCCCCGGCCACGGGGTCCACGACGCCTCCACCGATCCGGCCGTCGTCCGCGCACTCTTCGCCGCCGCACCCTGGGCAACCGGCTACGGCATCGCCTGCGGCCGGCCTCCGCACCACCTGATCGGCATCGACCTCGACACCAAGTCCGACACGGACTCCACGGCGGCGCTCAGACACCTGGCTCTGCAGCACCTCTTCACGATCCCGGACACGGTGACCGTCCTCACGCCCAGCGGCGGCCGCCATCTCTGGCTCACCGGTCCGCCCGAAACCGTCGTCCCGAATTCCGCGAGCCGGCTCGCTCCCGGCATCGACATCCGCGGGGCAGGCGGGTACCTCGTGGGACCCGGTTCACTCACGGTCCACGGCATCTACCGCCTTGCTCCGGGCACAGCGCACCTCGCGCCCGCACCCGTCCCGCACACACTGCTACGTCTTCTTACGCCTCCGGCGCGCACGCACCACCCCGCGGGCCGGCCTGCTCAAGGCAGTGGCCTGGTGCAGTTCGTGCTCGCCGCCCATGAAGGACAGCGCAATACTCGTCTGTTCTGGGCCGCCTGCCGCGCCTACGAGAACGGTCTCGGTGACGATGTCACCGACCTGCTCTGCGATGCGGCGGTACGTACTGGACTCACCGAGCACGAAGCCCGTGCCACCATCGCCTCGGCAGCCCGCCTGACGATGGCTCCACTACGACCGGATCAGGCCGGCTGAAGCTCTGCCCGCCGGTCGGACCGAAGTTCCGCCTGCCGGTCGGCCGGCTGCTGCGCCTGTCCGGCCGTCTGAAGCCCCGCCTGGCGATCCGTCTGCAGCTCCGTCTGCCGTTCCGTCTGCCGTTCCGTACGCAGCTCCGTACGCAGCTCCGGCCTGAGCGCCGCGTCCGCCACAACCGTGTCCCGCTGCTCGTCCTCGGCGTCCGTGTCGAGCGGCACGTGCCGGGTCGAGGGAGAGGATCCGTGCGCCTCGGCGCGGATGCGCTGCTTCATCGTGGGCGGCAGCGCCCGGTCCTTCGGGATCGCCCACCACGCGACCGGCTCAAGCGCCTTCAGTGCGCGCGCCTCGGCCGCCGTCGGCTTGCAGGAAGCGGCGGAGGTGGTTACGGCCTGCGGGGCGGCGGTCGCCGGGGTGGTGAACCCCAGCAGAGCGACGAGTGCGAAGAACGCGGTGGTGAAGGCGGTCCACACCTTCTTGGCCTGACTGGTCATGACGGAACCTCACTTTTCTGCTGCGTTTCGGGTGGAGCGATTTCCATACCTTTCACATGATGCGGATGGATTCGTCGCAGAAAAGGACCGACGCCCCGGCCGTGCAGTTCTTCTGATGAACACCACCCGTATGGCCTCTCCGAGGTGCGCGGACCCCGGCGCCGGGGTCCGATTGCCCCATCAGCTGATGCACCGTCAGGAGAGGTCCACCCGTGTCACAGCCCATGTCACAGCCCGAGCCGCAGACGCCTGCGCAGCCCCCGCGCCGCAAGCGCCGTACCGTCCGCCGCTCCCTGATCGCGGCCGGTCTTGTGCTGCTCGCCACGCTCGGCTGGTCGGTCGGCGACGCCCTCACCTACCCCGGCAACGACTCCACGGCGGCGCGGCTGGCCGGCTGGGCGCGTGAGCACAAGATGGGCGTCGTGGTCGACAAGCTGGAGAACCTGAAGTACGACCTCGACCCGCCCCAGGTCGGCGGGTCGCTCTCGGCCGAGGCCCAGGCCCGTATGAAGAAGGCAGCCGCCCCCGGCCCCGCCAAGCACAGCACCGGTCTCGCCCTGCGCGCCCCGATGCCCACCTCGGTCCGCCCCGCCCTCCCCGGCGAGGGCGTCTGGCGCACGCTGGCCACCGCACACGGCCGCCCGATCGTGCAGGGGACGTACGTACGCCCCGACGCCGACCACACCTCTTATGAAGCCGCGATCGCCTGGATCAGCACCAAGCACTCCCGCTTCCAGCTCCACCCCGGCCTGCGCGAGCCGGGCGGCACCTTCTCGGTCCCGCCGAACGTCCCGCACGGCCAGCGCAAGAACCTGGTCGCCACCTGGAACGGCGGCTTCAAGATCAGCGACGGCGGCTCGAACGGCGGCTTCTACCTCAACGGCCAGACCGTGGGCGACCTCCGCGACGGGGCGGCCTCCGAGGTCTTCTACCGCGACGGCTCCATCAAGATCGGCGTCTGGGGCCGCGACGTCCGGATGACCCGCGATGTCGTCGGGGTGCGCCAGTGCCTGGAGCTGATGGTCGACGGCGGACATGTCGTCCCCGACATCGACAACGACTCCAAGTGGGGCGCAACCGACCAGAGCCGGATGTTCGTGGAGCGCTCGGGCGTCGGTGTCACGGCCAAGGGCGACGTCATCATGGTCGTCGGCCAGGCCCTCACCGCCCGTACGCTCGCCGAGCTGATGCAGAGCGCGGGCGCGGTGCGCGCGATGCCGCTGGACATGAACCGCGCCTGGCCGTCCTTCATGAGCTACGACGGCCACAAGGACCCGTCCAACCCCACTCCCACGAACATCCTCGACTTCGAGAACCCCGCGGAGCGCTACTACAACCAGGCCACCCGCGACTTCGTGGCGGTCTACGCCCGCTGACGCCACCGAGGCGAAAGCGAAAGGGGCGCCCCGGTATCGGGGCGCCCCTTTCAACTGGGCGGTGGGTGTGGGATTTGAACCCACGGTGACATCGCTGCCACGACAGTTTTCAAGACTGTTCCCTTAGGCCGCTCGGGCAACCCACCATCCCCGACAGCCTAACCGGTCAGCTGTCGCCCTTGCGCTCGCCCAGGGTGACCTGCGTCGTGTGCTGCTTGCCGTCGCGCGTGTACGTGATGGTCACCTTGTCGCCAGGCTTGTGCGTCCAGATCGCGCTGATCAGCGTCTGACCGCTGTCGATGACCGTGTCGTCCAGCTTGGTGATCGTGTCGCCGGCCTTCAGACCGGCCTTGGCCGCCGGGCCGTTCGGGCTGACCGCGGCGGTGCCGCCGCTGCCCTGGGCGGAGATCTTGGCGCCGTCGCCTGACGCGGCGCCCGTGGAGGAGTCCGCCATGGCGACCGTGGCACCGATGATCGGGTAGACCGGCTCGTGCGAAGGGCTGGTGATCAGCTCCTGGGCGACCCGCGACGCCTCGTTGATCGGGATGGCGAAGCCGAGGCCGATGGAGCCCGACTGCGAGGTGCCGCTGCTGCTGCCGTTCGACTGGATCGCCGAGTTGATGCCGATGACCGCACCGCTCGCGTCGAGCAGCGGGCCGCCGGAGTTGCCCGGGTTGATGGAGGCGTCGGTCTGCAGGGCGCTCATGTACGAGGACTTGGCGGACGCGCTGCTGTCGCTGGAGGAGACCGGACGGTTCTTCGCGCTGATGATGCCGGTGGTGACCGTGTTGGAGAGGCCGAAGGGGGCGCCGATCGCGATGGTCGAGTCGCCGACCGCGACCTTGTCCGAGTCTCCGAGGGCGAGCGGCACCAGGTTGTCGGGGGCGTTCTTCAGCTTGATGACCGCGACGTCGTAGCCCTCGGCGCGGCCGACGATCTCGGCGTCGTACTTCTTGCCGTTGGAGAAGGTCGCCGTGAGGCTGCCGCCGGAGGCCGCGTCCGCCACCACGTGGTTGTTGGTGAGGATGTGGCCCTGCTTGTCGAAGACGAAGCCGGTGCCCGTGCCGCCGCTGCCGTCGCTGCCCTTGGACTCGATGGTGACGACGCTGGGCAGCGCCTTGGCCGCGACTCCGGCCACCGTGTTGCCCGCGCGCTTCACGTCCTGGGCGTTGCCCGAGGAGGAGACGGTGGTCGAGCCGGTGTTCGAGCTGTTGTTGCCGTTCTCCATCTTGTAGCCGACGGCGCCGCCGACGCCACCCGCGACGATCGCCGTCACCAGGACCGCAGCGAGCAGTCCGCCGATGCGGCGCTTCGGCGGCTGGGGCGCGTCCGCCACGGGTGCGCCCCAGGGGGCGTTGCCTCCGCCGCCTCCGTAGGAGGGGACTGCGGGCGGGGGCGGCGGCCAGCCGGCGCCCGCGGCCGACATCGCCGGTACGGCTTCGGGCTGAGCCGGGGCGGGCTCGTGCGGAGCCGCCACGGCCTCATACTGGGCCGGTGCGGCCTCGTACTGAGCCGGTACGGGCTCGTGCGCGGCCTGTGCCGCCGGGGTCTGGTCCTGCGCGGCGGCCGCCGCCGGAGCAGGTTCCGGTACGGATGCGGGCGGGCCGTCAGGAGCGGCGACCGGCACGGGAGGTGCGGACGGGGCTGCCGGGACGGCAGGGGCGTTTTCGGCCGCAGCGCCCTCGTGGGTGCCCTCGTTCTCGGTGGTCACAGCTCTGTCTCCTCGGGTCCGCGTCGTCTTCGGTCAAGAGTCCGCTGTGCAAGTGTCTGCGGTCAGCTTTTCCCACAGCACGTCGGAGCACTGTAAGCGGGAGCTGTGGATCGCGTCTTCCTTCTTTATTTGGGGCGAAAAACGACAGCCCGAAAGGTGGCACCATGACGCGGTGACTCACGCACGGCAGCACAACATCCAGGTAGTCGCCCACCGCGGGGCCTCCGAGGACGCCCCCGAGCACACTCTCGCCGCGTACCAACGGGCGATCGAGGACGGTGCCGACGCACTCGAGTGCGATGTACGGCTCACCGCCGACGGCCATCTCGTCTGCGTCCACGACCGGCGCGTCAACCGCACGTCCGACGGTCGCGGCGCCGTCTCCGCGCTGGAACTCTCCGATCTCTCCGCCCTGGACTTCGGCTCCTGGAAAGACGGCAAGGACAGTCAGGAGGCGCCCGACTGGGACCGCGAATCCACCTCCGTGCTCACCCTGGAGCGGCTCCTCGAGCTCGTCTCGGACTCGGGCCGCCGGGTGGAACTGGCCATCGAGACCAAGCACCCCACCCGCTGGGCCGGGCAGGTCGAGGCGAAACTCCTGGAGACGCTGGGCCGGTTCGGACTCGACACGCCGCCGCCCGGCGAGCCGTCCGCCGTGCGGATCATGAGCTTCTCCGCGCGCTCGCTGCACCGCGTCGCGGCCGCCGCCCCGGACATCCCCACCGTCTATCTGATGCAGTTCGTGACCCCGAGGCTGCGCGACGGACGGCTGCCCGCGGGGGCGCGGATCGCCGGTCCGGGGATGCGGATCGTGCGTAATCATCCTGGCTACATCGCACGGTTGCACCGGGCAGGGCACCGAGTGCATGTGTGGACGGTGAACGAGCCGGAGGACGTAGAACTCTGTGCGCGGCTCGGAGTGGAAGCAATCATCACCAATCGCCCCAAACAGGTCCTCTCCCAACTCGGCCGCGACTAGGACCGATTACCGGGTGTGCCCCGGCGCGTTCGCTCCGTGTTCGATCGTTACGAATGCGTCACCAGGCCCCCTTTGGCCGGTTTCCGGTCCAGTCCATTGGGGCATCCACTCGATGGCGTGGGGCAAAGGAGGTCTCGGGGGTGGCGTTGGTGGTGGCACAGAAAGTGCCCGCGTCGTCGAGCATGGCCGTACCCCATGGCCCTGCGGGCGTGGGAGAAGCGAGACACCGTATGAGCGCGTCATTGCGCGGCAGCGGTGTATCCGATTCGGTCGTCGACGATGCCGTTCTGATCCTTTCCGAACTGCTCAGCAATGCCTGCCGGCACGGCAGGCCGCTGGGTGAGGCGGAGATCGGGGACGGCGATGTGCGGGCAGCATGGCGAGTGGACAAGGCGGGCCGGCTGACCGTCGAAGTGACGGACGGCGGCGGCCCGACCCGGCCGGTTCCGGCCACACCGTCCGTCACGGCGCGGGGTGGCCGCGGGCTGAACATCATCAGCGCGCTGGCACAGGACTGGGGCGTGCGCGACAGCGCGGCCGGCGAGGTGACGGTCTGGGTGATCGTGACCGACGGCCACCGCCTCGACGACTTCGCTACGCGCGTCGGCGGCCCGGGTCCCGGCTTCGCTGATGCCTTCGAGGAGCTCGACTAGGAACCTTCGACAGCTGGGCAACGGCTAGGCTCGCGCCGACATCAGCACGAGCAGTACGCAGTCAGTACGCAGTCGGGAGAGAGCCGCACCATGGCCAAGAAGCGTCCGCAGGCGAAGGCCCCTCAGAAGACCGACGGGCAGATCCCCGTCGTCGGGGCCCGGGAGCCCTGCCCCTGCAACTCGGGCCGCCGGTACAAGGCCTGTCACGGGCGGGCCGCCGCGCACGCCGTGACCGAGCTGGTCCAGCGTCCCTTCGAGGGGCTGGCCGGCGAGGGCGACTGGGTCGCTCTGCGCGAGCTGGTCCCGGCCGCGACCGTGGAGCTGACGCTGAAGGGCGGGCTGCCCGAGGGCGTCCCCTCCGTCACGCTCGCGACCGTACTGCCGATGGCGTGGCCCGCGCTGCGTCGCGAGGACGGTTCCGTACTGCTCGGCCTGCAGAACGACACGCCGTCCGGCGACCTCAGCCGCGACCTCGCCGACACGCTGCAGCGCGCGCTGACCGCCGAGCCCGGCTCGCCCGTCACCGCGCAGAAGCCGTCGTCCGACGGGCCGCGCCTGCAGGACCTGCTGGATCCGGCCGCCGCCTTCGAGCCCGCCGTGCACACCGGGTTCGAGTTCTGGGTGCCGGACGCTTCGAGCGCGGCCCCCGAGGTCGCCGCGTCGCTGGAGCGCGCCAACGAGGCCGCGATCCCCACCGTCAAGATCGCCTCCGCGGACTCCGCGTACTGGTGCGAGACGCCGGAGAAGAACCACCTGCGCTGGGTCATGGAGATCCCCGAGGAGCAGCTCCTGGACGCCCTCGCCCGGCTGCACGCCGCGGGCACTTCGTCGCTCGGCATCGGCACCCGCCTCGTCGGATCCTTCCGGGCCCACGGTCTGACCGTCCCGGTCTGGGACCTGCCGAGCGCGATGGGCGCCGAGGAGTGCGAGAAGCCGGCGGCGGAGTTCGCCGAGCGGCTGAAGGACGCACTCGCCGCGGACGGTCCGCTCTCCGCGGACGAGCGCCGGGCGCGCGGCGGGCTCACCAACCGACAAGTGACGCTCAGCTGAGAGTGACCGCTCCACGGGGGTCCGGGTGACGCCGGTCACAACTCCCCGCACCGGCAGCAGAATCGCTGTCCGAATACGCGGGATCGAATTTGCTAACCGCAGATCTCTTGTTACCGTTCTAGAAGCCCGGTCGTTGGTGCATCCCCCGTCGCCAACGGCCGGGTGTCGCCGTTTCGGCGCCAAGGACACGGAATTTCTTCCTGCATCAATCTGCTGCGGGCGCGGTCGAGTTGCTTCCCGAGCGCAGCAGCAGCGGCCCTTCGCCCGACCCCGCGTACTCCGCCACCGCCGTGTACTGAGCCGGCGTCCCGTGCGAACGCTCGTGCGGCGTCTCGCACATCCCCGGCTCGTCGCCCGCCTCGACGGCACAGTTCAGCTGTACGGTCCTGCCGCCCGGCCCCATCACGGCGAGCACCGCGCTCAGCTCCCCGCCGGTCGCGTTGCGGTAGTAGCTCCGCGCCCAGGTGGCGCGCGCGTCGCTCAGTACGCAGGTCTGCGCCTCGACCCCTTCCGGCGAGGTGAGTTCGGGGCCGCACTGGGCGGACGTATGCGACAGAACAGCACCAGCCGCATCGGATACGTCGATTCCGGACAGCAGGCCGGACGGAGACGGAACCGGAGACGGAACCGGAGACGGGGACGCGGATGGCTTGAGAGCCCCGCCCTTTCCCTCCGCCACGGGATCCGGCCCTGCGGTGGCGGTCAGCGGCAGGAGGACGGTGAAGACCACCACGGCCCCGAGTCCGATCATGCGGAGGTTCATTGAGGCGACGCTATCCACGGAAATGGGCGCGCAGCGGACCGCGCGCCCATTTCCCCGGTATCCGGGGTCTGCTCACACCCGTACGAGTGAGTCGACCAGTGCATCGACGACCGCCTCGACATCCGGCAGCCAGGGGGCGGACGAACCGGGCAGGGGCGCGCGCTCCCAGCGGACGGATCCCGCACCCGTCGTGGACGGCGGCAGCAGCAGATAGCCGCCCTCGCCGTGGAAGCGGAGCGAACCCGGCACGCACTCCTTGGCGTGCAGCAGCTCGCCGAGCCGCTCCAGCGTGTACGGAGCGACCAGCAGGGAGAACCGCTCGCCGGTCGCCACGACCGGGCCGAGCCGCATCCCCTTCATGTCGAGTGCGGCCAGCGCCCGGGCACCGGCCTCGGCAGGGAGGCTGACCGCGCAGGGCGCGGGGCCGCCGGTGGCCAGGATCACGGGTGCGCCCGGCCTGTTGGTCCACCACCAGCGCACCATGCGCTCGTCGGTCGTCGCCGCGAGGAGACCGGGATCGAAGGGGTGTGCGCCGGGGACGGCGCACTCGGGGTCGGGGCAGGCGCAGGCGCCCTTGCGGTCGCCGTCGCCGGAAGCCGCGCATCCCACTCCTGGGAGTACGGGCCACTTCCATTCGACGGCGCAGGTCAGGGCCGCGCCGAGTTGCTCAGGCCTCCCGTTGCGCCAAAGCCGGAGCCTGCGTCGCCTTCCGAGGATCTCGCGCATGAGCGCTCGTTCCTTTCCGTTGAACGCCGAGGGTCCACATGAGTCCGCATGACACCACGTGTGCATCGCTTCACTGCGTGTGCGTGGGCTGAGCCGATCACTCAAGCGTGTCCATTACTCAAGCATGGCGAGGGGTGGCGCGTGCGTAGCGCGTAACTGTCCCGTTTGAGAACCCCGCCACTCGGGGATGGGGCGCGGCCGTCAGCAGATAAGACGCCCAGGCCACTCGCCAGGTTCCGGGGTCGTCCCAACTGCCCCTGGCCATCACCGAATACGTACCCACCGTGCTTCCTCAGTCGACCCCCGTCCCGGCTCGGGGGGGATATTTTCCGGCCAACTGCACAACACCGCCAACACCAGCAGCCCCACGAAGCCAATGCTGGACATTCCCTCACTTCTGCGTGTACATGTGGATCCATTGATAGGCGCGCAGAATGACATGGGGGTTTGCGATGCTATTGCGCAAAACGCACCAGTCGAAAGTCTGGTCGGCATGAGCACCCCGCAGCTGCCGAAAGTGGCTGGAAACGATCCTGCGATTCCTTCTCCCGCGCACACTGCGGCAACCGCCGCACCGGGCGCACTGATCCAGGACCGTCTCGCGGGCTGGGTCTCCGACCTCACCACCCTGCACGAACTCACCGAGCGGCTCATCCGCACGAGCACTCTGCAGGACGCTCTGCACGAGCTGCTGCGGGCAGGTGCCGCACTCGTCGGCGCGCGTCGCGGCCTGGCCGTATTGGAGCCCGCCGACGGACTCGGGCCCACGGACACGGTCGGCCTGGGGCTCGCCCACGCGGATCTCGGCCACATCGAGACGGTGCCGCGCAGCGCCACCTCGTACGGCCGGATCCTGCAGGGGCTGCCCGACGCGATCGCCGTGCCCGATCTGCTGGGCGACGCCGAGCTCGACCCGCGCCACCGCGAGGTCGCGGCGCGGCTCGGGTACGCGGCGAGCTACGCCCTGCCGCTGACCACCGACGGCTCCGGGCAGATCGGCGCGGCCGTCTGGCTGTACGACGAGCCCGCCGAGCCCGACGAGCGCCGGCGCCATCTCGTCGGCCTCTACGCCAGGTACGCCGGCGAGCACCTGACCCGGCTCCTCGAACTGGAGCGGGCCCGCACCAGGGCCGTCACCATCGCCGAGGAACTGCTGCCCAGCCGGCTGCCCCGGGTGCCGGGCGTCCAGCTCGCCGCCCGGCACCACACCGGGCCGCGCGGCGGCGGCGACTGGTACGACGCGCTGCCGCTGCCCGAGGGCGCGCTGGGTCTGGCCGTCGGGTCCGTCACCGGGTCGGGACCCAGCGCGCTGGCCGCGATGGGGCGGCTGCGGGCGAGCCTGCGGGCGTACGCGGTCATGGAGGGCGAGGACCCCGTCGCCGTACTCTCCGATCTCGAACTGCTGATGCGGCTGACCGAACCGGCACGCGCGGCCACCGCCCTCTTCGCGTACTGCGAGCCCGCCCAGCGCAAGATCGTGCTGGCCGGTGCGGGGCACACCCCGCCGCTGGTCATCGGCGAGCGGCGGTGCGAGTTCATCGAGACGTCGCTGTCGGCGCCGCTGGGGATGCTCGCCTGCTGGGAGGCGCCGAGTGTGGAGTTCTCGCCGGCGCCCGGCGAGACGGTGCTGTTCTGCACGGACGGGCTGCTGCAGCGGACCGGGGAGCCCATCGACCGGGCGTACGCACGGCTGCACGCGGCGGCGGCGAGTGTGCCGCCGGGGCTGCTCGACGACCCCGGGGCCATTGCCGATCATGTGCTGCACACGGTGCTCCCTGACGGTCTCGACGCGGTGGACAGCGCCGAGGACGTGGTGATGCTCGCGGCCCGGTTCGCGTAGGAGATGTAAGAGGTCCTCCGGCCCTGGGCCCCCTTCCGTACGCCCGTACGATGGAGGGGGTCCAGTGTCGTATCGAGGAGAGAACGTCATGTCCGAAGAGCTCATCACCGAAGAGATCGCCGAAGAAGAGCCGGTCAAGCAGCGCAAGAACGGCCTCTACGGCGGTGTCTCCGACGAGCTCGCCGAGAACATGAAGTCCGGCTGGGCCGACACCGAGCTGCACGGTCTGGAGCCGGTCGCCCAGGCTCCGTACGCCGCCGCCCGCCGCGCCGCGCTCTCCGCGCGCTTCCCGGGCGAGCGCCTGGTGATCGCCGCCGGCAACCTCAAGACCCGCTCGAACGACACCGAGTACGCCTTCCGCGCCTCCACCGAGTACGCGTACCTGACCGGCGACCAGACGGAGGACAGCGTCCTGGTCCTGGAGCCCGCCGCCGACGGCCACGAGGCGACGCTGTACCGGCTGCCGCGCTCCGACCGCGAGAACGGCGAGTTCTGGCTGAACGGCCAGGGCGAGCTGTGGGTCGGCCGCCGCCACTCGCTCACCGAGGCCGAGCAGCTGCTCGGGATTCCGGCGAAGGACGTACGCGAGCTGGCCGCCGCCCTCACCGAGGCCACGGGTCCGGTCCGCAACGTACGCGGCCACGACGCCTCCATCGAGGCCGCGCTCACCGACAAGGTGACCGCCGAGCGCGACGAGGAGCTGCGCGTCTACCTCTCCGAGGCGCGTGCGGTGAAGGACGCGTTCGAGATCGGCGAGCTGCAGAAGGCCGTCGACTCCACGGTCCGCGGCTTCGAGGACGTCGTGAAGGTCCTCGACAAGGCCGAGGCGACCAGCGAGCGCTACATCGAAGGGACCTTCTTCCTGCGCGCGCGGGTCGAGGGCAACGACATCGGTTACGGCTCGATCTGCGCGGCGGGCCCGCACGCGACCACCCTGCACTGGGTGCGCAACGACGGTGACGTCCGCTCGGGCGAGCTGCTGCTGCTCGACGCCGGTGTGGAGACCCACACCCTCTACACCGCCGACGTCACGCGCACGCTGCCGGTCAACGGCCGCTTCAGCGAGCTGCAGAAGAAGATCTACGACGCGGTGTACGAGTCCCAGGAGGCCGGCATCGCCGCGGTCAAGCCGGGTGCCGCGTACCGCGACTTCCACGACGCCTCGCAGCGCGTGCTCGCCGAGAAGCTCGTGGAGTGGGGTCTGGTCGAGGGTCCCGTGGAGCGCGTCCTGGAGCTGGGCCTGCAGCGCCGCTGGACCCTGCACGGCACCGGCCACATGCTCGGCCTCGACGTCCACGACTGCGCCGCCGCGCGCACCGAGGCGTATGTGAACGGGACGCTGGAGCCCGGCATGTGCCTCACCGTCGAGCCCGGTCTCTACTTCCAGGCCGACGACCTGACCGTGCCCGCCGAGTACCGCGGCATCGGGGTGCGGATCGAGGACGACATCCTGGTGACCGAGGACGGCAACACGAACCTGTCGGCCGGGCTGCCGCGCCGCTCCGACGACGTCGAGGCGTGGATGGCCGGGCTCAAGGGCTGACCGCCGCGAAGTTCCGCGCCGAGGGCGCGCTCGCTCACACCGCTCAGGCGGCGTTGAGCAGCGCGTCCTCGCGCCATTTCAGGACCTTGGAGAAGCGCACCATCGCGCCCCGCCCCGGCCTGTTGCGGAAGTCCGAGTGATCGCAGAGCTCCTCGATCAGACCGAGCCCTCTGCCGTTCTCGCTCTCGTGCTGATTGTCGTGTTCCTGCTGTGCGGCTGCTGCGGTGCGACGCCTGCGTCGTACGGGAAAGCCCGGCCCCGAGTCGGTGACCTCGATACGGCACCTCTCGCCGTCCAGAAACGCGGTCACGCGGTACGCCGCCGAAGCGGGCCCCGCATCCTCTCCGTACCCGCCGTGTTCCACCGCGTTCGCACAGGCTTCGCTGAGCGCGATCGACAGGTCGAAGGAGATGTCGGGGTCGACCCCTGCGGTCTCCATGGTGCCGAGCAGAAGGCGACGGGCGAGCGGGACGCTCGCGGCTTCGCGCCGCAAGTGGAGTGACCACCAGATGCTCATGCTCCAGCCTCCAGGCTGCGGCTCGACATACGGTTACCTATTGCCGCAATCAAGGGCCCGTAAGCGCCCAGTTGACGTGAGAGCGCCCATACGGCGGATGTGCGCACCCCGTGCGCCGGGGTAAGGCAGGTGTCAGCAGGGCCCAGAGGGGACGGATGGTGACCTTCCGGACCTGCCGTATGGAGCCCCTGAGTCCAGTGCGATGATGGCCCGGCCATGTCTGCCTCCCTGTCCGGTCCGCGCGCCGGAACCGGCCTCCGGCTGCTGAGGGCTGCGGTGTTCGCCGCGGTCTGCACCGTGCTGTCCGCGGCGGGGCACGTGCTGGCGGCCGACGAGACCGTGCCGTGGTGGACCCTGGCCGCCGGTTTCCTGGGGATGTTCGCGGTGGCGGCCCCGCTCGCCGGACGCGAGCGCAGTCTTCCTGGTATCGCCGCGGTACTCGCGAGTGGACAGCTGGCCCTGCACACGCTGTTCGGGCTCGGACAGCACGCCATGGCACCGGCGTCCACGATGGTGATGCCGTCCAACGGCTCCACCTCACTGGCGTCCCTCGCCGGCAAGTTCCTCTGCGGGGAGGGCACCAGGCCGCTGTCGGCCGGACAGGCGCAGCGGCTCCTGGAGGCCGCGGGGCTGAGCCACGCGCAGATGGCGCACCTGTCCATGACCGACATGACACCGTCGCACCAGCCCGGCATGGGGCTGCTGCCCACCCTTCCCATGCTGCTCGGGCATCTGCTCGCCGCGCTTGCCTGCGGCTGGCTGATGCGGCGCGGGGAAGTCGCGCTCTTCCGGCTCGCGCGGCTCTCCGCGCAAGGGGTCGCAGAGGGGGCGCTCGTACGGAACCTGCGCGCCGCGCTTGCGCTGGCGCACGCCCTGCGGGCCGGGCTCCCCGCAGCACCCCCGCCCGGGCTGCGCCCCGGACACGCGCACGTCCCTGTCCCGCTCCCCCTGGCCGGGCAGGCGCTGCAGCACACGGTGACCCGGCGCGGGCCGCCCTCGGCGTCGTACGACCTCGCTGCCTGACACGGCACCCCCCACGCGGAAAGACAGAGCAAGGGAGCGGTGCCGTGGCGCCCGCTCCTGCTTCATTCCTGCCTGCTTCTTTCCTGCTCTCAGTGGAGTGATCTGCCGTGAATTCCGTACGCCGTTTCGCCGTCGCCGGTTCCGTCGCCGCCGCCACCGTCCTGCTCGCCACCGCGCCCGCCTTCGCGCATGTCAGCGTCCAGCCCCAGGGCCCGGCGGCCAAGGGCGGCTACGCGACCGTCAACTTCAAGGTGCCCAACGAGCGCGACGACGCCTCCACCACCCAGCTCGAGGTCAACTTCCCCACCGACCACCCGCTCGCCTCGGTGATGCCGCAGCCCGTTCCCGGCTGGACGGCCAAGGTCACCAAGTCCAAGCTCGCCAAGCCGCTGACCGTGCACGGCAAGCAGATCAACGAGGCCGTCTCCAAGGTCACCTGGACCGGCGGGAAGATCGGCCCCGGTGAGTTCCAGCAGTTCCCGCTCTCCATCGGCGCGCTGCCGACGGACACCGACGAGCTGGTCTTCAAGGCGATCCAGACGTACGACAACAAGGAAGTCGTCCGCTGGATCGAGGAGGAGAAGGAGGGCGCGGCCGAGCCCGAGAACCCGGCGCCCGTGCTGGCACTGACCGCCGCCGCGGACGACCACCACGCCACGTCCGCGTCGGACAGCAAGCCCTCGGCCACCGCGACGACCGCGAGCAGCGAGAGCAGCAGCGACAACACCGCCCGCGTTCTCGGCATCGCAGGGATCGTCGTCGGTATCGCGGGGGTCGCCTTCGGCGTACTCGCCGGACGCCGCCGCAGCAGCAGCAACGCCTGATCCACACCACCCCACCTCAACTGGGACGTTCCTTTCCATGCACCAGAAGAAGATCCTCGCGGCCGCCGCCCTCGCGGTGGCGGCCGCCTTCACGCTCACGGCCTGCTCCTCCGACAGCGGCTCCGACAAGAGCCCGCCCGTCACCGATGTCTCCGCCGAGGCGAAGACGAAGGCCGCGACCGTACTCGACACTCCCTTCACCAAGCCGGACATGGTCCTCACGGACACCCACGGCAAGAAGTACGACCTGATCAAGCAGACCAAGGGCAAGGCGATGCTGATCTACTTCGGCTACACGCACTGCCCCGACATCTGCCCCCTCACCATGGGCAATCTCGCCGTCGCCAAGAAGGCGCTGCCCAAGGCCGAGCAGGACAAGGTCGAGATCGTCTTCGTCACCACCGACCCCGAGCAGGACACCCCTGCCGCTCTCGGTACCTGGCTCAAGTCGATGGACCCGTCCTTCGTGGGACTGACGGGCAACTTCTCCACCATCCAGGCGGGCGCCCGCCAGATCGGCATCGGCATCGACGCCCCGAAGAAGGGGAAGGACGGCAAGACCGTCTCGATGCACGGCGCCCAGGTCATCGCGTTCTCGCCGAAGACCGACAAGGGTTATCTGCTGTACGGCGACGACGCCTCGGTCGAGGACTACACCAAGGACCTCCCCAAGATCATCAAGGGGGAGAACCCGTGAGGCGCGGCGCCACCGCCCTCGCGATAGCCGCCGTCACGGGGCTCGCGCTGGCGGGCTGTTCGGGCTCCGGCGGCTCCTCGTCGAAGCCCGAACTGAAGGTCGCCGACGCCTATATGCCCAAGCCCGTGGGCGACGGCGAGATGGCGGCCGGCTATGTCACCGTACGGAACAGCGGGGGGACGGCCGACAAGCTGACCTCCGTCACCAGCACGCTCTCGGACGACATCACCATGCATGTCACCAAGGACCAGAAGATGGAGCAGGTCTCCTCTCTCCCGGTCCCGGCCAAGGGCGAGCTCGATCTGGAGCGCGGCGGGAACCACCTCATGTTCATGGGGCTCAAGAAGCAGCCGGAAATCGGCGAGAAGGTGGCCGTGGAGCTGCATTTCGAGAAGGCCGACCCGATCAAGGTCGAACTTCCCGTGAAGGAGACCACGTACAACCCGAAGAACAGCTGAGGGACTGACACACCATGACGGCGACCACCTCTCCTCCCATACGTCCTCGCTTCGCCCTTCCCCACGTTCGCCTGCTGCTCGTGCTGGCGGCGGTACTCGGCGCACTCTTCGCCGCGGCCGCCCCCGCATCCGCGCACGCGGCGCTGACCGGGTCGAACCCGAAGGAAGGGGAGGTGGTCGCCACCGCCCCCAAGACGGTCACGCTCACTTTCTCCGAGCAGGTCGCCATGGACTCCAAGTCCATCCGTGTCCTCGACCCGACGGGCAAGCGCGCCGACACCGCCAAGCTCCGTGACCTGTCGAGCGGTTCGACGGTGACGTACGGGGTCGATCTGCACGCAGGCCTGCCCGACGGCACGTACACCGTCGCCTGGCAGGCCGTCTCCGCCGACAGCCACCCCGTCTCCGGCGCCTTCACCTTCTCCATCGGAGCCCCCTCCAAGACCAGCGTCTCGGTCGGCGGGCAGGAGGTCGGCGGCGGACTGGTGGGGGTGCTCTACGGCACCGCGCGCTATGCCGCGTACGGCGGATTCATCGTCCTGGTGGGCGGCGCCGCCTTCGTCCTCGCCTGCTGGCCGCAGGGCGCGGGGACCCGGCCGCTGCAGAAGCTGGTGGTGCGCGGCTGGCTCACGCTGACCGCGGCCACCCTGGCGCTGCTGCTGCTCAGGTCCTCGTACACCGGCCAGAGCAGTCTCTCCGACCTCTTCGATCTGACCGGGCTCAAGGCCGTCCTGGAGACCAAGGCGGGGGCCGCGCTGGTCTCGCGGCTGATGCTGCTCGGGGCGTCCGCGCTGTTCGTCGCGGTGCTCTTCGGGGCCTACGCGAAGAGGGAGGACGAGCGCGAGAAGAAGGACCTCACCTTCGGTCTGGCCGTCGGCGGAGCCGTCGTGGCCGGCGGGATCGCCGCCACCTGGGCCTTCGCCGAGCACGCCTCGACCGGGATCCAGCCGGGGATCGCCATGCCGGTGGACGTGCTGCACCTGCTGGCCGTCGCGCTCTGGCTCGGCGGGCTCACGGCTCTGCTCGTCTCGCTCTTCCGGGCGCCGCACATCGAACGGGCCGCCGTACAGCGCTTCTCACGGGTGGCGTTCGGGAGCGTGGTGACCCTGGCGGCGACCGGGATCTACCAGTCCTGGCGCCAGGTCGGCTCCTGGTCCGCGCTGACCGGGACCTGGTACGGACAGCTGCTGATGGTCAAGATCGGGCTCGTCGCCGTACTGATCGGGGTCGCCTGGATCTCGCGACGGTGGACCGCGCAGCTCTCGGAGACCGTGGTCACGGAGGCCGCCGCGGACGACTCGGCCGCTACCGAGCCGGTGACCGTACCGGAGGACCGCAAGCGGGCGGCCCAGCTGGAGCGGCAGCAGGCCGCGCGGACGGCCGTACGCGAGAAGCGGGTGCGGGACGCCGATCCGCAGCGCACCGGACTGCGGCGGTCCGTCCTCGCGGAGGCCGGGGTCGCCGTGGTGCTGCTGGCCGTGACGACCGTACTGACGACGACCGAACCGGGGCGCACCGAGGAGGAGGCCGGGAAGGCCACCTCGTCGTCGGTGGCCGTGGCGGCGGGACCGGTCAATATCTCGCTGCCGTTCAACACCGGCGGGGTGAAGGGGAAGGGCACGGTACGGCTCGACCTGGATCCGGGGCGCACCGGCTCCAACTCGCTGCACGTGTTCGTGGACGGCCCCGGCGGGAAGCCGTACGACATCCCCGAGATCAAGATCGCCTTCACCCTGAAGGCCAAGTCGATCGGCCCGCTTCCTGTGGTCCCCGACCATCTGGCGGCCGGACACTGGAGCGCCGACGGCGTCCAGATCCCGATGGCCGGCGAGTGGCGGATCGACGTGACCGTACGGACCTCCGACATCGATCAGACGACGGTGTCCAAGAACGTGAAGATCGGCTGAGCAGAATGAGCGACATCTCCAGACGGCGGCTCCTCGGGACCGCCGGCGCGGTGGGCGCGGGCGGTCTGGTCATCGGCGCGGCGGGCTATTCGGCCGCCGAATCGGACCCCCCGGCCCCGCTGACCGCACTGGGATCGACAGACGTCGCCTTCGACGGCGGTGCGCACCAGGCCGGGATCACGACGCCCGTGCAGTCCACCGGACACCTCGTCGCCTTCGACCTGGCCCCGGGCGCCGGGCGTACGCAGGCCGCGGCGCTGCTGCGGCGCTGGTCGGCGAGCGCGCAGAAGATGATGGCGGGACGGCCGGTCGGGGACGCGGACACCGAGATCGCGCTGGACGCTGGACCCTCCTCGCTGACCGTCACCTTCGGCTTCGGCCACTCCTTCTTCGACCGTACGGACCTGACCGCGCAGCGCCCCGCGCAGCTGGACCCGCTGCCGGACTTCTCCTCCGACCAGCTGGACGCGAAGCGCTCGGGCGGCGATCTCTGGGTGCAGATCGGCGCCAATGACCCGCTGGTCGCCTTCCACGCACTGCGCCAGCTGCAGAAGGACGCGGGTGCGGCGGCCCGGGTGCGCTGGCAGATGAACGGCTTCAACCGTGCGCCGGGCGCCACGGCATCCCCGAAGACCGCGCGGAACCTGATGGGGCAGATCGACGGGACGGGCAACCCCAAGCCGTCGGAGAAGGACTTCGACCGGCGGATCTTCGTACCCGTATCGGGACAGCCGGCGTGGATGGCGGGCGGTTCGTACGCCGTCGTACGCCGGATCCGGATGCTCCTCGACGACTGGGAGCAGCTCTCCACGCACCGGCAGGAGCAGGTCATCGGCCGGCGGAAGAAGGACGGCGCCCCTCTTTCGGGTGGCACCGAGACCACGGACATGGATCTGGACAAGCTCGGCGCGGACGGCAAGCCGCTGATCCCCGCCGACGCCCATGCGCGGATCTCGGCGCCCGAGCAGAACGGCGGGGCCGCGCTGCTGCGCCGCCCGTTCTCGTACCACGACGGAATCTCCGCGGACGGGACCCCGGACGCCGGACTGCTCTTCGTCTGCTGGCAGGCGGATCCGCTGAGGGGTTTCGTGCCCGTACAGCGGAAGCTCGACCGCGGCGATGCGCTGTCGGCGTTCGTACGGCACGAGTCCAGCGGTCTCTTCGCCGTGCCCGGGGGCCCGAAGGCCGGGGAGTACGTGGGCCAGAGGCTTCTGGAGTCCTGACCCACATACGGCCTATTAGGGTGACCGTATGTCAGCCACGCGCTTCACCTATCTGGGTCCTGAAGGCACTTTCACCGAGGCGGCACTGCGCACGCTCCCCGAGGCCGCCACCCGGGAGCTCGTCCCGATGGTGTCGGTGCCGGCCGCGCTGGACGCGGTACGGACCGGGGAAGCGGCGGCAGCGCTCGTACCGATCGAGAACTCCGTGGAAGGCGGCGTCACCGCGACCCTCGACGAGCTCGCGGGCGGCGAGCCGCTGATGATCTACCGCGAGGTGCTGCTGCCGATCGCCTTCGCGCTGCTGGTGCGCCCGGGGACGAAGCTCAGCGACGTGAAGACGGTGACCGGGCACCCGGTCGCCCAGCCGCAGGTGCGCAACTGGCTGCGGGCCAACCTCCCCGAGGCCCTCTGGGAGTCGGCCGCATCGAACGCGGACGGCGCCCGGCTCGTACAGGAGGGGCGGTTCGACGCCGCCTTCGCGGGCGAGTTCGCCGCGGCGACCTATGGTCTGGTGCCGCTGGTCACCGAGATCCATGACGCGGAGAACGCCGAGACCCGGTTCGTCCTGGTCGGACGGCCCGCGCGGCCCGCTTCGCCGACCGGGGCCGACAAGACCTCGGTGGTCCTCTGGCAGCGCGACGACCACCCCGGTGGGCTGATGGAGCTCCTGCAGGAGTTCGCGATCCGCGGGGTCAACCTGATGCTGCTGCAGTCCAGGCCGACCGGCGCCGGTATCGGCAATTACTGCTTCGCCATCGACGCCGAAGGTCATATCGCGGACCGCCGGGTGAGCGAGGCGCTGATGGGGCTCAAGCGGATCTGCCTGGATGTGCGGTTCCTCGGGTCCTATCCGCGGGCGGGGGTCGAGCTCGCGGACGTAAGCGAAACGCTGCCGGGGACGTCGGACACCGCGTTCATGGCGGCTGCCGACTGGCTGGCGCGCAGCCAGGACGGGCGGGCCTGAGAGGCCTTTTCGCGCCTTTCCGCTCTTCCTACCTGCAGATTTGCGTTATCCACAGAAGTTATCCACAGGACGCTGTCTCGACCTGGGGACAAGTCGACAGGATTGGGTGAGACGGTCGACAAATCGCCCTAGTGACGACACTTCCATCCACAGGGGGGTGCGCCGGGCCGTGTCACCCCAATTCCACCGATCAACTCTTTAGAGCGATCAATTCCCACTCGAATGAGTGTGTGAGGAGGGTTTGGCCGGGGAATCCTTCGTCCTGCATGCGGCTTTCGGAATGATCTCCTCCGCCATCCACAGATTTCCCACACAGCCTGTGGATAACTTTTCCCGACTGTGGATTCCTGTGGATGAACGTTCCCCAACTGCCGTTCACCGCAAGGGATGTGGGTCAACAGGACAGCGCCCCGTGCCCCCTTCCGGCGAATCAGCCCGGCTTTATTGACGAATGCCCGGAAATTCCTTCCTCGCGCTTTCTTATTCAGGAGATACTGCCTCAATTCGGACAAACCGACACGCAAGGCAATATCGAGTCGAGGGGCGGAACCCCGCACCGGTAGCCTGGTGGGGTGATTGACCTTCGCCTGCTCCGTGAGGACCCCGACCGTGTTCGCGCCTCCCAGCGCGCCCGTGGAGAGGACGTCGCGCTCGTCGACGCCCTGCTCTCCGCCGACGAACGGCGCAGGTCCTCCGGGCTCCGCTTCGACGAACTCCGCTCCGAGCAGAAGTCGCTCGGCAAGCTCATCCCCAAGGCCCAGGGGGAGGAGAAGGCCGAGCTGCTGAAGAAGACCGGCGTGCTCGCCACCGCCGTCAAGGCCGCCGACGCCGAGCAGAACGAGGCGGACGAGGAGACCAAGCGCCTGCTGCTGCTGCTCGGCAACATCGTGCACACCGATGTTCCGGTCGGCGGCGAGGAGGACTTCGTCGTCCTGGAGACGCACGGCACCATCCGCGACTTCGCCGCCGAGGGCTTCGAGCCCAAGGACCACCTGGAGCTCGGCGAGTCGCTGGGCGCCATCGACGTCGAGCGCGGCGCGAAGGTCTCGGGCTCGCGCTTCTACTACCTGACGGGCGTGGGCGCGCTCCTTGAGCTCGCGCTGGTCAACGCGGCCATCGCGCAGGCGATGGAGGCCGGCTTCATCCCGATGCTCACCCCCGCGCTGGTGCGTCCGCGCGCCATGGAGGGGACGGGCTTCCTCGGCCAGGCCGCCGAGAACGTCTACCACCTGGAGAAGGACGACTACTACCTGGTGGGTACGTCGGAGGTCCCTCTCGCCGCGTACCACATGGACGAGATCCTCGACGCGGACAAGCTGCCGATGCGCTACGCGGGCTTCTCGCCGTGCTTCCGCCGCGAGGCGGGTACGTACGGGAAGGACACCCGGGGCATCTTCCGTGTCCACCAGTTCGACAAGGTCGAGATGTTCTCGTACGTCCACCCCGACGACGCCGAGGCCGAGCACCAGCGGCTCCTCGGGTGGGAGAAGCAGTGGCTGACCGGTCTTGAGCTGCCCTTCCAGGTGATCGACGTGGCGACCGGCGACCTCGGTTCGTCGGCCTCGCGGAAGTTCGACTGCGAGGCGTGGATCCCGACGCAGGGCAAGTACCGCGAGCTGACCTCTGCGTCCAACTGCGACGGTTTCCAGGCGCGCCGGCTGTCGGTCCGTATGCGCGAGGGCAAGAAGGTCCAGCCGCTCTCGACGCTCAACGGCACGCTGTGCGCGGTGCCGCGGACGATCGTGGCGATCCTGGAGAACCACCAGCTGGCCGACGGGTCGGTGCGGGTGCCTGAGGTCCTCAGGCCCTACCTCGGGGGACGAACGATTCTGGAGCCCCTCGCCAAGTGAGCACTTCGCCCCGCCCCCTCCCGTACAAGCTCATCGCGACCGACCTCGACGGGACGCTGCTGCGCTCCGACGACACGGTCTCGGCACGTACGCGTGACGCACTCGCTGCCGTGACGGCGGCGGGTGCGGCGCACATCATCGTCACCGGGCGGGCCGTCCCGTGGACCCGTCACATCCTCGACGACCTCGGTTACGAGGGGCTCGCGGTGTGCGGCCAGGGCGCGCAGCTCTACCACGCGGGTGAGCACCGGCTGCTGACCTCCGTCACCCTGGACCGGCAGCTGGCCGCGATCGCCCTCGCCAAGATCGAGGCCGAGGTCGGACCGCTGGCGCTGGCCGCGAGCCGGGACGGGATCGACGGCGAAGTGCTGGTGGGGCCGGGGTACGCCGTACAGGAAGGGCCGCTTCCCGTGGTCCCCTTCTCCGACCTGGCCGAGCTGTGGGCCGCACCGCTGAACAAGGTCTATCTGCAGCACCCGGGGCTGAGCGACGACGCACTGACGCACGTCGCTCAGCAGGCGGCCGGCGGTCTGGTCGACGTGGTCATGGCGGGCGCGGGCGTCGTGGAGATCCTGCCGCTGGGGCTGTCCAAGGCGACCGGGCTCTCGCTGGCCGCGCGGCGGCTGAAGGTCACGTCCGCGGACACGATCGCCTTCGGCGACATGCCGAACGACATCCCGATGTTCGGGTGGTCCGCACACGGCGTCGCGATGGCCAATGCGCACGAGTCGCTGAAGGCCGTGGCGGACGAGGTCACCGCGTCGAATGACGACGACGGGATCGCCGTGGTGCTGGAGAGAATGCTCACAAGCGTCTGACCTGCACAAACACCTTTCTCATTCGTCTCACAGACAACTCATAGCGTTCTGGTGGAACGGATGTCCTAGCGTCGTTCGAATGGATGACGACCTTGGAAACCCCGAAAGGAAGAAGCGCCGCAGGCTGCGGCGCATCGCTGTGATCGCGGCCACGGGCCTGGCCACGGCCGGAGTGCTGACCCTCGCGGTCGACCGCTCGGGCTCGCACATTGATGCGGCACCGGTCGCCAAAGTCAGCGACACGCCTTCTGCCAGCGCCTCTCCCGCCTCCCCCGACGCGGCTCTGACGCGCGCGCTGAACGCGGTGACGGCGGAGGGCGACTATCAGGTCGCCGCGCTGGATCTCGACTCCGGTGATTCGGCTTCGTACGCGCACGGGGACAGCGGTACGTACGACACCGCGAGCATCGTGAAGGTCGACATCCTCGCGACGCTGTTGCTGCAGGCGCAGGACAGCGGGACCGCGCTCACCCCGGCGCAGCGGACACTCGCCACCTCGATGATCGAGAACAGCGACAACGACGCGACGAACACGCTCTGGGGCGAGATAGGCGGGGCGTCCGGTCTGGACGCCGCGAACAAGACCCTCGGGCTGACGGACACGGTCGGCGGTACCGACGGCGACTGGGGGCTGACGCAGACGACCGCCGAGGACCAGATCACGCTGCTGGAGGCGGTGTACGGGGACGATTCGCCGCTGAGTGCGGACTCGCAGACGTACGTCCAGGGGCTGATGGGAAACGTCGAGGCGGATCAGCAGTGGGGAGTGTCGGCGGCTGCCGACAGCGGCTCGTCGGTGGGGCTGAAGAACGGGTGGCTGCAGCGGTCGGCCACCGACCTGTGGGACATCAACTCGGTCGGCGAGGTGACGGTCGGCGGGGACTCGGTCCTGATCGCGGTCACGTCGAGCGGGTCGTCGACGGAGAGCGCGGGGATCGGCCTGGTGGAGACGGTCGCCGAGGCGGCGGGGGACGCGGTCGTCGCGTAGGCGGGTAGCGGGTATCTGTGGGCGGAGGATGCGCGGATCGAACGCGCGCGGGCTTTCGCCCGACCAAGACTCGCCTGAGGGAACACAGCGCAAGCCCGTGCCTTTCCACTCGGCCAATCCTCCGGGGAGGGCGGCCCGTGCGCAACGCGCACGCCGTGACATTTTTCCGCTGCCGCGGCGGGGCCGCCCGGGCGGGTCGTCCGTGGGCGGCTCTCGGAGTATGAGGTGACGCTACCCCGGTGCCGGCCCCGTC
Organism: Streptomyces beijiangensis; assembly: GCF_017315755.1. Classification (GTDB taxonomy): domain Bacteria; phylum Actinomycetota; class Actinomycetes; order Streptomycetales; family Streptomycetaceae; genus Streptomyces; species Streptomyces beijiangensis. The sequence goes on from NZ_JAFLRJ010000004.1 coordinate 23,425, forward strand.
CCGCCCTGCTGGGAGCTCGACGGACTCTGACTCTCGTCGGTCATCGTCTCGCCCCTCTCCCGGTCCGGTGTGTGCTCAACCACTGTGCTCCGTACGGGTGTTCGGCGCCACTCTTTTTTCGTCAGCGGCCAGCAGGCCAGCCCGATGGCGAGGGCGGCGGCGTGGCCGAGGTCCGTGTAAGTGCCGCCGGTGGCCAGTGGGATACCGAAGAACGCGACCGCGCCCGCGAGGTAGAGCCAGCGGAACCGGCCGTGCACCCGGTAGGTGAGGATGCCGATCGAGGCGGCGAGACCGTAACTCACGCCGATGTCGACGACATGGGCCATCCGGCGCGGAACCTCGTGGTTCTGGATGCTCATCAGGACGATCTTCTGGCTGATGAGGGTGGCGGCGATGTGCGCGATGGCCACGACGAAGAGCCAGCGCAGCGTGCCGAGCCAGCGTTCCACGGGGGCGTGGAAGGTCTCGAAGAGCACGAGGTAGAGGAGGACCGACGACGGGTTCTCGATCCAGAAGGCGCTGAGGAGCAGGGACTGCACGGGGTGGGCCGTGAGCTGCACGATGTTGCTGCTGTTGCGCTCCAGGAGGAAGCGTTCCAGTCCCTCGGTGGAGAGCTCGATGACGATGCTCGTGATCACGATGACCAGCAGCCAGATGTGCGTGCCGGGTGTGGAGCGGATCCAGCTCCGCAGGGGGTGGGAGGGCTCTGGCTGCCCAGGCACGGACGTCACATCCTCATCTTGGCGCATACGACGTGCGTACGACCGCGAGAGCAGTTGTAGGATGATTGGGCAACCGGGTGAATGGAGACCGATGTGATGGCGTTGCGGGCGGCGGGGCGGCAGTCCCTCGTGGACACCGTGGTCGAACAGCTGCGGACGCAGCTGGCCGAGGGCGAGTGGGCGGTCGGCGACCGGATCCCGACCGAGCACGAGCTCGCGGAGCAGCTGGGCGTCGGGCGGAACACGGTGCGCGAGGCGGTACGGGTGCTGGTGCACGCGGGGCTCCTGGAGTCGCTGCAGGGCAACGGCACTTTCGTACGGTCGACGGCCGATCCTGCGGCGGTGCTGCGGACGATGCGGCACGCGGGGGCGCTGGACGTACTGGAGCTGAGGGTCGCGCTGGAGGCCGAGGCCGCGCGGCTGGCGGCGGTACGGCGCGAAGCGGCGGACCTGGAGCGGCTGCGGGAGGCGCTGCGCGTGCTCCGGGGCGAGGGGGACCGGGCCGCCGACGCGGACATCGTCTTCCATATGGCGGTGGTGGAGGCGACGCACAACGCGGCCTTCGTCGAGGTGTACCGCTTCTTCTCCACCCAGGTGCACGAGGTGCTGGTCGAGGCGCTCGGGGACCGGGAGATGCCGCCGATCGATCTGGAGACGCACCGGGCGCTGGTCGACGCGATCGAGAGCGGGGACCCGGACGCGGCGGAGCGGGTGGCGCGGCGGCTGCTGCAGGAGCCGATCGACGCGGTGAGCACGCTCTTCACCGATCGCTGAATTTCTATACGTAACGCATGAGTTGAGAGAGGTGTTTGTTTTGTCACGCCCGGATTCCGAGCTGGTGGTGGTCGATGCGGAGGCTGATGTCCAGCCGTCCGCGGAGGGGGTGCGGGCGCGGCGGGCGCTGATCGCGCATCCGGTGCTGCTGCTGGTCGGGATCGTGCTGGCCTCGGTCAACATGCGGGCCGCGCTGGCGAGCATGTCGCCGCTGGTGACGCAGGTCGGGGCCGACTTCGGGCTCTCGCAGACGGCGAACAGTCTGCTGACGTCGGTGCCGGTGCTGTTCCTGGGGCTCGGTGCGCTGGTGGCGCCGTGGCTGGGGCGGCGGTTCGGGAGCGAGGTGGTGCTCTTCGGGGCGCTGGTGCTGCTGGCCGGCGGGATTCTGGTGCGGGTGCTGCCTTCGGTGGGGGCGCTGTACGGGGGGTCGCTGCTGATCGGGACCGCGATCGCGCTGCTGAACGTGCTGATGCCGGGGCTGATCAAGCGGGACTTCCCGGATCGTGCGGCGTCGATGACGTCCGTGTACACCGGCGCGATGATCGCGGGGGCGACGGTGGCCGCGGCGGCTTCCGTACCGCTGGAGAAAGCTTTCGGCGGTAGCTGGCAGGCCTCTCTGGCGTTCTGGTCGCTGCTGGCCGTGGTGGCGGCGGTGGCATGGGTGCCGCAGATGATCATTGCGCGGGGGCGTACGGGGCACGAGGTGCGGGGTGTTGCTGTCGCGGGGCCGGTGAAGAGCGTGTGGCGCAGTGCGCTGGCGTGGCAGGTGACGCTCTTCATGGGGCTGCAGTCGCTGTGGTCGTACGTACTGATCGCCTGGATGCCGACGATCTTCAGCGACCACGGGATGAGCCGGTCGTCGGCGGGGGTCGTCTTCGCCTTCAACAACCTGATCCAGGTGGCCGGCGCCTTTGTGGTGCCGGTCCTCGCGGGCCGGATGCGGAGTCAGCGGCCGCTGATCGTGCTGGTGACGGGGATGGTGGCGGCCGGGTACGTGGGGCTGATCGTCGCACCCGTGACGGGCGCGTGGGTGTGGGCCGCGGTGCTGGGCGTCGGGCAGGGGGGCGCGGTCGGCCTCGCGCTGACGCTGATCGTGCTGCGGTCGGGGGACGCGGTGACGGCGGCACGGCTGTCGGGGATGGCGCAGACGGTGGGGTATCTGCTGGCGGCGGTCGGGCCGTTCGCGGCGGGGGCGGTATACCAGGCGACGGGGAGCTGGACGGTGCCGTTGTCGCTGGTGGTCGGGGTGTGCGTGGTGGCGCTGGGGGTGGGGCTGATGGCGGCCCGGGACCAGAAGGTGTGACTCGTAACTCCTGTGCGGGGAAAACCCGTTCGTACGCACCCGTGTCTTGTGTGACTGTCCGATCGTTGCCATTCGTGCGTGGAGGCAACTGGGATCCGGGGCGTCGAGGGTTCGTGAATTTGGGGTTTGCCGGCAGAGGGACACATGGGCCCGCCGGTCATTGAGTCAGTGGGAATACATGAGCGGACCTCCACCCCTGTAGCCCGGGGATAGGGCGGTCCCTGTCATGCACCACCGACCATGAACGGAGGCATGTCTCCATGCCATCCGAAATCGCCCTGCTCGAATCGCGTGCGCTGCGCGCGGACCATCTGGGACGCCTTGACGTCCTGGAGAAGGTCAAGGCACTGCAGCTGCTCCCCGATGGGCTGCACGTCACCACCGAGGGCGTCGCCCAGTATTTCGGTGTCCACAAGGAGGCTGTGCATAGTCTCGTCAGGCGTCATCGCGACGAACTCACCAGCAGCGGAATGGTCACTCTTAGTGGGTCTGACCTGCGCGGACCTGACGTGGTCAAGACGACCACGTCATCTGAGGGTGCGGGTGAAAGTTATCCACAGAGGCGGCGCCATCAGCGTCTCTTCACCCGTAGGGCGATGCTCAACATCGCCATGCTGCTGCGTGACAGCGATGTCGCTCGTTGCGTCCGCACGTATCTCCTCGACACCGAGGAGCTGCGCCAGGGCCAGGTGGCCGACCCCCGTTTCGACGGGCTCGACCGGCGGGTGACCAACCTGGAGTCCTCCATGGCCCAGGTCGGCCCGGCGCTGCAGGAGTTGGGGCCCGTGCTCCAGCGGATGTCCCTGCGGCTGGAGACGATCGACCATCGGCTCGATTCGATGGACCGGAGGTTCGACGGCATCGACCGACGACTGGACATCACCCAGCAGGTCATCGGTGCGATGAGCGTCCGGCTCACGGACGTCGTCGAGGACGTCGCCGACATCAAGCGCCAACTGCATCTGAAGGCACCACGACAGAGGCGCCGTAAGCGCTGACGCACACACAACTGAGGGGGCAGGGGCCGGTCGGCCCCTGCCCCCTCAGTTGTGTCGCGGCTACTCCTCGCCCGCCAGCTTCAGCGTCCTCAGCTTCTGGCCCGCGTACCACGTGGCCGCCGCCGTGACGCCCGCCAGCAGCACGATGCCCAGCGGGAGGCCGACGTCCGAGCTGATCGCACCCGGGGTGGCGATCTTCTCCGCCAGCGAGAGCGACCACTGCTGGACGCTCAGCGTGCGGGCGCCCGCGACGAGGTTGCCGAAGACAGTCTCCCAGACCAGCGCGTAGACCAGCCCCACGACCACCGCGTGCCGGGTGATGGTGCCGAGGAGCAGGAAGATCGCGGCGTACGCGATGGAGGCGACCAGCGCCGCGACCGTGTACGCCACCGCGATCTGCTGGCCGTTGCCATTGAGGATCATGCCGGCGATGAAGGTGGGGACGGCCGAGAAGGCCATCGTCACGCCGACCGCCACGAAGAGCTTGGTGATGATGATCGTGGGGCGCTTCACCGGCTTGGCGAGGAGATAGACGATCGAGCCGTCGTCGATCTCGGGGCCGATCGCTCCCGTACCGGCGATGACACCGATCAGCGGGACCATCGTGGCCATGGCGAATCCGCCGAGCACATCGGTGGCGACCTGGTCGTCGGCGCCGCTGAAGGCGCGTACCGCCGCGGCGATGACGATCAGGAGCGCCGGGAGGATGAAGAGGATCGCGGCGCGGCGCCGGCCGAGCAGGGCCCGGTAGGTGAGGCGGGCGACAGTGGGGTTGTACATGAGGGAACTCACCGCTCCTTTCAGGCCGTTACTAGGTAGGAGAAGACCGACTCGAGGGATTCGTCCGAGGGCGAGACCGTGAGGAGGCGGATGTCGTTGGCGCGGGCAACCTGCGGGAGGAGTGCGGTGAAGCGTCCGAAGTCGACTGCCTGGATACGCAGGGCGCCCTCGGCGAGGTCGACCTCGATACCCGCCGTGGACGGGTCCGCGATAAGGGCTGCCGCCAGCGCGCGGTCGTCGCTGGAGCGGACGAGGTAGCGGTGCGGGCGGTCCGTCATCAGCCGGCGGATCTTGCGGAAGTCGCCCGAGGCCGCGTGCCGTCCGGCCACGATCACCTCGATGTGCGAGGCGAGCTGCTCGACCTCTTCGAGGATGTGCGAGGAGAAGAGGACCGTGCGGCCCTCGGCGCCCATCCGGCTGAGGAGGTCCATCAACTGCATGCGCTGGCGGGGGTCCATGCCGTTGAAGGGTTCGTCGAGGAGCAGCACGGACGGGTCGTGGACGAGGGCGGAGGCCATCTTCACGCGCTGGCGCATGCCCTTGGAGTACGTGGCGATCTTGCGGTCCTGCGCGTACTCCATCTCGACCGTGGCCAGGGCGTGTTGTGCGGCTCGCTCGTCCAGGCCGTGCAACTCGGCGTTCGCGACGACGAATTCGCGGCCCGTGAGGAAGTCGTACATCCCCTCACGCTCGGGGACGATGCCGAGCTGGCGGTAGATCGTCTCGTTGCGCCAGATCGTGTCGCCGTCGAGGGTGACCGTGCCGTTCGAGGGGGCGAGGAAGCCCGCCATCATGTTGATGAGGGTGGACTTGCCCGCGCCGTTGGGACCGAGGAGCCCGGTGACGCCGGGGCCGACCGTCATGGTGATGTCGTTGACGGCGACCACATTGCCGAACCAGCGCGAGGTGTGGTCGATGTTGATCGTGGTCACAGCCCGACCTTCCGGTAGCGGCGCATCAGGACGGCGTACGAGCCGTAGATGAGGCCTAGAACGACGAGGAGGTAGACCACGCCCGGCCCCGCACCGGGGCCGGCCTCGCCCGGGTAGGAGGAGGACGCGCCGAGGAATGCGGTCTGGACGCCGTCGATGAGCGTGATCGGGGAGAAGAGGCCGAGCCACTTCACCGCGCCGGGCGAGCCCTGGTTGAAGGCGATGGCCTGGACCGTGGAGACGGCACCGTAGGTGATGGTCATCAGCGCGATGACGGCGGCGACGCCGAACCCGCGGCGCGGAGTGAGGGCTGCCATCACCAGGCCGAGGCCGGCGAAGAGCAGGGAGAGCAGTGCCACGGAGAGAAGTCCTTGCGCGAAGCCCTTGGTCTGGTGCGCGAAGTCGAGCTTGGCGAGCAGCGAGCCGATGTAGAGGATCAGCAGCGGCGCGGCGGTGAGGATGAAGAGGGCCGAGGCCATCGCCGCGTACTTGGCAAGGACGTAGTCGACGCGCTCGATGGGGCGCGAGAAGTAGAGGGGGATGGACTTGAAGCGCAGGTCGCGGGAGACCGCCTGGGGGGCCTGGGCCGCGAGATAGAGGCCGATGACGGCCTGGGTGAAGATCGCGTAGCGGGTGTATTCCAGGGGCAGGTCGTTGGCCTTGGTGGCCACCGCGACGGCCACCATGATCGCCGCGGGCACGCACATCACCGCGAAGAGGATCATCGGCAGGACCTTGGACTTGGCCGAGCGGCCGAGTCCGAAGGAGCCGCGCAGGGACTGCGAGAAGAGCGACCGGCGGGCGTAGGCGCGGCCCAGGCGTTCACCGTCGTAGTTGCGGTACCCGATGTTGTGGATCTGCGTCTGGGCGGGCTGGGAGGTGGGGGTGCTCACAGTGCGTTCGCCTCCTGCTTCTGGTCCTGCGCCTCGGAGCGGAAGACCTCGGCGATGTGGTGGCGTCGCTGTTCCATGCGTACGAGACCGAGACCGAGGTCGGCGACGGTGTCGCGCACCAGGTCGTACGTCTCCTCGCCGGTGGCCTCGACGAGCAGGATGTGGCCGGCGCCGGGGAGGCCGTGCTCCAGGCCCTCGTGGAGCGTCACTCCGGCGGCGGCGAGTTTGTCGCGTACGGCCTGCGCACCATCGGGGTGCGTGTCGGAGTCGGTGACCTCGACGGCGAGTGTCGCCGTGGTCTGGGTGAAGTCGCTGGTGGAGCTGGAGCGCAGGAGCTTGCCGCCGTCGATGACGACGACGTGGTCGCAGGTGCGTTCCAGCTCGCCCAGGAGATGGGAGGTGACCAGGACCGAGATGCCGAAGTCCGTGTGGATACGGCGGATCAGGCCGAGCATCTCGTCGCGGCCGACCGGGTCGAGGCCGTTGGTCGGCTCGTCGAGGAGGACCAGCTGGGGGTCGTGGACGAGGGCCTGGGCCAGCTTCACACGCTGCTTCATGCCCGTGGAGTAGCCCCCGATGGGGCGGTACCTCTCCTCGTACAGGCCGACGTGGCGCAGCGTGTCCGCGGTGCGTTCACGTGCGGCGGTCGGCGGGAGTCCGGACATGCGCGCCATGTGGACGACGAACTCGGTGGCCGAGACGTCGGGCGGCAGGCAGTCGTGCTCGGGCATGTATCCGACGCGTTCACGGATCGCGGCGCCGCTGGTGGCGACGTCCATGCCGAGCACTTCGGCCCGGCCCTCCGTTGCGGGGGACAGTCCGAGCAGGATCTTGATCATGGTGGACTTGCCGGCTCCGTTGGCGCCCACCAGGCCGGTAACGCCGGGCCCGATGTCCAGGGAGAGCCGGTCAAGCGCGGTTACCCTCGGGAACCGCTTGCTGAGGCTTTCGGTCACGATCACAGTCACGTTTTCGAAGGTAGTGGCGCGGGCCACATCGGGCGTCAGCCCTGGCGGCTGGATACGTGTCCGCCTCCAGATGTACGGACCCGTAGGGGGCACTCGACCCGAGACGTACGCCGACGAGTTATCCACAGGCTGGTGCACACCCCTTGACGCAGCCGCCGGGCATTGTCACATTCATCAGTGTCAAGTTACGAGCACGTACCGCGACACAGGGCGGATGGCATGGCCTCAGCAGTTTCACCAGTGAAGAACGGACTGGACGGACTCCCGGCGGAACTGCGGGGGTTCAGAACGGTGCAGACCCTCGCGTACGAATGCGCCGAGGCGGTCGCCGCCCAGCTCAAGCCGGGCGTGACCGAGCGCGAGGCGGCGCGGATGCAGCGCGAGTGGCTGCGGGAGCGGGGCGTGCGGGACTGGTTCCATCTGCCCTTCGCCTGGTTCGGTGACCGGACGGCCTTCGTCGGCTTCCGGGTACCGCTGCAGTTCTTCCCGACGAACCGGAGGCTGGAGGCGGGCATGCCGTTCATCCTCGACATGGCGCCCGTCTACAAGGGATACACGGCGGACATCGGCTACTCGGGCTGCCTGGGCCTCAACCCCGTGCACAACAAGCTCCTCGCCGACCTGGAGGTGCACCGCGAGCTGATCCTGCGCGAGGTGCGCGAGCGCCGGCCGCTGCGGGAGATCTACGAGGACGTCGAGCGGCTGATGATCCGGCAGGGGTACGCGAACCGGCACCGGGCCTATCCCTTCGGTGTCATCGCGCACAAGATCGACCGGGTCAAGGAGCGCCGCTGGTCCCCGCATGTCTTCGGGTTCGGGACACAGTCGCTCAAGGGTCTGGCGAGCGACGCGCTGCACGGCCACCGGGACGGCTGGTCGCCGCTGTGGAGCCCCTACACATTCTCCGACCACCCGCCCCAGCCGGGGCTGTGGGCGGTCGAGCCGCACCTCGGATTCCGGGGTACGGGCGCGAAGTTCGAGGAGATCCTGGTCGTCACCGACTCCAAGGACCCCGAGCAGAGCGCGTTCTGGCTGGACGACGATCTGCCGCATGTGCGGCGCTGGGCAGAGGAGAAGTCGGCGTGAGTCTCACGGGTGCGCGCGAGCGCTGGGTGCGTACGGGCGGAATCGAGCTGTGTGTCGCGGAGTTGGGCGATGCGTCGCAGCCGACCGTGCTGCTGGTGCACGGCTATCCGGACTCCAAGGAGGTGTGGAGCGAGGTCGCATCGCGCCTCGCGGACCGCTGCGGGTTGCATGTAGTGCTCTACGACGTCCGGGGCCATGGCCGCTCGACGGCTCCCGCGCCGCTGCGCGGCGGCTTCACGCTGGAGAAGCTGACCGACGACTTCCTGGCGGTCGCGGACGCGGTGAGCCCGGACAAGCCGGTCCACCTGGTCGGGCACGACTGGGGATCGGTGCAGTCGTGGGAATTCGTGACGGTCAAGCGCACCGAGGGGCGGATCGCCTCGTTCACCTCGATGTCCGGGCCCTCCCTGGACCACTTCGGGCACTGGATCAAGAAGCGGATGGCACGGCCGACCCCGCGCAGGGTCGGGCAACTCCTCGGCCAGGGCGCCAAGTCCTGGTACGTGTACATGCTGCACACCCCGGTCCTGCCCGAGCTCGCCTGGCGCGGGCCGCTCGGCAAGCAGTGGCCGAAGATCCTCCAGCGGGTCGAGAAGGTGCCGGCGGGCGACTATCCGACGCCGTCGCTGCCTTCGGACGCGGCGCACGGGGCGTGGCTGTACCGCGACAACGTACGGGCGCGGCTGCGCAGGCCGCGCGCGGACGCGTACGCCCATGCGCCGGTGCAGCTGATCACGCCGACCGGGGACATCTTCCTCTCGGAGCGGCTGTACGACGAACTGGAGCAGTGGACACCCCAGTTGGTGCGCAGGTCGCTGCCCGGCAAGCACTGGGTACCGCGCACCCGGCCGGACCAGCTGGCTGCGTGGATCGGAGATTTCGTGACCGCTCATGAGGACGGGGTACCGGCGAGGGACTCCGTCGCGAAGGGACCGTACGCGGAACGCTTCGGCGGGCAGCTGGTCCTGGTGACGGGTGCGGCGAGCGGCATCGGGCGGGCCACCGCCTTCGCCTTCGCCGAGGCCGGGGCCAGGATCGTGGCCGTCGACCGGGATGCGGAGGGGGCTTCCCGTACGGCGGAGATGGCACGGCTCATCGGCTCGCCCGAGGCCTGGGGCGAGACGGTGGACGTCAGCGACGAGACGGCGATGGAGAAGCTCGCCGAGAAGGTCGCCCGGGAGTACGGCATCGTCGACGTCCTGGTGAACAACGCCGGGATAGGGCTCTCCGGGTCCTTCTTCGAGACGACGAGCGAGGACTGGAAGAAGGTCCTCGACGTCAATCTGTGGGGCGTCATCCACGGCTGCCGGATCTTCGGCAAGCAGATGTCCGAGCGCGGCCAGGGCGGTCACATCGTCAACACCGCATCGGCCGCCGCCTACCAGCCCTCCAAGGCGCTGCCCGCCTACTCCACCTCCAAGGCCGCGGTGCTGATGCTCAGCGAGTGCCTGCGCGCGGAGCTCGCCGGGAAGGGCATCGGGGTCAGCGCGATCTGCCCCGGCTTCGTGAACACCAACATCACCTCCACGGCGCGCTTCGCCGGAGTCTCGGCGGACGAGGAGAAGCGCCGGCAGAAGAAGTCGTCGCGGCTGTACGGACTGCGCAACTACCCGCCGGAGAAGGTCGCTTCGGCCATCCTCCGGGCCGTGGTGCGCAATCAGGCCGTGGTGCCGGTGACACCCGAGGCGCGCGGCGCCCACTTCATGTCCCGCTTCACTCCCAGGACCCTGCGCGCGATAGCCCGATTGGAGCCGCCGCTGTGAGCACCGAAGAGGAACACCACCACGCCATCACCCCGCGCCGGGTCTCCTTCGCCTGGGAGCGGACCCCGCTGCACTGGATCCCGGACGAGCCCACCGCGACCCATGTCATCAATGTGCTGCATCTGCTGCTGCCTGCCGGCGAGCGGTGGTTCGTCAAGGTCTTCAAGGAAGCGCTGCCCCTGGTCGGCGATCCTCGACTGCTCAAGGACGTCAAGGGGTTCATGGGCCAGGAGGCCACGCACAGCGTGCAGCACTCGTACGTCCTGGACCACCTGGCCGAGCAGCGGCTCGACACGGAGGCGTACACCCGGCACGTCGACTTCCTCTTCGAGAAGCTGCTGGGCGAGCAGCCGCCGTTCGGCGCCCCGATCCCCACCCAGGAATGGCTGCGCTTCCGGCTCTCGCTGGTCGCCGCGATCGAGCAGTTCACGGCCGTCCTGGGGAACTGGGTGCTGCACGCCGAGGCCCTCGACCACGCGGACTCCGACGAGGTCATGCTGGATCTGCTGCGCTGGCACGGTGCGGAGGAGGTCGAACACCGGTCGGTGGCCTTCGACATGTACCAGCACTGCGGGGGCGAGGGGCTGCCGCGGTACGCCCGGCGGATCGAGGGCATGGTCGTGGTCGCCCCGGTACTGCTCTGGCTCTGGGTGTGGGGGACCTCGTATCTGATCCGCCACGACCCGGAACTCGCGGGGACACAGCGCTACTCGCTGCGCGAGCACAACAAGGCGGTCGCCAAGGGGCTGCTGCCCAGCTGGCGTGAGCTGGGTGCGGCGATTCCGCGTTACTTCCGGCGGTCGTACCATCCCTCGCAGGAGGGTTCGCTGCGCAAGGCGGTCGAATATCTGGCGGCTTCGCCTGCGGCCCGTTCGGCGGCAGGCGCGATCGGGCGCGCGGCCCTTTCGTAGAGCAGGGAACCCTGCGGGGATCTGAGGGGGAGAGCGTGTCCGAAGCGGAGTACCGGATCGAGGATCTGGCGCATCACAGCGGTGCCACGGTCCGTACGATCCGGGCCTACCAGGACCGCGGTCTGCTCCCCACGCCGGAGCGGCGCGGGCGGGCCAATGTGTACGGGGACAGCCATCTGGCCCGGCTGCGCCAGATCGCCGACCTGCTCGACCGCGGCTACACCCTGGCCTCCATCAAGGAGCTCCTGGAGGCCTGGGACGCGGGGCGCGGTCTGGGCGGGGTACTGGGGCTGGTCGCGGAGGTCCACGGACCGTGGACGGACGAGGAGGCGGCCCGGATCTCGCGGGCCGAGCTGGACGAGAGGTTCGGCGGCGTCCCCGACGACGAGGCCGTCGCGGACGCCGTGGCCCTGGGGGTACTGGAGCGCATCGCCGACCGGGACGACGAGTTCCTGGTGCCCAGCCCGCAGGAGCTGACGGTGGCGGTGGAGCTGCATGCGGCGGGGGTGCCACTGAAGGCGATCTCCGGGCATCTGCGGGAACTGCGGGGGCAGGTCGAGCACATAGCGGCCCGGTTCCTGGAGTTCACCACGGAGCATGTCTTCGCCCGCTACCTGGGGCACACTCCGCCCACGGACACGGACGCCGCGGAGGCGGCCGCGCTGGTACGGCGGCTGCGCCCGCTCGCCCAGCAGAGCGTCGACGCCGAACTGGCCCGTGCGATGCGGCTGTTCGCGACCCGGCACCTTCAGCAGCACCTCGGTCCGGCGGCGCCGGCGGCATCGTACGACGACCCCAGGACGGTCCCGCTGCCCGCGACGACGCTGCGTGCCGTCGAGGATCTGGTGGGCCAGCAGAACGTGCCGGCCTTCATCGCCGCAGCCACCGAACGGGAGCTCCAGGCAAGGACTTTGGACTCCCTGGCCGCCCCCCGACCGTCATGAAGGTGGCACGACTTATCCACAGGTTCGTTCAAATCCCCTGTGGATAAGCCGAGTTACCTGTGGATCATGGTGGATAAACCTTCGGAGCGCAGTAATTCGGATGCACTCCGTCACATCCGGCGGCACCCTGGCCACATGGATGAAAGACGCACCGTCAAGGTGTCGAAGTACCTCTCAAAACATCTGCGGCACCAGCCCGAGCGCATCGGACTCACCCTCGACGCGCATGGCTGGGTGGCCGTCGACGAGCTGATGCGGGCAGCTTCCGCACACGGATTCCCCTTCACGCGAGCCGAACTGGACCATGTCGTCGCCGCCAACGACAAGCAGCGGTTCGCGATCGACGGCGCGCGGATCCGGGCCAGCCAGGGCCACACCGTAGAGGTCGACCTGGATCTGCCCCCGGCCGAGCCGCCCGCGTACCTCTACCACGGCACGGTCGCCCGCAATCTGGACGCGATCCGGGCCGATGGCCTGCGCCCCATGGCCCGCCATCATGTCCATCTCTCGCCCGACCGTGAGACGGCGACCCGGGTGGGCGCCCGGCGCGGTCGCCCCGTCGTCCTGAGCGTCGACTCCGGCGCCATGCACCGCGCCGGTCATCTCTTCCGGGTGAGCGCCAACGGCGTCTGGCTGGCCGATGCCGTACCGCCGTTGTACCTGCGCTTTCCCGGCTGAGACGATGCCGCGCATGGCATATCCGCAGCTGGTCAGTGTCGAGGCAGCCGTTGTCGCGGTCCGTGAGGTCGCGCAGGAGTACCAGCTGGAAGTCGAGGTCACTCATGACATCGGTGCCGACCAGACCTCGCGACGTACCGCGGCCGGAGTCTTCGCCATCATGGACGCGGACGGCTCGATGCCGCACGAGGCCTATGTCGAGCTGGGCGGCAGGCCGGCCGTCACCGTGCAGCTCTTCCCGGACGGTGACGCGAAGATCACCGTCGAGGGCGTCGAGTTCCACGACATCCCCCGCGACTCCGTTCCCGTGTTCCTCCGCTCGGTCTACGGAGGGCTTGCCCACGTCACGGGCAAGCTCTTCCCGCCGGGCCACTGGCTGGTCGTGCCGCTGCCCGGCGACCAGACGTACAAGGAAATGGTCCTGCGCGGTGCGGGCCTCAGCCGCTGGCTCAGCGCAAGGGTCCGCCCCTGACTAGGAGGCGCCACCCAGCTGGGCGAGGCCCTCCGTCGCGATCTGCTCGAAGACCTTCTCGTCCGCGGCGAAGTCCGAGCCGGCGATCGGGGCATGGATGACGATCTCCGTGATGCCGAGCGCGAAGTGCCTCCCCGCGAAGTCCACGAAGGCGTCGAGGGAATCCAGCGGACGGCCGCGGTCCGGGGCGAACTCCGGGGTGAATCCGGTCAGCAGGATCTTGTCCAGCTCCGCGACGTCACGCCCGATCGCCTCGCAGGCGGCGCCCAGCTTGGTGATCTGCCCGCCGATCGCCTCGACGGACTGCTCGGGCGTCCCGGCCTCGAAGAGCTTCGGGTCACCGGTCGTCACCCACGCCTGGCCGTGCCGGGCAGCCAGCTTCAGCCCGCGCGGTCCGGTGGCGGCGACGGCGAAGGGGAGCCTCGGCCGCTGTACGCAGCCGGGGATGTTGCGGGCCTCGACCGCCGAGTAGTGCGTGCCCTCGTGCGTCACCGAGTCCTCGCTCAGCAGCCGGTCGAGCAGCGGGACGAACTCCGCGAAGTGATCCGCCCGCTCGCGTGGGGTCCACGGCTCCTGGCCCAGCGTTGTCGCGTCGAAGCCGTTGCCCCCCGCCCCGATGCCCAGCGTGATGCGGCCCCCGGAGACGTCGTCCAGCGTGATCAGGTCCTTGGCCAGCGTCACCGGATGCCGGAAGTTCGGCGAGGTGACCAGCGTGCCCAGGCGCAGCCGCGAGGTCACGGCGGCCGCGGCCGTCAGGGTCGGAACGGCCCCGAACCACGTCGTGTCGCGGAACGTGCGCCACGACAGATGGTCGTAGGTGTACGCGGTGTGGAAGCCGAGGTTCTCGGCGCGCAGCCACTGGTCGCGGCCGCCTTCCTGCCAGCGGCGGACGGGGAGGATCACGGTGCTCAGGCGCATGATCCGACTGTACGTCGGTCCACTGACACCCGAGCACCGCAAGCCCGTATACCCAGGTCAGAGCCCTGACCAAGGCGTCAGGACAGATGCTTGAGCTGCTGCTCCAGCTGCGGGAGAAGCTCCCCCGCCCCCTCCGTGTCCGAGGCCTTCAGCTCCTCCACGAGCTCCCGCAGGCTGCGCGCGCCCTCGGCACCGCGGCCGAGCTCGCGCTCGGTCCAGGCGAGGCGGGTGACGCACTGCGCACGGTCCCGCAGGAACACCGGCCCCAGGCCACCGAAGACCTCGGCGGCCCGCTGCCAGAGCAGGACGGCCTCGCGCCGCACCGCGGCCCCGTCCGCCTCGCCCTCCTCGTCCTCGCCCTCCTCCACCTCGTCGTCGTCGTTGTAGAGACCGTCGGTGATGAGTTCGGCCAGCTGACTCCAGGTGCGCGCCTGCTCGACGAGCAGCTCCGGCTCATCGCCCGCCACCGCGTCGAGGGCCTGATCCATCAAGCCCCTGGCCACCTCCACAGCAGCCTCGTCCGGCTCGTCGCCCCGTACCTTCAGCCAGGCCAGCGACCGCATCGCCCGTGCCAGCTGCACCGCCTCACCGGCCCCGCCCCACAGTTCGAGTGCGCGTACGTACGCCTGCTCCGCCTCATCCGCCAGACCGGCGCCGGCCAGGCACTCGGCGGCCATGGTCGCCAACCGGGCCTGCGGCACGGGGTGTTCCCAGCCCTTGGCGATCTCGGCGGCGAGCAGATACTGCTCGGCTGCCGCCCTCAGGTCCCGCAGTTCCCGCAGCTGGTTACCGAGGATCTCGCGGGCCCTGACCGCCTCCTCCTCGCCGTGCTCCAACAGATCGGGCAGGGCGGATTCGAGCACCTCGGCCGCTTCCGCCGCCCGCCCCGTCTCCCCGTACGCCTGCGCGAGGACCAGCCGTGCCATGGCCCCCGCGCCCGCGGTGTCACCCGCGGCGTCGAACCAGTGCGCCGCGTCCAGGGCGTGCTCCGCGGCCTCGGCCTCCTTGCCGTCCTGGCGGTAGAGGACCTCGGCCAATGACAGGCGTACGGCACCGAGTTCCGCCGGGTCGGTGAGCTCGGCGCTGTGTTCCAGCGCGGCCCGCGCCGATTCCTCCGCGTCCCCGGCCCGCCCCAGCATCAGCTGCAGCGAGGCTCTTCGCCCCAGCGGCTCGACGGCGTCCCACGGCCGCCCCGCGCCGAGACCGCGCTCCGCGGCCGAGGTGAGCAGGGCCTCGGCCGGCGCCCAGTCATGGGCGCCCCAGGCGCGCTGCGCGAGCATGGTCTCGGCGTCGGCGAGGAGGTCGTCGACGTCGCCGGGGTGCGAGGCGTACCTGGCGACGAACTCCTCGACGGCAGGCCCGAGGTCGGTCTCCCGCTCGCCCGAGAGGATCGTGTGCAGCCGGATACGGGTGAGGTCCACTGCCGCGATCCGGCGCACCCTGGTGGGGTCCGCCGGATCCAGCGCGTCGGCGGAGGCGGCGGCCGTGGCGAGGAGCGCCCGTACCTCCTCCGCGTCCGCGCCCTGCTGGGCGGTGATCACGGTGACCCACACCTCGTTGATCGCGGCCCTGCTCGGTTCGCCGGCGGCGCGGTAGGCAGCGACGGCCGCCTCGAACCCCTCGCGCGACGGCGTACGTACCGCGGCGTGCTCCAGCAGCTCGGCGGCGAGCAGGCTGTCCACGCTCTCGGCGCCGTCCCGGATGAGCGCCTCGATCCTGTTCCAGACCGCGCGGGTGCCGGGGTGTCCTGCTGTCCTCAGCCGACGGGCCTCCGCGGCCAGTCCGGCCACATCGGTGATCGCCGCGGCGGCGGCTTCCTTCCGTACCGCAGCGGTCGGGGCAGGGACGGCGACCGCGGGCGACGGACGTACCCCCAGCGGCAGTGCGCCGAGCAGCGGAGCGCTGCCCACACGGTCGGCGAGCCGCCCGGAGACCACGGTGCTGCCGTTGCGCTCGTCGAAGGAAACGGCGATGCGGGCCGCCTCGGCCTCCAGGAGTCCGTGCAGCTCGGCGGCCGTGCGCAACCGGCCCTCGTACGCGGCGACCGGCTGCTCGCCCTGCCCCAGTTCGGCCAGCCGGCCGAGCAGCACCAGGACGCCCGTGTACAGCTGCAGCTGCGCAGCCGGGTTGCCGTCCGCGGCCAGATGGGAGGCGTGCTCGCTGAGGATCTCCAGACCGCGGCCCTCGTTCCCGGTCAGGGCGCAGAACTCGATGTGCAGACCGATGGTCGGCAGCAGGCTCTCGTTGCCCCTGGCCATGCGATATCCACGCAGATGGTGGGCGCGCGCCTCATCGGTCCTGCCCAGCCGCACCAGCGGTATCAGGGACTTGGCGAGCGTCCGGTGGGGCTCCTCCTGACAGCTGAGACGGCCGGACAGGACGGGCTCCCAGACCGTCAGGGCCTTCTCGTCGTCCCCGTGTGCGTACCAGTGGTGGCCCTGGTCGTTCAGCTCGCAGGCGTGGCAGTTGGCCATCCGGTCGCGGTCGGCCGCGGTCCAGGCGGCGAAGGCGCGGTCGGCACGCTCCTGGTCCCCGGTCTCGTCGGCGAGGTCGAACTCGGCCTGGCGCACGGCACGTTCCGTGAACCCGGCCAGCCGATAGCGGCGCTCCATCTCCACCAGCCACCCCTCCATGGCGGAGAGGGGGACCTCGGGCAGCGAGAGCATGCCGGAGGTGACCCACTTGAACATCCAGTGGAAGTAGTAGGTGTCCATGGAGTCGAAGGCGGACGGGTCCTGGTCCCACTCCCGCATCAGGCGGGCGAAGGGCACCAGCATCTTGCCGCGCTCGGTGCTGTACTCGTACGCCTTGATCAGGCCGAAGAGCGCGGTGCGCAGCACACTGCGGTCGCCTGTCTGCTCGGCGGCGGCGACCAGTTCCTCGGCGCGGGCATTGCGCAGCAGACCGTTGGGCGCGTGCTCGTTCTCCTGGACGGCCTGGCGTATCTCGGCGGGGGTGGGGGCGGGGGTGCTCAACTCTGCTCCTCCTGGCTCGTGCCGGCGACCGGGCGGTCGAGGGGATGTGTCGCCCATTCCAGGAGCCCGAGGAAGGCCCTGTTGAGCAGGGAGGTGTCCGCGGGCCGCAGCGGGCGCTGGGCCATCAGCAGCGCCTGTCCGTACAGCGACTCGACGGCGGTGCCGGCCAGTGCGGCATCCGGGATGGCGGCGATACGGCGCACCAGGGGGTTGTTGTGGTTCAGGACGAGCCTGGCCCTGGGCGCGGAGCCCCGCAGCGCGCCGAGGATGTCGCTCCACAGCGCGTCGGCGTCGGCCTCGGCTGCCGCCCGGTCGCGCTCGTGGCGGGCCTGGCGGTCGTCGAGGAAGAGCGCGGGGACCGTCACCGGCTGGAAGGCGCGCAGGGCGACGTCGCAGCCGAGCGGGTCGAGTTTGGTGCGGGCGGTGGCCAGGAACGAGGACAGCGCCAGCTCCTGCTGGGGCGCCACCGGGTCGAGGTGGGCGGTGACGGCGCCCGCGTCCAGTTCGGCGACGCTCACCCCGTCCCTGATCTGCGGCAGCATCGCGACGAGCTCGGCGTCGTACGTGTACCCGCCGTTGATCACACCGAGCCCGTGCGCGGCGGCGATGGGGGCGACCTGGCGGAACTCCTCGACGGTGCGCGTGTAGTGCACCTCGGGGTGGGCGCGTACGAAATCGTCCAGCGTCACCCGCCCGTCGCTCGTCTCGAACGGCAGCCAGGGCAGCATCAGTTCAAGCAGCCCGGCGTCGTATCTGGCGAGGGACTTCACCCCCAGGTGGTGGACGGCCAGGAAGGAGGCGAGCCGGTCGGGGTCCCCGGCGGCGAGCTGCGCCAGCCACTCCCTGATGCGTCCGCCGAGCGCCTCGCGGACGGCGGCGAGTGTCTCGTCGTCGTAGAGGTTCTCGCGGGACGCGGTGGGCCGCAGGGTGTCGGTGTCCAGGACGACGCGGACGAAGAACGCCCAGTCGGGCAGCAGGTTGTCCGCCCGGTCGGTGAGCAGCATCCCCTTCAGATAGACCCGGTGGCCGGCGCGGTGGGCCGGGCTGGTCGCAGCGGGCAGCACATGGGCGACACCGCGCACACCGGCGACGGGCAGGTCCAGGTCGATCGTGTCCAGCGGCGAGAAGCCGAAGACCTTGGTGCAGTGCCCGGCGAGGGCGACCCGGCGGGCGACCGGTGTGGCGTACGGGCGGTCCCACACGGCGGGCCGGTCGGTGACGGGGCGCTGCGCGCCGTCCGGTCCGGTGAAGGTCACCTCGTACGGAAGCAACGAACCGAAGTCCCGTGCGAGTTCCTCGACACGCCCAGGAGTCGCCCACTCCTCCGCACCGGGCCTGGCCTCCAGGTAGACGGTGGTGCCCGGCTCGGTCCTCGCCTCGTCGGGGAGGGTGCGCACGGTGTACGAGCCGTCGTCGGTGGCCAGCCATTCGACGGGCGGCAGTTCAGGGGTACGGGCGGAGCGCGAGACGACCCGGATCTGCCGGGCCACCACGAAGCAGGCCAGCAGTCCGATGCCGAACTGGCCGAGGAACTCCTGCCGGGCGCTCTCCAGACCGTCCCGCTTGGAGGAGCGCCCGATGGTCGCGAGCAGGGTGTGCACCTCGTCGGAGGTGAGGCCGATACCGGAGTCCTCGATGCTCACCGCGCCCGCGTCGGTCACCGAGAGCCTGATGCGGACCGGTGCCTGAGGGTCCAGGGCGAGCCGGGCGGTCGAGGCGTCCACGGCGTTCTGCAGCAGTTCCCTGACGTAGACGCGCGGGCTGGAGTAGAGGTGGTGGGAGAGCAGGTCGACGAGACCCCGGAGATCCACTTGGAAGGTGTTGGGGGCGGTGGTCGCGGTGTCGGTGGCGTCGGGCGTACGGGAAGAAGTCACAGGCAGTCACCTCGCGTGCTCATGCGCGGGGTCGGGCGATCGCGGGGTCCCCCCTCACGCATCGCGATGGGCCCGGCCCTGCAGCCTCACGAGGCGGGCAGGACGCGGTAGTTGGAAGCCATCGTAGGACCGGGCACTGACAAAGCCCATGGAGATTTCCGCGGCGGCGATCTTCGGCCAAGTACGGCCCGCCCCCTCTCATATGTGCACCACTTCGCACGCCCGTGCGCATCGTGCGGGAGAATGGATCTGTGACCTCAGCTACCGGCCAAGCCCCCGCCGTCCCCGCCGTCCAGCCCCGGCTGATCGCCACCGACCTGGACGGCACCCTGCTGCGCGACGACAAGTCGGTCTCCGACCGGACCATCGCCGCGCTCGCCGCCGCCGAGCGGGCCGGGATCGAGGTCTTCTTCGTCACCGGGAGACCGGCCCGCTGGATGGACGTCGTCAGCGACCACGTCCACGGCCACGGCCTGGCGATCTGCGCGAACGGCGCCGCCGTCGTCGATCTCCACGCGGGCGGCAGGATCGTCGAGGTGCGGCCCCTGGCGCGGCCCGCGGCCCTCGACGCCGTACGCACCCTGCGCACCGCGGCGCCCGGCACGTCCTTCGCCGTCGAGCTGACCACCGGCATCCATTACGAGGCGGCCTACCCGCCCTTCTTCCTCGACCCCGGGGCGAGCGTCGCCCCCGCCGAGAAGCTGCTGCACGAGACGGCGGCAGGCGGCGCGGCCCCCGTGCTGAAGGTCCTGGCCCACCACCCCGAGCTGTCACCCGACGCCTTCCTGGCCCTGGCCCGCACCGCCGTCGGCGGGGGCGCGTCGATCACCCGCTCCTCGCCGACCGCCCTCCTGGAGATCAGCGGCGCCGGCGTCTCCAAGGCCTCCACCCTGGAGCTGTGCTGCGCCGAGCGGTCCATCGACCCCTCGGAGGTCGTCGCTTTCGGTGACATGCCCAACGACATCGAGATGCTGAGCTGGGCGGGCACCTCGTACGCGATGGGCAACGCCCACCCGGACGTGCTGGCCGCCGCCTCGGGCCGCACGGTCGCCAACAACGAGGACGGCGTCGCGGTCGTCATCGAGCGGATCCTGCAAGGTCTCTGAGGCCGGAGACCCTGCCGGCGCCGCGGGGCGCCTACACCTTCACCCCGTGCTCGCGCAGCCACGGCACCGGATCGATCCCCGACCCCAGATACGGAGTGAGCCGCACCTCGAAGTGCAGGTGCGGCCCGGTCGAGTTGCCCGTGGATCCTGACTGCCCGATCCACTGCCCGGCCCTGACCTTCTCCCCCTGGTCGACGGCTGCCGCCGACAGATGCGCGTACTGCGTGTAGTAGCCGTTGGGGTGTTTGATCACCACCTCGATGCCGAAGCCGCCGCCGCAGCTCACCGACGCCACACGCCCCGCGCCGGCCGCCCGTACCGGAGTGCCCAGATCCACGGCGAAATCCTGCCCCGTGTGCCGGTGCGCCCAGTGCGATCCCGCGCTGTCGAAACCGGCCGAGAGGCTGTACGTGACGACAGGCGTCACCCAGGCGCGCGCCGACCCTCCGGTGTCCATCCGTACCGGCCCCGCGCACCGTCCCGCCGCCACACTCCGCTCGGCCTCCGACTGCAGCCGCTGCCGGGCGTCCCGGAGCTTCGTCTCGACGGACTCCTTGATCTCCGCGAGCCGCCGCTGCCGCGACGAGAGTTCCCGCCAGGCCTTCTTCGCCGCGGTCTCGGCCCGTACGTAACTGTTCTCGGCCAGTTGGGCCCGCTCCATCATCCGCGAAAAGGCCGCGTCGGCCTGGTCGGCGAGCTCCATGCCGCGCAGCATCTCCTCGGGGCTGTCGGCCATCAGCAGCTGCACGGGGTACGCCACCGCGCCCGACCCGCTGCGGTACTCCGCCCGGGCGACCAGGCCCATCTGGTCGTGGAACACCGCGAGTTCGCGCCGCTTCCCCACCAGCAGCCGTTCCATGCGGCGGGCCCTGGCGCGCTCCGCGTCGGCCGCGTGCCTGCCGTGTTCGTACGTCGCCGTGGCCTTCGCCGTCTCGTCGTACAGCCGCGCCACCTCGGTGCCGGTACCGGGCCCGTCCGTGGCCGATGCGGCGGGAGCGGTCAGCGCCGGGAGCATGCACAGCACCGGGACGAGCAGCCTGCGGGAGAGTCGGTAGCGCATCCAGGGATGGTGGCCCGGACCATGGACATTCCGGCGTATTCAGGGCCCTGTCAGCGCCACTTGGCCTAGGGGGTGTCCGCCGGACGCCCCCTAGAGCGGCACCTCCCACACGACCGTGGTGCCCGGCCCTGGACCTTCCTCCAGGCCGGGGCCGTGCCAGCTCGATCCGCCCAGCGACTCGGCCCGCCGGTTGAGGTTGCGCAGCCCGCTGCGCCGCCCGCCGTCCGGGATGCCCACCCCGTCGTCGGAGACCGTCAGCCGTACCGCGTCGCGTCCGTCCGCCAGTTGCGCCGTGACGTCGACGACGACCTCGATCCTGCTCGCGTCCGCGTGCCGGAAGGCGTTGGAGAGCGCCTCGCGCAGGGCCGCGATCAGGTTCTTCCCCGTCAGCTCGCCGACCAGGGTGTCCACCGGCCCCAGGAAGCGGTGCGCGGGCTTGAAGCCGAGTGGCACGGCCGCCATGTTGATCTCCCGCAGTACGCGGGTGCGCAGGCCCGACGGGGCCTCCGTCGGTCCCTGCTGGAGCGCGAAGATGGCGGTGCGGATCTCCTGGATGGTCACATCCAGTTCGTCCACCGCCTTGCCGACGCCGGTCTGCACCTCGGGCACCACGGACTGGCGCTGGGCGCTCTCCAGCATCATCCCGGTGGCGAAGAGCCGCTGGATGACCAGGTCGTGCAGATCGCGGGCGATCCGGTCGCGGTCCTCGAAGACCGCCAGCCGCTCCCGGTCGCGCTGCGCCTCCGCCATCATCAGCGCGAGCGCCGCCTGCGAGGCGAACTGCGTGGCCAGGGTCCGCTCCGCCTCGGTGAAGGGCCGGGCGCCGCGCGCCCTGGGGGTGGCCAGCGCGCCGAGCACACGGCCTCCGCTGTGCAGCGGCAGCATCATGCTCGGTCCGTACAGCTCGGCGAGCCGCGTGATCATCCGGGGGTCGCTCGCGGAGTCGTCCACGAACACCGCCTCACCGGCCAGCAGCTTCGCGACGACCGGGCTCTCCGACGGGATGATCACCCCGAGCGCGGAGACGGGACTGTCCGAGGAGACGGCCACGATCTCCAGGCCGCCCTCCTCCGAAGCGGCGGGCAGCAGCACCACCCCGGCGTCCGACGCCGCGAGATGGCGGGCCTGTTCGGCGACGACGGCGAGGGCGTCGTCCGCGTCGCCGCCGGCCAGCAGCGCGGTGGTGACGGCCACCGAGCCGTCGATCCACCGCTCGCGCTGGCGCGCGGCCTCGTACAGCCGCGCGTTGCCGATGGCGATCCCGGCCTCGGTGGCCAGCACCCGCACCATGTGCAGGTCGTAGTCGTTGAACTCGCCCCCGCCGTTCTTCTCGGCGAGATAGAGATTGCCGAAGATCTCCCCCTGGACCCGGATGGGGACCCCCAGGAAGGTCCGCATCGGTGGATGGCCCGGGGGAAATCCGGCCGAGCGCCGATCGGAGGTCAGATCCGCGAGCCGTACGGTGTCCGGTTCATGGATCAGCGCGCCGAGCAGCCCCTTGTGTCCGTCGGGGCGGTGTCCGATGGCCGCCGCCTGCTCCTCGGTGACGCCGTACGTCACGAAGTCGGCGAGTCCGGCCGACTCCTCGTCGACGACCCCGATGGCCGCGTAGCGGGCGTCCGCCAGCTCGGCCGCGGTCTCACAGATCCGGTCCAGGGTGGAGTGCAGTTCGAGCCCCGTACCGACCGAACGCATGGCTTCGAGCAGCTGCGGCACCCTTGCGGTGAGCTCGGTCGAGAGCCCCTGGAGACTGCGGGTCGCCTGAGTGGCGGCTTCGAGAGGATCGCTGGGATCCGGAGCTGACATGCCCTTGAGCCTAGTTAGTCCTATTTGTTGAGGAAAGCCGGGTACCGACCAGATCGCCCTCCCTCTCCCGCTCGAGCATCCGCCGCAGCGGGCCCTCGGCCACCGCCAGCTCCTCGTAGCGCCCGCGCTGCACGGCGTGTCCGGCGTCCAGCACGATCACCTCGTCCACGTCTTCCAGGCCCTGCAGCCGGTGCGTGATGATCACGGTCGTACGCCCCCGGGTGGCGGCCAGGAGATCCGCCGTCAGCGCGTCCGCCGTCGCCAGGTCGAGGTGCTCGGCCGGCTCGTCCAGTACGAGAACGGGGAAGTCGGCCAGCAGCGCGCGGGCCAGCGCAAGGCGCTGCCGCTGGCCTCCGGAGAGCCGGGCGCCGTGCTCGCCGACGAGGGTGTCGAGCCCGTCGGGCAGCGCGTCCGCCCAGTTCCCCAGCCGGGCACGCTCCAGTGCGTCGCGCAGCTCGTCGTCCGTGGCACCGGTCCTGGCCAGCCTGAGGTTCTCCCGTACCGAGCTGTCGAAGAGGTGCGCATCCTGCGCGCACAGCCCGACAAAGCCCCGGGCGTCGTCCCCGTCCAACGCGAAGGCGTCCGTACCGCCGAGCGTGTACGTCCCCGACTCCGCGTCGAGGAATCTCAGCAGCACCTGGGCCAGCGTGGTCTTCCCCGCCCCCGAGACCCCGACCACCGCGACCCGCTTCCCCTGGTCGAGACGCAGGTCGAATCCGCTCAGCGCATCGCGGTCCTGCCCGGGGTAACGGGCGGCCAGCCCGCGCAGCTCCAGCGGGAAGGGCGAGGCAGGTGCGGCCGCCGGACGCTCCGGCTCGTGTACGGGAAGAGGCGCGTCCAGCACCTCGATCACCCGCTCCGCGCTCTTCTTGACCCGCTGCCGGTACTGCACGGCCAGCGGCAGCCCGATGACCGCCTCGAACGCGGCCAGCGGCGTCAGCACCACCACGGCCAGCTCCACCCCGGCAAGCCGCCCTTCCCGCACCGCCTGTACGCCGGCGAGCGCGGCCCCCGCCACGGTCAGCCCGGTCAGCAGCGCGATCAGCCCGCCCCCGAGCGCGGTGGCGGCAGCGCCGCGCGAGGCGATCCGCGTCAGCACCCGGTCGGCCTCCGCGGTCCCGCGCACCCGCGCG
This sequence comes from Streptomyces beijiangensis, assembly GCF_017315755.1. GTDB lineage: Bacteria > Actinomycetota > Actinomycetes > Streptomycetales > Streptomycetaceae > Streptomyces > Streptomyces beijiangensis. The sequence goes on from NZ_JAFLRJ010000004.1 coordinate 47,521, forward strand.
GGCAGGGCCCCGGACACCGTCAACTCCGCGTTCCCGGCAAGCAGATCGACCACCCGTGTCGCGAGCACCCCGCGTGCGGGTGCCAGTTGCCGCTCGGCGCGGCGGGCGAAGGCGCCGGTCACCAGCGGCACCCCGACACCGGCCAGCAGCAGTCCGCCGGCCAGCACCGCACCCGCGGCGGGCAGCAGCCAGGCCACGAACCCGACAGCGCCTACGCCGACCAGGGCGGCTGCTCCCGCCGGAAGCAGCCAGCGCAGCCAGTAGTCCTGCAGCGCGTCCACGTCGGCCACCAGCCGCGACAGCAGATCCCCGCGCCGGGCCTCGCGCAGCCCCGCGGGGGCGATCCGCTCCAGCCTGCGGTATACCGCGACCCTGAGCTCGGCGAGCATCCGCAGCACGGCGTCGTGGGAGACCAGCCGCTCCGCGTAACGGAAGACGGCACGTCCGAGCCCGAAGGTCCGGGTGGCGGTGACCGCCACCATCAGATAAAGCACCGGCGGCTGCTCCGAGGCCCGCGAGATGAGCCATCCCGAGGTGGCCATGAGCCCCACCGCGCTCCCCAGTGCCAGCCCTCCGAGCAGCAGCGCCCAGCCGAGCCGCCCGCGCACGCCCCTGGCGGCCCCGCGCACCCAGGCCAGCGAGGACCGAGCCGCACCGTCCGCCGAGGACTGCGGCTGCCGGGGTCCCGACGACACCTCGTGCACCGGGACCGCGGCGGCAGTCGCCGCGTTACGCAGGTTCTCGTGCGTGGCGGCGGGACGGGGCACCGCCGCGTCCGCACCCCACGAAAGCTCCACCACGCGGTCCGCCACGGCGAGCAACGCCGGGCGGTGGACCACCAGCAGGACGGTGCGGCCCGAGGCCAGCCGCCGTACCGCCTCGACGATGCCCGCCTCGGTCTCGCCGTCCAGGGCCGCCGTCGGCTCGTCGAGCAGCAGCAGCGGCCGGTCGGCGAGGAACGCCCGCGCCAGCGCCAGCCGTTGGCGCTGGCCGGCCGACAGACCGGCGCCGTCCTCGCCCAGGACGGTGTCCGCGCCCTGGGGGAGTGCGGTCACGAATCCGTACGCGCCCGCGTCCCGCAGGGCGGCGAGCACCGCGGCGTCATCCGCATCCGGTCGTGCCAGCCGTACGTTCTCCGCGATCGTGCCCGCGAACAGATGCGGCCTCTGCGGCACCCAGGCGATCCGCTCCCGCCAGCGCTCGGGGGAGAGGGAGGCGAGATCCGTGCCGCCCACCCGCACCCGGCCGCCCGGCTCGGGCGCCACGAACCCCAGCAGCACATTGAGCAGCGTCGTCTTGCCCACTCCGCTCGGCCCGGTGATCGCCACGGTCTCGCCGGGTTCAACCACCAGCGACAGCGAGTCCAGCGACGGCTGCGTACGGCCCTCGTGCCGGACTGTCACGTCCTCCAGTTCCAGCCGCAGCGAGTCGGGTACATCCCCCGAACCACCCGCCGGCAGCGGTGCCTCCAGTACGGCGAAGATCTCCTCCGCGGCCGAGAGCCCCTCTGCGGCCGCGTGGTACTGCGCCCCCACCTGCCGCAGCGGGAGATACGCCTCGGGGGCGAGGACCAGGATCACCAGGCCCGTGTAGAGATCCAACTCCCCCTTGACCAGCCGCATCCCGATGGAGACCGCGACCAGCGCCACCGACAGGGTGGCGAGAAGTTCCAGCGCGAAGGAGGAGATGAAGGCGATACGCAGCGTCCGCAGCGTGGCCAGCCGGTACTCGTCGGTGATGGCCCGGATCGACTCGGCCTGCGCCTTCGCCCGCCCGAAGACCTTGAGCGTCGGAAGCCCCGCGACCACGTCCAGGAAATGCCCCGACAGCCGTGAAAGCAGCTGCCACTGACGGTCCATCCGGGACTGGGTCGCCCAGCCGATCAGGATCATGAAGAGCGGGATCAGCGGCAGCGTCCCGACGATGATCGCCGCGGACACCCAGTCCTCGGTGACGATCCTCGCCAGCACCGCCACCGGCACCACCACCGCGAGCCCCAACTGCGGGAGATAGCGCGAGAAGTAGTCGTCGAGGGCGTCGACCCCCCGGGTGGCCAGGGCGGTCAGCGATCCCGTCCGCTGTCCGCTCAGCCAGCCGGGCCCCAGGGCGGAGGCCCTCTCCAGGAGCCTGCCCCGCAGCTCGGACTTGACCGCGGCGCTGGCGCGATGGGCGGCGAGTTCGGTCAGCCAGGCCACCAGGCCCCGGCCGGCCGCGACCGCGCCCAGAAGCAGCAGAGGCGTCCGCAGTGAGGCCACGTCGTCGCCGTGCTGGAACGCCCCCACCACCACTTCGGCGATCAGCATCGCCTGGGCGACGACCAGCCCTGCTCCGGCAACCCCCAGCACCACCACCGCCCCCAGGAAGAGACGGGTGGCGCGGGCGTACCGAAGCAGGCGCGGGTCGATCGGTTTCACGTGAAACATCCCTCACTTGGAGAGCTTGGGAGAGCTTTGGAGAGGTTTGGAGAGGTGGAGAAGCCCGGAGAGTCAGTGCGCGGCGTCGGCGATGTGCTGCGTGCCGATCCGCTTGCGGAACACCCAGTAGGTCCAGCCTTGGTAGAGCAGGACGATGGGCGTCGCGATGGCCGCGCACCAGGTCATGATCCTCAGGGTGTAAGGACTCGACGAGGAGTTGGAGACCGTGAGGTTCCATGCGTCATTGAGCGAGGACGGCATGACGTTCGGGAAGAGCGTCAGGAAGAGCATCGCGACCGCGGCCGCGATGGTCACTCCGGAGAGCGCGAACGACCACCCCTCGCGCCCCACCTTGATGAGCACGATGGCCGCGACCAGGGAGACGGCGGCGATGAGCATCGCGACCAGGCTCTTGAGGTTGCCGTTGTCGACCTGGGTCCAGATCAGGAAGGCGAGCGCGAGCACAGCGGTCACCAGGCCCAGGACGACGGCGAGCTTCCGCGAACGCTCCCGGATGTCACCGACCGTCTTCAGCGACGTGAACACCGTGCCGTGGAAGGTGAAGAGGGTCAGCGTCACCAGACCACCGAGGATCGAGTAGACGTTGAGCAGATCCCAGAAGGTGCCGACGTACTCCTTGTGCTCGTCGATCTTCACGCCGTGCACGATGTTCCCGAAGGCCACGCCCCACAGCAGAGCCGGCAGCAGCGAGGTCCAGAAGATCGCGTGCTCCCAGTTGGTCTGCCAGCGCTCCTCGGCACGCTTCGAGCGGTACTCGAAGGCGACTCCGCGCACGATCAGGCAGACCAGGATGATCAGCAGCGGCAGATAGAACCCGGAGAAGAGGGTGGCGTACCAGTCGGGGAAGGCGGCGAAGGTCGCACCGCCCGCCGTGAGCAGCCACACCTCGTTGCCGTCCCAGACCGGCCCGATGGTGTTGATCAGGACGCGCCGCTCCGTGCGGTCGCGGGCGAGCAGTTTGGTCAGGATGCCGACCCCGAAGTCGAAGCCTTCGAGGAAGAAATAGCCGGTCCACAGAACGGCGATGAGTACGAACCAGACGTCGTGGAGTTCCATACCTCAGCTCCTCAGCAGCTCAGTACGAGAAGGCCATCGGCCGGTCGGCGTTGCTGTTGTCGTCATCGCCGCCGATCTTGGTGGGCGGGTTGAGGTCGGACTCGGTGAGCTCGGGCGGTCCGGCCTTGACGTACTTCGCGAGCAGTCTGACCTCGATGACCGCGAGCACCGCGTAGAGCAGGGTGAAGACGATCACCGAGGTGAGCACCGTGCCCTGCGAGACGCTGGGGGAGACCGAGTCCCGGGTGCGCAGCACGCCGTACACGGCCCAGGGCTGACGCCCCGTCTCGGTGAAGATCCAGCCCCAGGAGTTGGCGATCAGCGGGAAGCCCAGTGTCCAGAGCGCCAGGATCCAGTACCACTTGGCGAGCTTGGGACTGAGCGCCTTCTTCCTGAAGAGCACCAGGTTCGGTACTTCGTCCTCACCGGTCCGCAGCGCCGGTGGCAGCAGGAACTTCTTCCGGGTGAGCCAGAGCCCGAGCATCCCGACGCCGAAGGACGCCATGCCGAACCCGATCATCCAGCGGAAACTCCAGAAGGCGACGGGGATGTTGGGCCGGTAGTCGCCGGGCCCGTACTTCTCCTGCTCGGCCTTGTTGGTGTCGTTGATGCCGGGGACATAGGAGTTGAAGTTGTCGTCGGCGAGGAAGGACAGTATTCCGGGGATCGAGATCTCGACCGAGTTGTGGCCCTTGCTGACGTCGCCGTACGCGAAGACCGAGAACGGCGCCGAGTTCTGGCCGTCCCACAGCGCTTCGGCGGCGGCCATCTTCATGGGCTGCTGCTTGAACATGACCTTGCCGAGCGTGTCACCGCTGATGGCGGTGAGCAGTCCGGCGATCACCACGGTGATCAGCCCGAGCCGCAGCGAGGTGCGCATCACCGGGATGTGCCGCTTGCGCGCCAGGTGGTAGCCGGCGATGCCGACCATGAACGCGCCGCCTGTGAGGAAGGTCGCGGTCATCGTGTGGAAGAACTGGGCGAGGGCGGTGTTCTGGCTGAGCACGGCCCAGAAGTCGGTCAGCTCCGCGCGCCCCCTCGTCTTGTTGTACGTGTAGCCGACCGGGTGCTGCATCCAGGAGTTGGCCGCCAGGATGAAGTAGGCGGAGAGGATGGTCCCGAGCGAGACCATCCAGATGCAGGCGAGGTGGATCTTCTTCGGCAGCTTGTCCCAGCCGAAGATCCACAGCCCGATGAAGGTGGACTCGAAGAAGAAGGCGATCAGCGCCTCGAAGGCGAGGGGCGCCCCGAAGATGTCACCGACGAACCGCGAGTAGTCCGACCAGTTCATGCCGAACTGGAATTCCTGCACGATTCCGGTGACCACCCCCATCGCGATGTTGATCAGGAAGAGCTTCCCCCAGAACTTGGTGGCCCTGAGGTACTTGGGGTTCTCCGTCCGTACCCAGGCGGTCTGCAGGCCCGCGGTCAGCGCGGCGAGCGAGATCGTCAGCGGGATGAAGATGAAGTGGTAGACGGTGGTGATGCCGAACTGCCATCGCGCCAGGGTCTCCGGCGCCAGAGCTAGGTCCACGTCGTCAATCTCCTTTGGTCGCCTTGGTATCAGCGGCAGTCTGCCCCTTTGATCCCAGACATCACGGGAGGAAACGGGACACGCTTGTGAACGCGTTCACATTCACAAGCATTATGGCGCACACACTTTCGGCACAGCGAAGGCGGGGTCCCTCTTACGGAACCCCGCCCACGTCACACCCGTACAAGAGCCCGTGCAGGCGCCCGCACAAGAGCCCGTGCAAGCGCCCGGACAAGCACCTGGACAAGCACCCGCACCGACGCGCCCTACAGCTCCTTGCGGAAGGCCTCCGCCGTCCTGAGGAAGAGATCATTGGCCTCGGTCTCGCCGATCGTGATCCGCGTCCCCTCGCCCGCGAAGGGCCGCACCACGACGCCGGCCTTCTCGCACACCGCGGCGAAGTCGCCCGTGCGCTCCCCCAGCCGCAGCCAGACGAAGTTGGCCTGGCTCTCCGGCACGTTCCAGCCCTGCGCGGTCAGCGTCTCGGACACCCGCGCGCGCTCGGACACCAGGGCGCCGACCCGCCCCATGAGCGCGTCCTCGGCCCGCAGCGAGGCGACCGCCGCGTCCTGGGCGAGCTGGCTCACCCCGAAGGGCACCGCCGTCTTGCGGAGCGCGGCCGCGACGGGCTCATGGGCGACGGCGAAGCCGATCCGCAGGCCGGCCAGACCGTACGCCTTCGAGAAGGTCCGCAGCACCGCCACATTGGGCCGGTCCCGGTAGAGCTGGATGCCGTCGGGCACCTGCTCGTCGCGGTTGAACTCCCGGTACGCCTCGTCCAGTACCACCAGCACATCGCCGGGCACCCGGTCCAGGAAGCGCTCCAGTTCGGCCTTGCGCACCACCGTGCCGGTCGGATTGTTCGGGTTGCAGACGAAGATCATCCGGGTCCGGTCGGTGATCGCGTCGAACATCGCGTCCAGATCGTGCTTCTCGTCCGCGTCCAGCGGCACCTTCACCGAGGTCGCCCCGCTGATCTGGGTGATGATCGGGTACGCCTCGAAGGACCGCCAGGCGTAGATGACCTCGTCGCCCGGACCGGAGGTCGCCTGCAGCAGCGACTGTGCGACGCCCACCGATCCTGTGCCGGTCGCCAGATGCGAGACGGGCACGCCGAAGCGATCGGCCAGCTCGTTCATCAGCCCGGTGCACGCCATGTCCGGGTAGCGGTTGAAGGTCCCGGCCGCCGCGAGCACGCTCTCCATCACACCGGGCAGCGGCGGATAGGGGTTCTCGTTGGACGACAGCTTGAACGCCACCGGGCCACCCGCGGCGGCAGGCTTTCCGGGAACGTACGCGGGTACTCCGTCCAGCGCGGCGCGCAGCTTCGGGCTCTTCTCGCTCACAGCAGGTTCTCCTCGACTCGAATGCTGCTCACCCTATGAGGATTCGCCGGGGCTGCGAAGAGCTGCCGTCGGCGGGCGTGCGGAAAGGGGGGAGCGCTCCACTCCCTGGCGCACGCCGGTGGCTCACTCCGTGGCGCGCGTCCCCCGTAGTGGTGAGTTGAGACCTCATCGAAACATCGGTCATGGGGCAGGCCCATACGGTTCGACAGGTGCCACTCCACCCTCAGGTCCCCCAACTCCCTTTAGATCTGAGGAGATTGACCGTAAACGACCATGCAGAAACGTGACTGCTGCTGGGTGCATATGCACCCAGCCCTATCGGCCCACATCGCCCTACTATCGGCTCGCCATGACAGCAGCAGGGAAGCACCAGGTGAGCCGCGCGGAGACACCCCGCAGGGCCGGCCGGCAGGGACGAGCGGGGATCCGGGACGTGGCCGCCGCCGCCGGTGTCTCCATCACGACCGTCTCCGACGCCCTCAACGGCAAAGGGCGGCTCCCGGACGCCACCCGACGCCATGTCCGCGAGGTCGCAGAGCGACTGGGCTATCGCCCGTCGGCCGCGGCCCGCACGCTCCGTACCGGTAAGTCGGGCCTGATCGGCCTGACCGTGACCACATACGGGGATGAACCTTTCACCTTCACCGAGTTCGCATATTTCGCCGAGATGGCCAGAGCCGCCACCTCAGCCGCGCTCGCACGCGGTTACGCCCTTGTCATCCTGCCCGCCACCTCACGCCACAGCGCCGTGGACGTCTGGTCGAACGTCGCCCTCGACGGCACCGTCGTGATCGACCCCTCCGACCACGACCCGGTCGTCCTGGAACTCGTACGCCAAGGGCTTCCCGTCGTCTCCGACGGCCGCCCGGCGGGCACCCTGCCCGTCACGGCATGGGTCGACAACGACCACGAGGCCGCCGTGCTCGACCTGCTCGACCATCTCGCCGCCGCCGGGGCCCGCCGTATCGGGCTGCTCACCGGCACCACCACCGACACCTACACCCGGCTCTCCACCCAGGCCTATCTGGCCTGGTGCCAGCGGGTGGGCCAGGACCCGGTGTACGAGTCCTACCCGGCCCACGACCCCTGCGCCGGCGCGGTGGCCGCCGACCGCCTGCTCGCCCGCCCCGACCGTCCCGACGCCGTCTACGGGCTCTTCGACCCCAACGGCACCGATCTGCTCGCCGCCGCACGCCGCTACGGGCTGCGCGTCCCGGAGGACCTGCTGCTGATCTGCTGCAGCGAATCCACCGTCTACGCCAACACCGAGCCGCCCATCACCACGCTCTCGCTCAAACCCCGCCGGATCGGCACCGCCGTCATCCAGCTGCTCATCGACGCCATCGAGGGCATCGAGCACGACCGGCCCATCGAGCAGGTAATACCGACCGAACTCATCGTCCGGACGTCCTCCCAGCGACGCCCGCCGCGCACCACGGTCAGTCCGCCGCGCTCCCCCGCGCCGGACAACTGATCACGCATTAGGGAAAAATCACACCTAATCAACCTGCCGACTGTGGACGCACCCGGATTCAGCACCCCTGGTGCGTCACACAGCGCGGACGTCATTCCTATGATGGGCGCACGACACCGCGGCCGACCCAGACCAGCCAGGTCCGACCCCGGTGCACGGCAGCGCGACGGTGGTGGAGGGGTCGATGACTCAGGGGGCCGGTCTGGAACCCACGGTACGGACGGCTGCGGAGCCCGACTACTCCGTTCCGCCCGCGTACGCGCATGCCTACGGGTACGAGGGTGAGGAGCCCGTGGAGCCCGAGGGCTACACCCCCACCCAGCGCGATCTGCCGGTCATCAGCCGCGAAGGCCCCGGCGACACCGTCCCGAACCCGACGGTCACCGAGGCCGAAGGGCCGGACGCCGAAGGCGGCCAGGGCCCGCTCTTCGTCGTCGGAGACGTGCACGGCTACATCGACGAACTGATCGCCGCCCTCCAGGAACAGGGCCTGATCGACGCCGAGTGCAATTGGTCGGCCGGCAACGCCCGCCTCTGGTTCCTCGGCGACTTCACCGACCGCGGGCCCGACGGCATCGGCGTCATCGACCTCGTGATGCGGCTCTCCGCGGAGGCCGCCGCCGCCGGCGGCTACTGCAAGGCCCTCATGGGCAACCACGAGCTCCTGCTGCTCGGCGCCAAGCGCTTCGGCGACACCCCGGTCAACTCCGGGGCCGGCACCGCCACCTTCCAGGCCGCCTGGCTGCTCAACGGCGGCCAGAAGGTCGACATGGACCGCCTCCAGGACGTCCACCTGCAGTGGATGGCCCGGCTGGACGCCATGGAGCTGGAGGACGACCACCTCCTGATGCACTCCGACACCACCGCCTACCTCGACTACGGCGACTCGATCGAAGCGGTCAACGACACCATCCGCGAGACCCTCACCCGCAATGACGCCGACGAGTGCTGGGACCTCTTCCGCAAGCTCACGAAGCGCTTCGCCTTCCGCGACGACGAGTCGGGTCCCGACGCCGTCCAGGAACTGCTCGGGGCGTTCGGGGGCCACCGCGTCGTCCACGGCCACAGCCCCATCCCGTACCTCCTCGGCCAAGTCGGCACGGAGGAAGGCGGCGAGGAGTCGCGCCCGGCCGTCGAGGGCCCTCATCTGTACGCGGACGGACTCGCCATCGCCATGGACGGCGGCGTGACCATGGCCGGAAAATTGCTGGTCGTCCAACTCCCCCTGCATGACTGAGCGCTGATTGGGAAGGCGCGGTACAGGCGCCGGGCGTACGGATGGCCGGATCGTCTTCACGAGACCCGGTCCAGTGATTTACGGAAACACCCTGTCACCCCGTGCCGTAACCGCTCTACCATCGGCTTATCCGTAGCAGGCTCTCCTCCGTTTTCGCCCCACTGCCCGTCACCAGGCGGGCGCCCAGCCCTACGGAGCATCGGGGGATGCACATGAACAGCGCTCCGCACCTGCTGACCGAGGACCGCCCCGCATTCGAGCGGATACTCGACGACGCACTTCGTACCGCGCAGGACCGGACCGGCCTCGAAGAAGTCGGCCGTCGGCTCAACACCGAACAGCTCCGCACCATGGTCCTGGACGCCGGATCGATCGTCACCCAGGCCGCGGCCGCCGAGTACGAGCACTTCGTCAAGGTGCGCCAGGAACTGCGCGCGCCCCAGAGCCCCTCCATACGAGGCTCAGTCCTCGCCCCTGCCCTGGGCGAGGCCGCAGGAGAGGGCGCGGGCCTCGGCGCCGTCGTCGCCGTACTGGCGCCGGTCCTCGCGGGCACGGCGGCCCTGATCTTCCTTCTGGTCGGCTACATCCTCAAGCTGATCAGCCCGCCGCCCGCCTTCGCCGACACCATGATCACCGCAGGCTGGTTCTTCGGCGCGCTGACCGCGCTGGCCATCCTGGTCGCGGCCGGCGGACTGCTGCTCACCGCACTGCGCAACGGCGCGACCGAGGTCCATCCCGAGGAGGAGGAAGAGGGCGACGAGCTCTCCGAAGAAGTCGCCCGCGCCCGCGACGCCTGGCGCCACGCGCTCCTGGAGCGCGGAATACTCCCCTTCCTGCGGGACGCCCTCGCCGACCCGAGCGTCGACCCGACGGCCCCCGCGCCGTACCGTCCCGCGGGCCGCATCCCAAACCTCGGCTACAGCCGCCCGGACTTCGGCAGCCCGGACGAGGGCGCCTCGGGCCAGCACCCCAGCTTCACCAGCCCGGACTTCACCAGCCCGGACTTCGGCGGCCCCGACCACCAGCCGGAGTGACCGGCGGCCGGGGCACGCCTGTTGAAGGCGTACGGAATCAGTCGGCGACCGGCAGATGGACCCGGTTGCCCGCCGCGGCGAACTCCTTGGACTTCTCCGCCTCGGGCGCCACCTCCGGTGGAGAGCCGTACGAGCGTGGCGGCGTTGAGCGCGCAACGTGACCAACCTCCCGGTCCTGCGGCTCGGCCAGACCCCCGTTGAGGGCCAGAAGCGACAGCGACCGCACCGGGCCCGCCACCCTCTGCCTCCACCTCCCGTGTGACGACCTACGATGCGTCAGTCCTCCGGCAGATCCGGATCATCGTGCGGCAAGGGAAGTCCATGCACCTGTCCAGCTACGTCACGAAGGCCGCCATGTGCGCGGCCGCGATACCCCTCCTCGCCGGGTGCACGGGGGAACAGGGTGCGGGCGGGGCCGCGGAGCGGCCTGCCTCCTGGAAGGACCTGCCGGTGCGGGCGGGCGCACGGGACGTCGTCCACACGGACACCGACCACCGGTCGTACGCCGTCAGGATCACGGTCAAGAGCCTGGTCCGGGGCTCGGCGGAGGACATGCGGGGAGCGCGTGTGGACAAAGAGCTGAAGGGCATGGTTCCCCACTACCTCAGCTTCGAGGTCACCAACACCGGTCGGAAGAAAATCCCCGCTGCCTACATGGTGGACAGCAACTTCGCCCTGAACGGCACCGACTGGGCGCGCGGGGAGGAGGTCTCCATCAGCGGCGGCAGGGCAGGCGGGGTCGACCTGCCCTGCGCGGACACCGCGCCGAAGACGCTGGCGCCCGGCGACTCGTACAAGTCTTGCGTGACCTACGCGCTGCCCAAGGGCGTAGGTGTGCTGTCGCTGACGCACAACGCCGACGGCTACCTCGACGAGGGCGGCGCGGTCGCCACCTGGCCCGTCGAGGGCGGCCTCAAGGCGGCGTCCGCCGGGCTGGCGGAGCCGGGCGACCGCGTCCGCGTCCGGTGGGACTCCCACGAGGACGGCGTCCTCGAACTGCCCGCCACGCTGGTGTCCGTACGCCGGGGAAGCGCGGCCGACCTCGCGGGTCTGGACCTCAACCTCAACGAGAAGGAGCGGCGCGGCGTCCCGTACTACGTGTCGGTCACCTACACCAACCCCGGCCCGAAAGACCTCTACACCGATCAGGCCGACCGCGTCCGCCTGCTCACCGAGGGCGGTCGGCAGATACCGGGGAAGACCCCCTTCGTCCTCGACACGAAGATCCCCGGCTGTCCGTCCGACTGGGTCGCCCGGACGATCTCACCGGGCGACAGCGTGACGGAGTGCAGCATCCACCTGATGACGGACGCCGGCGACAAGCCGTTCGCGGTGGGTTTCGCGGAGGCCGGCCGGCCGAGACTGGTGGCCTGGCGGGCCCCCCTCCACTGAGGCGGCCGGGCCATCCGGCCGACCTGCCGCCCGTCTCCGCGAGCGGCAGGTAGACACGGTTGCCTGCCGCCGCGAACTCCCTGGACTTCTGCAACATCCCCGCCTCGATCTCGTCATCCGAAGCGGAAGAGAGCAGGTCAGGGGCGAATTGCTCGGTGATGCTTCTACTGATCTTCATCGAGGACAGCTCCGGCCCGGAGCAGCCACCTTCACGCCAGGGGGGTTCGTCTCTTCGGCCCACGGCCCCGAACGGACACCGGCATACTCGGTCGCCTCACACACCTAGGGGGCAACATGGTTACGGTGAAGGGCTCAGCAAGAGGGACTGCCGCTCTCGCGATTGCAGCTCTATTGAGTGCCGGGGCCACCTCCTGTCAGGACACGCGTGCATCGGCAGCGGCTTCTTCGGCTCGCCCCACCGCCACCACTGACTCCGCGACAGCCTGGCCGACGCCCTCACAGAAGGCGCTGCAGAGCTTCCTCACAGCGCTGCGGTTCACCTCACCCGAGCTGACCGCCGCGAAGTGGTCGGATGCCACCCTGCTCGCCACGGGAAACAGCGCCTGCTCCGACTTGCGCGCCGGAGCCGACGTAGAAGAGATCTCGCGGCGCCTTGAGACGACGGGCCTCAGCACGGGGGATGCCCTCGGCATCATCTCCGTAGCGACCGATCTGCAGAGCGGACTGTGTCCAGACATGCACGGAACCTGGTGGGACTACTTGCGTCACGGCTCTACGAGAAAGACCTGAGTACTGGTCTGTGGAGTGGCGTCGTGGGAGCGGAAGAGCAGAAGGCCCTCAAACGCCGGCGTCCCCCGAGCACATGCGCCGGGGGACGCTGAGAACTCATAGCCTCACTCTGCGATAGGCAGATACACCCGGTTGCCATGAGCGGCGAACTCGGCCGACTTGGCCATCATCCCCGCCTCGATGTCCTCGTCCGAAGCAGAAGAGAGCAGGTCAGGGGCGAACTGCTCGGTGATGCTTCTACTGATCTTCATCGAGCAGAACTTGGGCCCGCACATGGAACAGAAGTGCGCGGTCTTCGCCGGCTCGGCGGGCAGCGTCTCGTCGTGGAACGACCGTGCCGTGTCCGGGTCGAGGGCCAGATTGAACTGGTCCTCCCAGCGGAACTCGAAGCGGGCGTCGGAGAGCGCGTCGTCCCAGTCCTGGGCGCCCGGGTGTCCCTTGGCCAGGTCCGCCGCATGGGCGGCGATCTTGTAGGTGATGACGCCGGTCTTCACGTCGTCACGGTTGGGCAGGCCGAGGTGCTCCTTGGGCGTGACGTAGCAGAGCATCGCCGTGCCCCACCAGGCGATCATCGCGGCGCCGATGCCGGAGGTGATGTGGTCGTAGGCGGGCGCCACATCGGTCGTCAGCGGCCCCAGCGTGTAGAACGGGGCTTCCTCGCAGATCTCCTGCTGGAGGTCGATGTTCTCCTTGATCTTGTGCATCGGGACGTGTCCCGGGCCCTCGATCATCGTCTGTACGTCATGACGCTTGGCGATCGTGTTGAGTTCCCCGAGGGTCCTGAGCTCCGCGAACTGCGCCTCGTCGTTGGCGTCCGCGATCGACCCGGGCCGCAGCCCGTCGCCGAGCGAGTACGTCACGTCGTACGACGCGAGGATGTCGCAGAGCTCCTCGAAGTTCTCGTACAGGAACGACTCCTTGTGGTGCGCCAGACACCAGGCCGCCATGATCGAGCCGCCGCGCGAGACGATGCCGGTCTTGCGGCGTGCGGTGAGCGGTACGTAGGGAAGCCGGACGCCCGCGTGGACCGTCATGTAGTCGACGCCCTGCTCGGCCTGCTCGACGACCGTGTCCTTGTAGATCTCCCAGGTCAGCTCCTCGGCCCGGCCGTCCACCTTCTCCAGGGCCTGGTAGAGCGGCACGGTGCCGATCGGGACGGGGGAGTTGCGCAGCACCCACTCGCGCGTGGTGTGGATGTTGCGCCCCGTGGACAGGTCCATGACCGTGTCGGCGCCCCACTTCGTCGCCCAGGTCATCTTGTCCACCTCCTCCTCGATGGAGGAAGTGACCGCGGAGTTGCCGATGTTGGCGTTCACCTTCACCAGGAACCGCTTGCCGATGATCATCGGCTCGATCTCCGGGTGATTGATGTTGGCGGGCAGCACCGCCCGGCCCGCCGCGATCTCCTCGCGTACGACCTCGGGGGAGACGTTCTCGCGGATCGCGACGTACTCCATCTCCGGGGTGATCTCCCCGCGCTTGGCGTACGCGAGCTGGCTCACCGCGCGTCCCTCACGTCCCCGCCGGGGCACGCGCGGACGGCCGGGGAAGACCGCGTCGAGGTTGCGCAGGCCCCCGCGCGGCGAGGTGTGCTTGATGCCGTCGTCCTCGGGGCGGACCGGACGGCCCGCGTACTCCTCGGTGTCACCGCGCCCGACGATCCAGTTCTCCCGCAGCGGGGCGAGACCGCGCCGTACGTCAGTGTCGACCGTGGGGTCGGTGTACGGGCCTGACGTGTCGTACAGCGTCACGTCGTTCCCGTTGGTGAGGTGCACCTGACGGACCGGCACCCGCAGATCGGGGCGGGATCCTTCCACGTAGCCCTTGTGCCAGCCGGGCGTGCGCCCGGTCGTTACGGCCGCTTCATCCGTCTTGTCCTGACTGACGGCAGGCGTGTGTGCATCTGTGGTCATGAGACCTACTCCCTACGCCGGCATTACCCGGTAACAGGTTCGGCGGTCGGCGCAGCTGATGTGCTGTCAGCGCCCTCTCAGCCCGGTGCTCCGAGCTCCCGCGTGTGCAAAGGTGCCCCCACGCTAGCGTCATGTCTGGCGCGGTGACCAGAGGGCCCCTCCCGTTCTTGCGATGATCGGGCCGTGACTTCTCCCCACGACGCGCCCGAAACGCACGGCCACACCCATAGCCACGGCCCCGCGACACCCGTGTCCCGGCACCTGCGCAAGGTCATCGCGGCGGTGCTGATCCCCTTCGCCGCGGCCGTCGTCGTGGGTCTGGTGGTGCTGTGGCCGGGCGGTGCGCCCTCGCACGCCCGTACCGGTGTCGGCTTCGACCAGCAGACCCAGCAGGCCAAGGTCACCGGCCTGGACAAGGTCGACTGCAAGGCCGTGCACGCCGAGCAGAACACGTCGTCGTCCGCGTCCGCTTCCGCGTCCTCGCCTGCCGACTCCTCGGCCGGGACGTGCGAGAAGGCGACCGTCGAGGTCACCACCGGCAAGGACAAGGGCCGCACCTTCACCACGATCGTCCAGCCGGACTCACCGCGGCAGTTGCACCAGGGGCAGAAGGTCGTCGTCGCGTACGCGCCCAACGCGCCCCACGACCTCCAGTACTCGGTGACCGACGTGGACCGCAAGGTCCCGATGGCGCTGCTGGCCGGGATCTTCGCGCTGGCCGTGGTCGTGGTGGGCCGGATGCGCGGGGTGATGGCGCTGGTCGCGCTCGCCGTCTCCTTCGCGATCCTCTCCCTCTTCATCCTCCCGGCGATCCTGCACGGCGAGAATCCGCTGGTCGTGGCGGTCGTCGGGGCGAGCGCGATCATGCTGATCGCGCTCTATATGTGCCACGGCCTCAGTGCCCGTACCTCGGTCGCGGTCATCGGCACCCTGATCTCGCTGCTGCTGATCGGGCTGCTCGGCTCGCTCTTCATCGGCTGGGCGTATCTGACCGGGAACACCGACGACAACACCGGTCTGATCCACGGCCTCTATCCGGAGCTGGACATGAGCGGTCTGCTGC
Organism: Streptomyces beijiangensis; assembly: GCF_017315755.1. Lineage (GTDB taxonomy): Bacteria > Actinomycetota > Actinomycetes > Streptomycetales > Streptomycetaceae > Streptomyces > Streptomyces beijiangensis. The sequence continues at coordinate 62,755 of NZ_JAFLRJ010000004.1, forward strand.
TCGCCGGCGTCATCATCGGATCGCTCGGTGTACTGGACGATGTGACGGTCACCCAGACCTCAGCGGTGTGGGAGCTGCACCAGGCCGATCCGACGATGGGCCCGCGGGCCCTGTACCGCGCAGGCATCAGGATCGGCCGCGACCACATCGCCTCCGTCGTCAACACCCTGGTGCTCGCCTACGCGGGCGCGGCCCTGCCGCTGCTGCTGCTCTTCTCGATCGCCCAGAGCAGCGTGGGGCTGGTCGCCAACAGCGAGCTGGTCGCCGAGGAGATCGTGCGGACACTGGTCGGCTCGATCGGTCTGGTCGCCTCGGTCCCCGTGACCACGGTGCTGGCAGCGCTGGTCGTGTCCGCGGACCGTACGGGATCCAAGGCCGCCACAGGAGCCAAGGGCGCCACGGGACCCGAGAGCGCCATGGGGCCCGAGGGCGCCACGGCCCCCGTACGCGGCGGAAAGGGCGGCGGGGGCCGTCGGCGCAAGCGCTGAAACGCCCTCGGAACGGTTCAAACTCCTTGCCGCTAGCCCGCGTTCTCCTCGGCGAGAATCCGGCCCAGCGCCTCTTCCAGATTGCCGTCGAAGTCACCCTGCGTGCGCTCCTGGCCAAGCGGCACGAGCTTGTCCGTACGGTCGAGGAAGGCGATCAGCGGAGCCGTTCCCGCCTTGAAGAGCGCCCGGTCGTCGCCTACTTGGAGCCGGATGTGGACATCGGCCAGCGACTCGGGATCGGTCGGCGCGATGTGCACATCACCGTCCCCGGTAGGCGCGTTGATGCCGTCGAGAAGCAACTCACGGCCGAAAGCCCAGGTCACAGGGGAGTCCCCGGGCAGATGGAAGGTCATCCGGATCGCATAGGGGTCCGGTGCCTCGTACCGGAGCTCCACCGGGATCCGGAACGAGAGCTCCTCCGAGACGAGAAAGCTCATCATGACCTCTGCCTGAACCGAATCGCGCATGTGCCTATACCCCGCAGTGGATGCTGTGTTGAACCAGAAGATTTGGCTGGGAATCTTCCCCCATGGCCCTCTTGACGCAATCGTGCTGTAAGCGCTACCAGATCACAAGGAGTGATATTTCAGATACTGATAGAGAACGCCAGCGTGTGCAGCAGAGTTCCGACCTCGGAACGTAGTTGCTCGACTGCGGGGCGGAGTCGGTCCGCCTGGTGTGCGGGGAGAGAAATGGCCATGGTCGCGGCGGCGGATCCAGCCGTGATCGGGATCGCCGCACAGACCGTGCCCAGCGCGTACTGCTCCCGCTCCACGACGGGTTGCATGCGCTCCATGGAGGCCAGCCGCTCCAGGAGGGTGGCCCTGTCCCGTACGGAATTCCGGGTCAACGGCCGCACCGGATGGCGGTCCAGGTGGTCCTTGCGGGCCTTCTCGTCGAGCTGGCTCAGCAGGCACTGCCCGATCGCATGGGCATGACCGGTCTCACGGAAGCCGGCCCACTCCTCGACCGCGGGGGCCTCAGGGGTGTCGGAGACGGCGACGAGCTCGATCTCACCCTCGCGGTAGATACCGAAGTAGACCGGGACCCCGATCGCGTCCCGCCAGTGCGAGAGCGAATCGACGATCGTGGTGCGACGTTTCTGCAGCGCTCCACCGCCCGCCAGCCGCTCGGCGGCGGGCCCGTAGACGAAGACACCGTTCTCCCGGCGCAGATAACCCTCGTGGGTCAGGGTGCGCAGCAAGTGGTACGCGGTCGGCAGGGGGAGCCCCGCCTCGCGTGCGAGCTGTTTGGCTGGGGCTCCGTCGACATGAGAGCCCACGGCCTCCAGCAGTCTCAGAGCCCGCTGCACCGACCCGATCAGAGTGGGTACAGCGGTTTGAGGCGTTGGCGTCGTGGCCAACTGGTCACCCCCAGGCGTGGACACCGCCACCCGCAAACCGCAGGTCACAGCGGTTCCGGGCCTTGGTTCCCAGGGGGCAGCAGAGAATTGCCACTCTAACCGGAGCCTCGTTGCGGGCGAGGGGGAAAGCCGTTTCCATTCCCTCACCCGGGCTAACGGCCGTACGGGCTACCAGTCGCTGCGGGAGTCCGAGGAGGAGGACATGAACTTCCGTACGACGTAGATCAGTCCGCCGACCAGAGCGACGAACACCAGCGCCTTGAAGAGCAGGGCCACCACGAAGCCGATCACCCAGGTGATCAGGGAACCGAACACGACCAGAGCGATGACGGGCACCGCGACCCACTTCACCCACCACGGCATCCCTGCGAATATCTCCCGAACCGCCATCGTCCCTACCTCTTCCTGATGCCTGCTGCCTGATGTCTGCCGGCCTCTTGGCCTGTGCTCTCGATGCTAGAGCCGGCAAGGGTGGGAACGGGGCCCTCGCAGCCCTTGAACTCCCCTGACCCGACCCCTACGGGACCAGGCCCTTTTCGAAGGTCCTGCCCTCAGCCCTCAGGCGGAGAGAAGACCACCAGGACCCGCAGATCCTCCGAGATGTGGTGGAACTTGTGCGCCACCCCGGCCGGTACGTAGATCACCGAACCCCGCGCGACCTGCGTCGTCTCCACCCCGACCGTGATCGAAGCACGGCCGCTGGCCACGAAGTACACCTCGTCCTGGGAGTGCGGCTGCTGAGGGTCGGCGGCGCCCGCGTCCAGCGCGTACAGCCCGACCGACATGTTCTTCTCGCGCAGGAACTGCAGATACGCACCGTCGTTGGCGGCGCGCTCCGCCTCCAGTTCGTCCAGCCGGAATGCCTTCATCGTGCGCCCGCCCCTGCCCTTGTACCGATCACGTCTGCCACGATCAGACACATGAAGAATTTCGTAGTCAAGACGGTCGCCAACGCGGCCGCCCTCCTGGTCGCCATCTGGCTGATCAAGGGCATCACCCTGACCGGCGACTCCACCGGCGGCAAGATCCTGACACTGGTCATCGTGGCGCTCGTCTTCGGCCTGGTGAACTTCCTGGTCAAGCCCATCGTGAAGCTGCTCACGCTGCCGCTGTTCATCCTCACGCTGGGGCTGATCACGCTGGTGGTCAACGCCCTGATGCTGATGCTGACCTCCTGGCTGGCCGACAAGCTCAGCCTCGACTTCCATGTCGACGGCTTCTGGTCCGCGGTCCTCGGCGGCCTGATCATCGCGATCGTGTCGTGGGCGATGCACATCATCCTGCCCGACGACAAGGACTGAGCATGAGGGACGGGACGCGGGCCGTACGCGCCGGACTGCCCGAGCCGGTGCAGTACGAGCCCGCTCTCCCCGGGCCGGTCTTCGCCGCCCACTACCACCTGTCGGGCGAGCCCACGGGTCCGTACACCTACGGCCGGGACACCAACCCGACCTGGACCCACCTCGAAGCGGCCATCAGCGAGCTGGAGTCACCGGGGGAGCCGGCCGAGACCGTCACCTTCGCCTCCGGGATGGCGGCGGTCTCCGCGGTGCTGCTCTCCCAGGTGCGCGCGGGCGACGCGGTGGTGCTTCCCGACGACGGGTACCAGGTGCTGCCGCTGGTACGCGAGCAGTTGGAGGCGTACGGCGTCGAGGTGCGCACCGCGCCGACGGCGGGGAACGCGCAGCTGTCCGTACTGCCCGGCGCCAAGCTGCTGTGGATGGAGACGCCGTCCAACCCCGGTCTCGAGGTGTGCGATGTACGGCGGCTGGCCGCCGCGGCGCACGCCGCCGGGGCCCTGGCCGCCGTCGACAACACCCTCGCCACGCCGCTCGGGCAACGGCCGCTGGAGCTGGGCGCCGACTTCGCGGTGGCCAGCGGCACCAAGGGCCTCACCGGCCACGGAGACATCCTGCTCGGCTATGTGACCTGCAGGGACGCGGAACTGGCGGCCCGGGTGCGGAAGTGGCGCAAGGTCATCGGGGCGATCCCCGGACCGATGGAGGCCTGGCTCGCACACCGCTCGCTGGCCACCCTCCAGCTGCGCGCCGACCGGCAGTCTGCCAACGCCCTGGCTCTGGCCGAGGTGTTGGCGGGGCGGCCCGAGGTGAGCGGGCTGCGCCACCCCGGACGCTCGGGCGACCCCTCGCATCCGACCGCCGCGGCCCAGATGCGGCGCTTCGGCTGCGTGGTCTCCTTCGTACTTCCCGACCGTGACCGTGCCGAGCGGTTCCTGGCGGCGCTGCGCCTGGTCGACGACGCGACGAGCTTCGGCGGCGTACGGTCCACTGCCGAGCGGCGCGGGAGGTGGGGCGGGGACGCCGTGCCGGAAGGGTTCATCCGCTTCTCGGCCGGGGTGGAGGACACCGAGGACCTGGTGGCTGATGTGCTCCGGGCGCTGGACGAGGCGGGCCCGCAGTAGCAGCCCTACGCAGGACGAACGGTCCGAGCCTCCCCCCTCATGGCTCGGACCGCTCCGGTTCCACGCGCGAAGAACCGCCTCACCAAGGCTAGTTGACTCTGCGTCAGTGTCCAATCACAGTAGCAACAGAGACCTATCGACATATTTATCGTTGGCGTGTGCGGACGGCCTCCGGAGATGCCGTCGAGGTGGACAGGACGGGAGGGCAGGGACATGGATCTCGCCCTGCTCCGTACGTTCGTCACCGTGCACCGTGCCGGGTCCTTCACCCGCGCCGCCGCGCTCCTAGGGCTCTCCCAGCCCGCGGTGACCAGCCAGATACGCACACTGGAGCGCCAGTTGGGCCGCCCGCTCTTCCTCCGCCAGGCCCGCGGCGTCACCCCGACCACCATCGGCGACGAGCTCGCGCACCGGGCCGCTCCCCATCTGGACGCCCTGGTCGAGATCGCCGGGACCGGCCTCGCGGAGGAGCCGGGGTCGCGCACCCTGCATCTCGCGGGCCCGCCCGAGTTCACTTCCGTACGCGCCCTGCCCGCGCTCACCGCCCTCGTCTCGCAGGGCCTCGCGCTCCGCGCCACCTTCGGGAACGCCGAGGAGACCCTGGAGGGGCTGGCCGCGGGCCACCACGACCTGGCCATCGCCACGGTCCGGCCGCGCGGCGGGCTGCTCACCGCGGTCGCGCTCTGCGATGAGGAGCATGTGCTGATCGCGTCCCCGCGCTGGGCCGCCCGGATCGGCCCCGGGGTACTGCGCCACCAGGGGCCCTCCGTACTGCGCGAGCTTCCCGTGGTGGAGGTCCACGAGTCGCTGCCGCTGGTCTCCCGCTACTGGGCCGCGGTCTTCGACGCCCGGCCGGCCGCGGCGGGGACGGTCGTGGCGCCGGATCTGCGGGCGGTGCTGCAGGCGGCGATGGCGGGCGCCGGCCTCGCCGTACTGCCGCGCTATCTGTGCGAGGAGGCCCTGGAACGGGGAGAGGTGGTGGCACTGCTCGATCCGCCGGTGCCACCGCTGCGCACCTATTTCCTCATCGTCCGCACCGGCACGCTCGCGCTGCCGCACATCGCGCGGGCGCATGAATGGCTGCTCCGTGCTGCCGCCGACTGGTCCTGACAGATGTTCGACGGCGCCCCGGGAGTTTCGGAACGGGCCGCACGGGCCACTCTCTTGCCATGACCGAACGCCCTGTGGTCAAGCGCACCGCACGCGCCATCCTGCTCGACGGCGCCGACCTCATCCTCATCAAGCGCACCAAGCCCAGAGTCGATCCGTACTGGCTGACGCCCGGCGGCGGAGTCGAACCGGAGGACGCCACCGTCATCGACGCCCTGCACCGCGAGGTGGACGAGGAACTCGGCGCGAAGGTCACCGATGTGGTGCCCTGCTTCGTCGACACCGTGGAGCACATCCCCGAAGGAGGCGGTCCGACCGGTGTGAAAGTGCAGCACTTCTTCGTCTGCCGCCTGGAGTCGATGGATCTGACCCGGCGGCACGGGCCCGAAGTCGACGAGCCCTGCGGGGAGTACGAGATCGTCCGGGTGCACTTCAGCCGGGTCGGGATCGCCGCCGTCCATCTCGTCCCCCTGTCGCTGCGGCACTACCTGGACGGCAACATCGAGGGCGTACGAGCCATGCAAGCGCCCGACCTGGGCTAGGAGTGTCCCCCTAGTCGCCGGCCGCGACGAGCTCTTCGATGCCGTCATGACGTATCCGCTCCGAGGGGACGCCGACGTTGCGCAGTGCGTCCAGGCTGCTGCGGATCATTCCGGGCGGCCCGGACAGGAACGCGTCGTAGGAATTCCAGGGCCCGTACTCCCGCACCACGTCGGGCAGTTGGGTGCCGCTGTCCACCACGGTGCGCACCTCCAGCCAGGAGTGCGCCTGCTGGAGCCTGTGCATGGTGTCGATGTCGTACAGGTCGTGATTACTGCGCGCCCCGTAGAACACCTCCACCGGGCGCCCCCTGCCGTGCTCCGCGACATCCTCGACGAGCGCCTTGATAGGCGCTATCCCGGTGCCGCCGCCCAGGCAGAGCATCCCGTTGTCGGTGGTGTGGTCGACGGTCATCGAACCGGCGGGCGGCCCCAGCCGGATGAAGTCGCCGGGGCGGGCGCGGTGGACCAGGGAGTTGGAGACCCAGCCTGCCGGAACCGCCTTGATGTGGAAGGAGAGCAGCCCGTCGGAGCGGGGCGCGGAGGCGAAGGAGTAGTGCCGCCAGATCCGCGGCCACCAGGGCGTCTCCAGGCTGGTGTACTGGCCGGCCAGAAAGGGGTACGGCTGGTCGGGCCGGACGGTGACGACCGCTATGTCGGGCGTTCTCAGATCGTGCGAGACGACCTCGGCGTACCACCAGGGCGGTGTGTGGAGTTCACTCTCGGCAGCCGCGTCGATCATCACCTGGGACATCAGGGTGTACGCACGGACCCAGGCGCCCTGGGTCTCGGCATCCCAGGTTCTCTCCGCGTACCGGGTCAGCGCCCCGATGAGGGCTTCACCGACGGCCGGGTACTGCTCGGGCGTGGTGCCGTACTTCCGGTGTCCGCGGCCCAGATTCTGCAGATAGGCGACCAGGGTGTCGGTGTCGTCGAAATGGTCGGCGGCGGTCAGCAGAGCCTTCAGCAGCCGGTCCCGCTGGGAGTCCATGGCGGCCGGGAACAGCGCCCTGACCTCGGGGTGGGCGATGAACAGCAGCGCGTAGAAGTACGAGGTGACCTTGTCCGCGACGGGCGCGATCTCCTCCAGGGTGCGGCGTATGAGCAGGGCATCGCGGGAGACGCCGAGCGGATCCGGCTCGGGTTCAGGGGCGGGCTCCGGAGGCGGGCCCATGGACCAGCCGCCATCGGCCGACGTGGTGGTCGGAGCGTCCATACCCGTGCCTCGCCTCAGAACCTCGGCCGCCGTTCCCGTGGTCGGAGGCTCTCAGGTATCCGGGCCTCTTGGGACAAAGAGCCGGAAGTCCGGGTCGCGGCCGTCGCTTTGCGGTTAGGCTCCAGTGCTCTGTGTCAGCTGCCCTGCATCCAGGTGACCGGTACTCAACTGCCCTGCGTCAGCGCGTAGGCCTCGCGAAGATCGCCGCCGGCGTAGGTGTGTGTGGCAAGACCGGAGACATGGTGGTCGGCATTGACCGCCACCGACACCGGTACCGCGCCGAAGAGGTGCACGTCCGACATCGAATCCCCGTACGCGACACAGTCGTCCCGGCCGACTCCGAACTCCGTACAGAGCCGGTCCGCCACGAGCACCTTCGCGGCAGGGCTGAGGATTCCCGCAGGGTCCACAGGGCGGGTGAACGGCACCTCGGGGAAGCGCGAGCCGTGCGCCGCATGGGCTCCCCAGCCGAGCAGCCGCTCCACGAAGAACGACGGCGAGAGCGAGATGACGGCGCAGTAGTCCCCGCGCTCCCGTATCTCCCGCCACACCTCCTGGATCCCGGCCAGCCACGGCGCCGTCTCGAAGGCGGCCGCCACATGCGTCACGGTCAGATCCACCCACAGGGCGTGCGCACGCAGCGCGTACTGCGGCGGGTCGATGAGGCCGGTGGAGAGCTCCCGTTCCAGCTCACCGATCTCCTCCAGCAGCCCCAACTGCCGGGAGATCTCCACCGGTGCCGCCGATCCGCGTATCAGCGTGCCGTCCAGATCAAAGAGATGAAGTCGCGCCATGTGCGCCGACGCTAGTACAGAGGGTGTTTCACGTGAAACCGTCGCCCGGCCTCCCGCCCGGCCTC
>NZ_JAFLRJ010000040.1 GCF_017315755.1 Streptomyces beijiangensis
CGACCGGCGAGGAGACCAGCCTCTTCAAGAACGCCGGTGCCGGACTGCCGCCCGTGGAGTACCAGGCCTGGTCCGAGCTCCGGCGGATGAACGTCCCCGAGAGCAATGTCGTCGCGATCCACACCGATCTGCGGCCGGCGCTGCTGCCCGGCGGGTACACCTCGCAGGTGCTGAACGCCTTCCCCAGCGCCCAGTTCTCCTGCACGCAGGAGTACGGAGCGAGCCCCGCGGAGCGCGCCCAGGGCATCGCGTCGCTGACCCAGCACGCGGAGCTGATGCACCAGCTCGCGGGTCAGCAGGCGCCGCCGCGGATGCGGATCGTGCCGGTGCCCGCGCAGGTCGCACCGGCGGAGCCACTGCGCGATGTGGCCGTGGGCCGACTGCTGACGGAGGTCTTCGGGGCGGACGGCGTACGCCGTTACGACGCCGACGACATCGCCGCCACCCGGTTGCCCGAGGAGACGAAGAAGACGCTGACCTGGGCCGGGCTGCCCGCCGATGTGCCGTACTTCTTCACCGCCGACCGCGATGACGCGCCGCCCGCGGGCGGTCTGTTCGCGGACGGGGCCACGGCCGCGCTCGCGATCGGGACGCAGGCCGCGGAGTCCGACGTACGCAAGCTCGCGCACTTCGCCCGGATCGGGTCGGACGGCCTCTGCACGGTGATGGTGCAGATCGATCCGTCGCGTGCGACGCCCGACGGGCTCGGGTCGGTCTGGGCGGTCGATCTGGCCACGGCGAACACCCGGTGGGCCGGCACCTCGGTCGCCGCCTTCGCCAGGTCGCTGGCGCTGCTGGCCTCGACGCGGGCGCGGATGCGGGGACTTGACCCGGTGACGGCGGGCGCGGCGGTCGCGACGTTCCAGGAGCAGCTGGTGGCGATCGACGCGGCGGCGCTGGGCGACGCGGAGAACTGGTGGTCCGTGGTGGTCGAGCAGATGTGGCACGGGCTGTTCTGACCGGACGGCTCGGAGATACGACGAGGCCGCCCGCGCAGCTCTTCTGCTGCGGGGGCGGCCTCGTCTCGTGCCCAGTGGCCTGACCCAGTAGCCGAGGCCTGGTGTCTAGTACAGCGAGAAGCCTCCGCTGTGGCGGCCCGGGGGCTTCTTCTGGTCGCCCGACGAAAGGGTCGGGCCGTCGTCGGGGGCCGGCTGCTCTTCCCGTACGGCCTCGCGCTCCTCCTCCGAGGCCGCCTCCCACTTCTCGCGCAGGGACGCGGTGCCTGCCAGCAGGCCGCGCGAGACGGAGGGGTCGTCGAGGGCGTCACGCAGGGTGATGCGGCCCGACATCAACTTCTTCGCGGCTTCCTGCAGTTCGCGGTTGCCGCCGTCGCTGTCGGCGAGCTTGCGCAGCGTGGAGTTGAGCGAGCGGAGCTGTGCGGGCTCCAGCGCTTCGTCCCAGACGCCGGGCTGTTCGGGGGTCTGTGGTGCGGCCATGTGGCTTGTCCTCTTCTCTCGTTCAGCCGAAGTCGGAGCGGACGCGGTCCGCGTGCGGGGACCGGCGGTGCGAGCCGGAACCAGAACTCGCGCTCGGGCTCGCGCTCGGGCTCGCGCTCGTATCGGAGCTCGTACCAGAGCCCGGGCTCGTACCGGAGCTCGTGCCCGAGTTCGCGGGCTCCGCCGCGTCGCTGCCCGACCCCTGCTCTGCCGCGGCGTCCGGGCCGCCGCCACCCGCGAGGTGGTTCAGTCCGTTCCCCGCGTGCTCGCCCGCCCGGTCCGTCGCCGCCTGCAAGTATGTACGAGGGTCGGCGAGACCCTCGATGTTCTCCTTGACGCCCGTCAGGCCGTCCTTGATCCCGGTCGTCGCCGACTCCTTGAAGGTGTCCAGGCCTTCGGACGCCGCACCCTTGAGGTCGAAGCCGCTCTGCGCACCGAAGTTGACCTTGACGCCCTGCTCGACAAGGTTCTGCGCCATCCCCGTCGCGGCCTCCTTCGCCGCATCGGTCACGGCCTGCTTGACCATGTCCTTCAGCGCCTGCAGGGAGGCTTCCTTGAGGGTCTTGGTGATCGTCTCGACGATCACCTTCTCCAGCTCGTCGAGCACCCTCCGTACGATCACGCGCGTGATCTGCGTGGCGCCGACCGCTCCGGCTTCGGAGAGGCCGAAGGTGAAGGGTGCGGCGGCCTGTGCGGCGGCAATTTCGAATGCCAGCGCGACGAGCTGCGCGATGACCGTGACTTTGCTGATCACGACGTTCACCGCGACCACGTCGAGTGCGATGGCGAGGGTCTCCGCCATGAACTTGGCGTCGCCGAGATATCCGTCGCCCGCGTACTTCTGCCATTCCTTGTCGAACGCCTCGGTGGCGTCACCGGAGTTCGCGGCGCGGATCGCACCGGCGGCCGTCATTCCGGCCTCTTCGAGGCGCCCGACCTCGGCGCCGAAGGCCCGCCAGGCGTCGGCGGTCTGGACGATCTTGTCCTCGTCGGCCTCGGGCCATTCGTACCCGAGCAGTCCGAGCACCCACGCGATTTCGCCGGGAAGCATCAGTGACATGGCTGATCAGCTCCCGGCCGTGTAGGTCATCGTGACGATCTCTTCGGTCTTCTCGTAGTTCGCGCCGGTCTGCTGGAGCTTCGACCCGATCCCCTTCAGCCGCTCGGCGAGGGACTCCATGGAGTCGTTCATCCCGTCCTTGACCGGCTGGTAAACAACGTCGAACGGGCCACCGATGGTGTCCGCGCCCCACGGCGGCTCATCCCCTTCGAGAGCGGCGAGCGTGTCCTTGAGCGTGGCGGCGGCGACCGCGAAATCGCCGCCGATCTTCGCGAATTCGCCACCTTGGCTCTTCAGTACGGACGGATCGACGTCGAACCCACTGCCTGGCATGCGTTGTTCCCCCGGTTTACTTTCACTTTGCAGTTGGAATGCGATCAAGCCGGTACCCTAGCGCACCGATGTGACATTCAGCCCGGTATGCCACGGCCGTCACACACGCCCCCCACACCCTGCACAGCAAAGGACGAACTCACGGTGACTCAGGTTCCGTTGGCACCGAACGCATTCTCCCCCGCGCCCGGCGGCCCCACCGTCCTGGGGCGTGCGGCCGGTGCCGGATTCCTGATCCTCGCGCTCCTGGCGGCCGCTTTCACCGCGTACCAGGGAGCGAACACGGCGGGCTGGATCGGCACGCACGGCGAACTGACCGTGCAGTCCTGCGACACCAGTCCGGTCACCACGCACCGGGCCCGCCGGCACGGCAGCAGCCGCCATGTCACCTGTTACGGCACGTTCGTCTCCGACGACGGCAAGATCCGCGACATCAACGCCCAGATCGAGGACGGCAAGCGGCGCTACCTGGGCGGCGCCAAGGTCTCGGTGCAGCGCACGGGCGCGCCGACGCTCTCCACGGACACCGACGCGAGCTACGTCATCACCGCGCCGTACCGCGCGGGCGGCTGGTTCGCGGGCTTCTTCGGATCGTGGCTGATCTTCGCGCTGGGACTGCTGTACATGGCCACCGGCCATCTGCCGGCCGGGCGCAACAAGGTGTCGTTCTCCACCACTTGGGATGCGGCGGGTCGCGGACGTGTGCGTGCGGCGGCGATCGTCATCACCGTCGCGGGATTGGTGGGGGCGGCGGTGGCATTCCTGGTGGGCCTGGTGGCCTGAGGCCGCGAGAGACCGGCAAAGGCCCGGCCACCGACCCTGCCGCCGCCCTCCCTCACCACCCTAGGATCGCCAGCATGCCCACTCCTCCCGTGCAGTCCCCCTCCCCCGACGCCACCGTCATCCGTACAACGAGCAACGCCTACAAGGTCGTTCCCCTCGCCATCGTGCTGAGCGCCATCGGGCTGCTGTGTCTGGCCGGCGGGGCCGCCGCCGCCGTCGGTTACGGCGACAGCGACCCCAGCGCCAAGGGGTACGCGGGGATCGTGATGGGGCTGTTCATCCTCGCCATCGGGCTGCTCTCGCTCTTCCCCCTCTGGAAGGGCCGTCAGCTGCGGGTGATGCTCGACGCGACCGGTCTCTGGCTGGACAACGGCAGCACCCGGGGCGTGGTCCGCTGGGACTCGCTCGCCGGAGCCGGCGTCCACTGGAGCGAGCTCGGCCGCCGCACGAAGCTGTACTCCCTGGAGCTGCACCCCTCGGGACCCATCGACCGCGACGACCCGGCCCTGTGGGTCCTGGTCCGCGACGAGGAGCCCCTGGCCCCTGACCTCCCGCGCCTGCGCTACCGGCTCCCCTTCGCCCCGGCAGCCGTCGACGAGATGACAGCGGCGGTCCAGCGCTACGCCCCGCAGCTCTGGCTCGGCGTGACCCAGCGCGCGTCGGGCCACATCGGCATCCCGGACCACAAGGGGCACGCACAGCGGATCGCCGGCCGTACGAGCTGAACCGTCGGCCCCCGGTCCGCCCGATCCGCCCGATCCGCCCGGGGCTACGCTCTCCGCCCATGACCGAACAGCCTCCCCATCTGCACACCACCCGTACCTCGTACGACACGGTCGCGGCCGACTACGCCGAGCTGCTCAGCGGCTTGCTGGCGGAGATCCCGCTGGACCGCGCGATGCTCACCGCCTTCGCCGAGCTCGTGCAGGCCGACTCCAACGGCCCGGTCGCCGACATCGGCTGCGGGCCCGGCCGCATCACGACGTTCCTCGACACGCTCGGGCTGGACGTGTCGGGCATCGACCTGTCGCCAGGGATGGTCGCGGTGGCGCGCGAGGCGTACCCGCATCTGCGCTTCGACGAGGGGTCGCTGCTGTCCCTGGACCTGGCGGACGGCTCCCTCGCCGGTGTCGTCGCCTGGTACTCGATCATCCACACGCCTCCGGAGCAACTCCCGCTGATCTTCGCGGAGTTCCACCGGGTACTGGCTCCCGGCGGCCGGCTGCTCCTCGCCTTCAAGGCCGGCGACCGGCGCATACATCTGGAGCACGCGTACGGCCACGATCTCTCGCTCGACGTCTACTGGCTGGAGCCGGACCATGTGGCCGGGCTCCTGGAACAGGCAGGTCTGGTCGAGCAGACCCGGGTGATCCGGCAGCCGAACGCAACGGAGAAGGGCCCGCAGGCGTACGTACTGGCCTGGAAGCCGGGCCGGTCCTGATCGGCCGCGGCAAGCCCGCGTTCCAGCCGACGGACGCCGCACCTCAACTTTGTCCCTGCGGCGGGGAAAATCTGCGTCACCGCTTTCCCTGGAGTGCACAAAGCTCCCTCTGAATAACCCAAACCCCCTTCCCGGCGGCTCACCGTCCGGGAGAGGTTTGGTGTGTGACCACGCTCGCGAGCAACCCGCCTGCAACAAATAAGAGGACCAGCACCACGTGAATGGCACCCCCGGCGCCACGGCAGCCCTGGTCGCGGTCGGGCACCACTACTCCCACTCCCCCGGCTGGGACGACTTCTTCGTCGCGCTCGTCCTGGTCGTCGGCGCCACACTCGCGCTCCTGGGCATGCACTCGGGAGTCACCGCGTGGCGCACCGCCGGACCGCCGCGCGGCCGGGCACTGCGCGGCGCGCTCCTCGGTACGGGACTGCTCCTGGTCCCCGGGCTCATGATCGCCGCATTCGGCGTCTGGCTGTACTGAACTCCGCCGCCGTATGTCCGATGCTTGAGTCTCCGGTAGGGGGAGACGGCACGGTGAAGACATGAACGGCGACGCGCACGAGCACGCACGCGCACTCTGCTCGATCGGTGACCTGGCACGGCGGACCGGACTGACGGTCAAGGCCATCAGGTTCTACTCCGACAGCGGGCTCGTGCCGCCGGCCGACCGCACCCCGACCGGTTACCGCCTGTACGGCACCGAGGCCGTCGCCCGCCTGGAACTGCTGCGGACCCTGCGCGATCTGGGCATCGGCCTGCCCGCGATCCGCAAGGTCCTGGACCGGGAGCTCACGCTCACCGACGTCGCCTCGGCGCACGCCGAGGCCCTCGCGGTGCAGATCCGGGTCCTGCGACTGCGGCATGCGGTGCTGACGGCGGTGGCCGGTCGCGACTCCACCCCTGAGGAGATGGAACTGATGCACCAGCTGGCCACGCTCTCCGAGGACGAACGCCGACGCCTGATCGCCGACTTCCTCGACTCCGCCTTCGGCGGCCTGGACGGCGCCCCCGCATTCGCCGGGATCGCACGCTCGATGACGCCCGAACTCCCCGAGCACCCCGAGCCCGAACAGGTCACCGCCTGGGTCGAGTTGGCGGAACTGTCCCGGGACCCGGAGTTCCGTGCCGCCATGCGGCGGACGGCCGAACACCTTGCGGCGGAGCGCGCCCCGGCGCTGCGACGCGATCTCGTGGCGACCGTACGCGACGAGGCGGACCGGGCTCTGGCGGCGGGCATCGCCCCCGGATCACCGGAGGCCGCACCGTATGTCGCGGCGCTCACGGCGCACTACGCGCGGACCGTCGGCTCCCCCGACGACGACGCGCTCCGGGACCGGCTGCTGACCCGCCTCGAAGGCGCGCACGATCCGCGCAGGGAGCGCTACCAGCAGCTGCTCGCCGTGATCAACGACTGGCCGGCACCGGAGAGCCCGGCCGCGGCGATCAGTTGGGCCGTCGAGGCGCTGTCCCACCGGCCGACGCCGCCACTAGAGTGGAGAAATGTCCGGTGAACTGGTTCCCGATCGCAGTCGGCTGCGCGCGTCCCACGAGGACCGCGACCAGGTCGTGGAGCGGCTCCAGGTCGCCGCGGGAGACGGCAGGCTGACCTCGGAGGAGCTGGACGAACGGCTGGGGGCGGCGCTCACGGCCCGTACGTACGGCGAGCTCGAAGCGCTGCTCGTGGATCTCCCCGCGACCGCAGGCCCGGCGAGGCTGACGGCCGGCGTTCCCGCCGCGCCTCCCAAGGAGCTGTCGCGGATCGCGGTCAACAGCGCGAGCACGCGGCGGGACGGCCCCTGGGTGGTGCCGCAGCGCATGGAGATCGAGACCCGGAGCGGCGCGGTCGTGCTGGACTTCACCGGCGCGGTGATCACGCTGCCCACGCTGGAGATCGAGGCGTCGGTGCACTCGGGGTCGGTGACGCTGGTGGTCCCGCCGGACGTCTGGGTGGACGTCGACGAGGTCACGTCGCACAGCGGCAGCGTGCGCAACCGGGCTCTGCCCGACCCTTCGACGCCCGTACGGCTGCGGGTCCATGTCTCGGGGAAGGTGCACAGCGGCAGCATTCTCGTACGTCCGCCGAAGCCGCCCCGCCGGGGCTTCTGGCAGTGGCTGCTGCGACGGCCCGGGCGGTCCGGACGGTCCGGGCGGTCCGGGCAGGCGCCTGCGCTTCCGCGCTGACGCGCGGGAATCCGTACGGCTGGATCCGGGTCACCGCGCACCGCTGTCCAGGCAGCAGCGTACGAAGTCCCGCACCACGGGGTTCGTGTCGTCGCCCGGCGCCCACGCGACGCCGACCCCGCTGGGGCTGACGCCGCTGACCGGGCGGTAGACCACACCGGGGCGTGCGTAGAAGCGGGTCGAGGACTCGGGGGCGAGGGCGATGCCGTAACCGTTGGCGATCGCGCTCAGCCATTCGTCGGGCTGGTCGGTGACGGCGCCGATGCGGACCGGGTGGCCCTCGCGCTCATCGGTGGCCAGCCAATACCCCTGCCACCAGCCCGTTTCGGGCGGGGCCGCCACGAACGGCTCGTCCCACAGGTCCCGGAAGTCGATCTGTTCGCGTACGGCCAGCGGATGGGACGCGGGGAGCGCCACCCAGCGGTCCTCGGTGAACAGCACCTCCACCCGCAAGGTGTCCTGGCCGGGGAAGGGCAGCCGTAGCAGCGCGGCGTCGACCTCCCCGTCGGCGAGCCCGGCGGTCGGGTCCGACCAGGAGGCCTGGCGCATCTCGGCCCGCCAGCCCGGTCGGCGGGCGGCGAAATCCGCGACGATGCCCGGCGTCGCCTCGTTGGCCGCGCTGGCGAGGAAGCCGACGCGCAGGACGCGGGACGCCCGCCGGGCCGCACTCTTGGTCTCCCGCAGGGCCTGGTCCCAGCCGGCCAGCAGCGTCGGCACGCGCGCGGCGAGGGCCCTGCCAGGATCGGTGAGGGTCATGCCGGCACGGGAGCGGATGAAGAGTTCCACCCCGCACCGGGTCTCCAGCTGCCTGATCTGCTTGGTCAGCGCGGGCTGGGACACGAACAGCAGCTCTGCGGCCCGGGTGAGGTTCCCCTCCTCCGCCACGGCGACGAAACAGCGCAACAGCCGGGTGTCGACATCCATGCCGCCAGGTTATGGATGCACGTATTGGACGCCAAGCCGGCAGCGCGACGAGGCTGGATGCAGCAGCCGCAAGCGCGGTGGAGCAGGAGGGAAACCCGCATGTACATCGCATTCGCCGTCGTCGCCGCCCTGACGATCGCGGCCAACGCCTTCGAGGCCGTGGCCAACATCGCGCGCGCCAGGTTCGTCGTCGCCAACGCGACGGAAGTGGGGGTGCCCGTCTCCTGGCTCCCGATGCTCGGCTCCCTCAAAGGGGCGGGGGCCATCGGGCTGCTGCTGGGGCTGCTGGGCGTCCCGCTCGTCGGCGTCGCCGCCTCGATCGGTCTTGTCCTGTTCTTCATAGGGGCGGTCGCCGCCCATGTCCGCGCCCGGGTTTTCTACAACATCGCTTTCCCCGGCACCTTCCTGGCGCTGGCGATCGCGACTCTCGGTCTCGTACTGACTGTTGATCGGTGAGCGGCCTGCGGGGAACACCGCCCCCCGCAGGCCGCCCCGTACCCCACCGTCAGCCGAGCCCGACGGAGTACACGTGCAGCTCACCGTCCTTCGGCAGCGTCACGCTCTTGATCTGCTTGCCATCGGGCACCTGGAAGGGTGTCGTGGCGAAGACGTACGCGGTCGGCCCCGTGCCTCCGCCCTGATTCCTGGCGGCCTTCCCCACCAGCGTGTTGCCGAAGACCGGATCCGTGCCGCCGCCCGGCAGGGTCCAGTCGCCGAACGACAGGTCCGCGGTCCCCGTGGTGCCGTCGGTGAAGGTCACCGTCGCGCTGCCCTTGTGGTCGCCGTTGGTCGCCGAGCCCACGAACAGCAGACGCTTCGCGTCCTTGGCGGGAGCCCCCAGATCGATCGTCTGGCCGCCCGCGACCAGGTTGTCGGGGCGCCCCTGCGGTGCGGCGGGCCACATGAACGATGTGCCCGAGGCCTCAAGACGCGCCCCGCCCTTCAGCCCCGCGGCCGCGAGCCCCTGCCGCGAGTAGGTGTTCCCCGCGGCGTCGTAGTCGCCCTGGCCGTGGTCGGCGTCGTCGGACGTCCCGGTGTTGTCGTACGCGGCGGACAGGCTGCCCTCCGCGGCGACGAGCACGTACGCCGAGAGCTTCACGGGATCGGCCCCGCCTGATCCGCGCACGGTCAGCGGGATCTCGTAATAGCCCTCGGGGGTCCCGGGTCCGGCCGTGACGGTCAGCCCGGTGCTCCCCGAACCCGTACGCGCGTCGAGCTTCAACTGCCTGCTGCGCGCGCTGAGTTCCAGACCCTTCGGCGCCTGCGCGGTGACCGTCAGGCTCCGGTCGTGTCCGCCGAGCCGCTGCGCGTCGACCGTGATGTCCGCCCCGGCACCGCCCGGTACGACGGTCGACTGATTGGGCGTGGCGTTGGCCAGGAAGGAGTGCTCACCCGTGCGGTACGAGGGCGGCGCGGCCTGCGCGGAGGTCGCCCAGTGCGTATCGGGGGTGCCGGACAGGCTGAAGTCCAGCCGCCCGCCGTTGCGTACGACGGACTGCGGCAGATAGGTGCGCTCCCAGTCACGGCCGTCGAGCTTGAGGTCGTGGACGTACGGAGCGGTCGCGGCCGCCTGCGGTGCGCGGATGTCCAGATCGCGTCCGCCGCCCGGGAGATCGAGCACGGCACGCTCGAACAGGGGGCTGTGCACGGAGAGATCGGGTGTGCCAGGCGTCGAGGGATAGACACCGAGCGCGGCCCATACGTACCACGAGGACTGGGCGCCGAGGTCGTCGTTGCCGGGCTCGCCGTCGGGGGTCGGGCTGAAGAGCGTGGTGGCGATGTCACGCACGGCCTTCTGGGTCTTCCACGGGGTGCCGAGGTGGTTGTAGACCCACGGGACACCGAAGTTGACCTCGTTGCCCGCCCACATGTACGGCTCGTTGGGGCCCGCGTTGAGCTTCGTGAAGAAGGTGTCGAGCCGCTCGGACGTCGCGTCGCGCCCGCCCATGGCCTGGATCAGACCGGCCGTGTTCTGCGGTACGAGCCAGTTGTACTGGGCGGCGTTGCCCTCGTCGAACCCGTCCTGGCCGAACTTGCCCGGCGCGGGCGGCTGGTAGCCGGGACCGTCAGGGAAGCGGCCGTCCTCGCCGCGCGGCTGGAGGTAGTCGGTGGCCGGGTTGAGGATGTTCTGCCAGTTCTGGGAGCGCTGGGTGAAGGTGCGGGCGGTACGGTCGTCGCCTGCGGCCTTCGCGAGCTGCGCGATGCCGAAGTCGTCGATCGCCCACTCCAGGGTGACCGAACCGCCGACGCGCGCGTGGTCGCCGCGGGAGGCGTCGTTGTTCGGTGCGTAACCGCGCTCGACGTAGTTGGCGATGTCGGGGCGCTCCTTGTACGCACCCGGGGTGTCGTCGACCGTCGTCGCACCCTTGACCAGGTACTTCAGCGCGGTCTTGAGGTCGAAGTCACGGGCGCCGAAAGCGTAGAGGTTGGAGATGAGGGCGACGGAATTGTCGCCGGTCATCTGGCCCGTGTAGTCGTTGGCGACCGGCCAGCGCGGCCACCAGCCGCCCTGCACCGCGTCGTTGACGAGCGACTGCGCCATGTCGCTCGCCTCCTTGGGCCAGAGCATCGCCTGCAGCGGGGCGAGCGAGCGGTAGGTGTCCCAGTCGGAGAAGTTCGCGTACTGGTGACGGCCCTTGGGCAGCGTACGGATCTTGTTGTCGAAGCCGATGTAGCGTCCGTCGGCGTCGTCGAACGTGTTCGGGTGCATCAGCCCGTGGTAGAGCGAGGTGTAGAAGGTCTTCAGCTCGTCGGTGTCCTTGCCGGCGACCCGGATCTTGCGCAGTGCCTGTGTCCACTGGTCCCGGGTCTGCTGCCGGAGCTTCTCGAAGCTCCAACCGGGCACCTCGGCGGCCTGGTTGGCCTCGGCGCCGTCCACGGAGACGTACGACATCGAGATCTTGGCCTGCACCTTGCGGTTCGTGGCCGTGTCGAAGGTCAGATACGCGCCCGCCTTGGGAGCGTCCACGGTGTCGCTGCCCTTGGTGACGGTGGTGCCGTCCCAGGTGCCGTGCGCGGTGAACGGCTGGTCGAAGGTGATGGCGTAGTGGACGGTGTACTCGTTGCCCTTGCCGCAGAAGTTTCCGGTGGTGGCGGAACCGGTCACCTTCCGGTCGCCCACGATGTGCATGTCGGCGGCCTTGTCGCCCGCGAGGCTGGCGCCGCCCTTGACCAGGATCTGGGCGGGTGCGCCGCCTTCGGAGCCTTCGGGGAAGGTGAAGGCGGCGAGTCCGGTACGGGTGGTGGCGGTCAGCTCGGCCCGTACCTTCGAGTCGTCGAGGGTGACGGCGTAATAGCCGGGCTCGGCCTTCTCGTCGGTATGGGAGAAGTGCTCGACCTTGTTCCAGGGGGCGTCCCCGATGTCACCGGTCACGGGGAGGATCGGCACGTCGCCGAAGGCGGTGCAGCCGACCGAGGCGTGATCCATGCTGAAACCGCGGATGGTGTCGCTGTGGTACTGGTACCCGGCGTAGGAGCCGGGAGTGTCGGGAGAGAACTGCATCATCCCGAACGGGGTCGACGGGCCGGGGAAGTTGTTGATCTCGCCGACGCTGGACCCGCCCCTCCCGGTGCCGATGAGGGGATCGACGTAATCGCTCGGATCGGCGACGAGCTGTGCGCCCGCGATGGCTCCGGAGGCGACTGACAACGTTGTCACAGCAGCTGAAGAAGGCGCGGCTGTCCCCACGAACAGCGTCGCCGCGACCGCAGCGAGTGCACCCCGAGTCTTCCAACGTCTCACGCGTACCTCCTGCTAACGAGCGGCTCAAACGCACCACACACTCAGGGACGAACGGCGTCAGGTCAAGAGCCAGGCAGGGAATGACAGTTGCTCCGCACGCCTCCCACGGGCACCCGGCACACCGAAAAACGTGATGCCCGACGGCATCCGGCGATGCCACACTGCGCCGGTGAACCGCGAAGAGATCTCCAAAATCGCCCACACCCACCACTCGATCAAGTCCCCGCTCGACGACGAATCGGTGCGCCGCCTGCTGGAACGCGGCACACCGCGCGGCGACGAACGGATACTCGACCTCGGTTGCGGCGGCGGGGAATGGCTGCTGCGCGCCCTGGCGATGCACCCGCGGCTGCGGGCCGAGGGAGTCGACATCTCCGAGGGGGACCTGGCGCAGGCCGAGCGGACGGCGGACCGTCAGGGCGTCCGCGAACGCCTGGTCCTGCACCGGCAGGAGGCGGCGGCCTTCGCCTCTCCGTACGCGTACGACCTGGTGCTCAGCGTCGGCGCGGCGCACGCCTTCGGCGGTCTGCTGCCCACCCTGGCAGCGGCCCGCAAGCACCTGGCACCCGGCGGCCATGTCCTGATCGGCGAGGGATTCTGGGACCGCGACCCGTCCGGGGAAGCCGTGGAGATGCTCGGGGAGTTCGCCGATCTGGCGACCACGGTGGAGCGCGTCGAGGCCGACGGATGGACTCCGGTCGACGGTCACGTCAGCTCGCGCGGCGAACTGGACGACTACGAATGGTCCTGCTGGGGATCGCTGTCCACCTGGGCCCTGGACCACCCGGCGGACCCGGACAGCGCGCAGGCACTCGCGACGGCCGCGACGCGGCGCTCGGAATGGCTGCGGGCCTACCGTGACACTTGGGGCTTCGTCACGCTGATCCTGCGCCGGACGTCGGACTGACGGCGCCGGCTCCGCCCCCTGCAGGGGGCGGAGCCACGCACATGCATCGCGGCCCGCTGTCCGCTTTCCGCTTTCCGCTGTCCGCTGTCCGCGTCAGGGCGCGATGTTCCACTGCTGGCAGGTGTTGTCGAGCTGGGCCCACTGGCGTACGGAGGTCCCGTTGGCCGTGCCGCAGTTCGTCACGTCGAGCACATTTCCGTTGCCGACGTTGCTGATCGTGTAGTGGCCGCCGACCGCCGTGACATCCCACTGCTGGCACAGATTGCCCAGCGCGGGCCACAGGTCGATGGCGGTGCCGCTGGCCGCGCCGCAGTTCACGGAGTCCAGCGTCTTCCCGCTGTTGACGTTGGTGATCGTGTAGTGGCCGTTGCCGGCGCCGGCGAACTTCCACTGCTGGCAGGTGTTGCCGAGCGAGGCCCACTGGTCGATCGAAGTGCCGTTCGCGGTACCGCAGTTCACCGCATCGAGGACCTTGCCGCTGTTGACGTTGGTCAGCCGGTAGGCGGTACCGGTGGCCGGGAAGGCGGCGGCCGGTTTCACGTAACCGGCCGAGACGATATTGCTCTGTACGGCGTTCTCGGCCGCGTCCGTCGGATAGCCGTTGGTCAGGACGCCCTCGAAGAACGACCCGTCGGATCCATTGCTGTTGTCACCGCCCGTACCCAGCACGATGGCGCCCTCCTTGTGCATCGGCGTGTAACCGCCGATGTTGGGCAGCGCGCCGCTGTACTGCGTCTTCAGGCTGCCCGACTGGGCGTTGCCGTCCTTGATCGCGTACGTCGTCGTGCCGTTGTTCTTGAGCAGGGCCGTGACGAAGGTGCTGGACCTGCCCGTGTTGCCCGTGTAGGAGCCGTTGGCACCGGAGAAGAGCCCGTTCTCCAGGTCCGCCATGACCCAGGGGCCGGATCCCGAGCACGGGGCGAACCAGCACTCCGTACCGAAGTTGATGGCGTCCATGTGGCCGTTGCCGGTGTCGTTGCCTGACGTCTCGGCGTTGCCGTAGTCGAAGCAGCACCGGTTGTTGACGTGCGTGCCGCTGGTCACCATGTACGCGCCCTGGGCGGTGCTTCCGGTGGGAACGCCCGTCGTGCTGTTGTCGCGGTAGCCGACTCCGGCAGACACCCAGACGCCGTACGCCGCGTGGCCGCCGACGGTCACGGGCAGGGCGTTGGCGATCGCGCCGACGTCCGCGCCGCCGTTGCCTCCGGCGCCCTCGATGGTGAGGTGATTGTGCTGGGAACTCTGGTCGTAGATCTCCGTGATGATGCACGTCGTACCGGAGCAGAACGAGTCCTGCGCGGCGGCGTTGGCATAGCCGCCCGCGGCGAGCGTGCCGATGTTGGCCGTGGTGCCGTCGGACGCGCGTTTGACCTGGTAGAGGGAGCCGCTGTACGCGGAGAAGAGTGCGCGCACGGTGCTGTGCGCGGCGACGCAGGGTGTGCCGGCGGCGGCGTAGATGTCACACGGGAGTGACCCTGCCGCCTGAGACGTGCCGATGCCGACGAAGGTGCCGAGGATGAGTGCAATTGCCGCGGCTGCGGAGAGCAGCGTCTTTCTCACGTGCGGAAGCCTTGGCCGAACAATCATTGTTCACCTTTCCTTCGTCCCCGTGAAGAGCGGTGCACCTGACTGACGGCCATGACTATGACTTCGGCTCGAAGGCACGTCAAGATTCCGAACAGGGAATAAGCGCGAGGGCCCGTCTCAATATTGATGAGAAGCCCTTGAGGCCGTCGACATGGAGCACATCACCGCAGGTCACACCAGTCCACACGGATACGTAGGCGATTCCCCGCCAATAACAAATCCGAACGTGTCTCATGTTCGAGGATTCGAACGACAGAGAAATTCGACGCCGCACCGACCGAGATATCGAACACGTACGAAATCTCGACCACCGGCGCGACCGGACCCGCCGAAATACGGGGCCGGGCGGCGAGCAGTGGAAAACTCCGCAGGGGGCACCGGGTGACCCGGCTGCCGACCGGCCTCGGGCACAGCGATGAGTTTTCCCGGCCCGGCAAGTCTCACCATCATTGTCGACAGCACAGGAGGAACACATGGCTCAGCTGCTGAGAGTCCAGAACTTCAACGTCTCGAGTGACGGAATCGGCGCCGGTGAGGACCAGACCCTCGAAAGGCCCTTCGGTCATGTCGAGCCCGGGGATCTGTCCGCCTGGGCAGGCGCCACGGCGAGCTGGCCCATGCGCACCGATCCCGGGGGCAGCCGGGGCCTCGACGACTACCTCACGCGGGACTACGCCCGCGACATCGGCGCCGAGATCATGGGCCGCAACAAATTCGGGCCCCAGCGCGGGCCCTGGCAGGACCATGAGTGGCAGGGCTGGTGGGGTGACGAACCCCCTTTCCGTACCCCGGTGTTCGTCCTGACCCACCACAAGCGTCCTTCGCTCACGCTCTCCGACACCACGTTCCACTTCGTCGACGCCGACCCTGCCACGGTCCTCGAACAGGCACGGGAGGCGGCGCAGGGCAAGGACGTCCGGCTCGGCGGCGGGGCCACGACCATCCGGGAGTTCCTCGACGCCGACCTCGTCGACACCCTGCATGTGGCGGTGTCGCCGCTGAAGCTCGGGACTGGAGTGCGGCTCTGGGAGTCGCCCGATGAGCTGCTCGACCGGTTCCACCTGGACGTCGTTCCCAGCCCGAGCGGGGTGACGCACCACCTGTTCTGGCGAAAATGACGGGTCCTCAGGGCCGGCCCCGGGCTGCCTGATCGCTGCGTACAGCTCACATCCGGGCGGTCCACGAGCGGAGCTTCTCCGGGTTGCGGACCGCCCAGATGCGCGTGATGCGGTCGCCGGTGAGGCTGAACGCCGCCACGGTGACGGTGACCCCGGCATGCTGGGCGACCAGCCCGGGGTGACCGTTGACCGTCCGCTCCAGGAGCACAAGACCAGGGGCCTTCCCGGCGATGTGGATCAGATACTGGGCGATGCGCTCGCTGCCCTCGACCGGGCGGAGTGCGGCGCCGATCAGGCCGCCACCGTCGGCGATCATCGTGGCGCCGGGGTCGAGGAGACCGACGAGGGCCTCGATGTCCTTGGCCTCCCACGCCTCCTTGAAGTGCCGCACCAGACCGGCCTGCCCTGCCGTCGGAGCCGCCGGGGTCTGCGCTGCGCGGATCCGCCGACGGGCCGAGGACGCCAGCTGCCTGCAGGCCGCGGGCGTCCGGCCGACGATCCCGGCAACCTCGGCGAAGGGGTACCGGAAGACGTCGTGCAGGATGAACGCCACGCGTTCGGCCGGCGTCATCGATTCCAGCACGACGAGGAAGGCCATGTTCACCGACTCGTCCAGGGTCACGAGGTCGGCGGGGTCGACCGGCTCGGTCCTGCCACCGCCCACCCGCCCGCTGAACCACTCCGTACGGTCGGGCAGCGGCTCGGGTATCCATTCGCCGACGTAACGCTCGCGCCTGGCCCGCGCCGAGCCGAGCATGTCCAGGCAGATACGGCCGGCCACCGTCGACAGCCAGGCACCGGGCGACTCGATGGCCTCTTGCCGTTCCCGCGACATCGCGTACCAGCGGGCGTAAGCCTCCTGCACGGCGTCCTCGGCCTCGGCCAGCGAACCGAGCAACCGGTAGGCGAGATTGATCAGTTGGCCCCGCTCGCCGACGATCGCGCTCAGACCCGGCTCGGACCGGTCATGCCCTGCCTCGGACGGGCTGCTCATGTCGCGACCGCTCCTCTACTCGTCCGGCGTCACTCCTGCGCATGGCGGGACCGAAGCTTCGCCTCACATCTCGCGGGCCCACGTCGTCGGAGTACCGAGACACTACCGATCAAGTGCCGCAAGGCAGAAGAGGGGACCGCGTCATGAGCGCACAGACGGCGGCAGTACGGGGCAGACTCACGTTCCTGCAGGTCGCGATCGCCCTGCAGACCTTGACGATCTTCCTCCAGTCGGTCAGCGCCGGGCTCCTGCTGTCCACGTCCTACGGCGAGGCACTGCACAGCGCCGGAGCGCGCGTGATGTACGGCGCGTCAATGCTGTACGTGCTCGCCGCGATCCTGGCGTGGCGACCGGGCGGCGGATCGCCCCGCCCCATCCTGTACGCGTCCGGCTTCCTCGTGCTCGCCTCGGTGCAAGTGGTGCTGGGCGTCGCCCACATGCCTGCGCTGCATGTCCCCCTGGGCATCCTGATGTTCGGGCTGAGCGTGCTGGCGCTGGGGCATGTACTGACTCCGCGCTGGTCGGCGCGCTCCGGCACCCGTCCCGAGGCGTGACCGGGATCCCGGTGTGTGCGCCCGGCATTGCCGGGCGCACACCGGGTGCTACTGCCCCTGATACGGAGGCTGTTGAGGCGCATACGCGTTCGGAGCCTGCGCCTGCGCCTGGGCGGGGTAACCGTGTTGTACGGGGATCCCGTTGGGCGGCGGCACCATACTCGCGGCCGCAACCTTGCGTCGGCGCAGCAGCACCATGACCAGACCGACGATCAGCATCAGCAGTCCCACGCCTGCGGCGCCGAGGCCGCCCAACCAGATGGGCTGCTCCATCGCCGCGTGGCTGGTCTTCGACTCACCGTCCGGAGTGGCCAGATGTTCCTTGCCCTTGTACGGCATCACCGCGGCCCTGTCGGCCGGTGGCGAGCCCGCCGCCCGTACAGCTGCCGCCGCATTGATCTGGCCATAGCCCACCAGCGCGTTGTGGCCACCTGCCGGATGGTGCGCGGTGCTGGTCAGGATCGACCGCACCTGGGCAGGCGAGAGCTTCGGGTTGTGCGCATGCATCAACGCCACCACCCCTGCGGCCAGCGCCCCGGCCGGGGACGTCCCGCTGACTTTCCGGTAGCCGCCGGTCCTCGCCGCACTGAGGATGTCCACGCCGGGCGCGGCCACCGCGTTGTGAGTCCGAACGGTCGAGAAACTGGCGCGGGAGCCGCTCCGCTGTGTCGCGGCGATGGAGATCACGCTGGCGTAACCGGCCGGGAAGCCACCGTCGTTGCCTTCGGACGCGGAGTTGCCGGCGGAGGCCACGATGCTCACGCCATGGCTCACCGCGTAGCCAATGGCCTCGGTGTCGGAGGAGTTGTAGATGGCGAAGACGCTCCCCAGGGACATCGAGATGACGTTGGCACCATGGGTGACCGCGTACTTGATGCCCTCCGCGATCTGGGTCGGGCTCCGGTCGAGCTTCCCGGACACGGCCTTGCTCTCGTCGATGATCCTGACCGAGAGGATCCTGGCTTCCGGCGCGACCTTGAGAACATCCGATGCCATCGCCGTACCGTGAACACCCCAGCCCGGGTCACTTGTGCCGAGACCGTCGTCGAGGAGGTCGGGGCCGCTGATCACCTTCCCCTTCAGCGCGGGGTGGTCGGGAGAAACGCCACTGTCGAGAACTGCCACCGTGACACCGGCGCCCTTGCTGATCCTCTGGGCCGCCGGAAGACCCAGCGCAGCCGACTCCCAACTGCTGGGTACAGAGGCGGCGTCGGCGGCAGCGGGCCCTGCGGCCACGACACACAGGAGAGCGCTCAGAGCTGCTCCGACGACGGCGTTCTTGGTCTGTCGGATGCTCACTGTGCGCTCCCCATCTGGATCTCATCGATATAGGAAACGAACGAAGACGCAAGGTCGGTCGCTGAGCCCTGCCACGATGTGCGGTCCATTTTCCCGTCGACGTCCTCTTCTCCCCATTCCCCGGGGAGCCCTCCCGCGACCCGGCCGTCCGCCGCGCCTGCCGTTGCCGCCACTACGTACGGCATGCTGTCGCCGCCGACGGGAAGGAGACCGGAACCGCTGCGCACCGCATCGGTCCACCCCTCGGCAAGGGATCCCGGCACCGCCAGGGCGTGCACAGCTGCTTCGAGGCCTTCTCGCCCGTCGAAGAAGTCCGCCATCTCCCGCCGCTTGGATTCCCCGCCGGGGATCACCATCAGCGCCACCGTCGCAATGGTGTTGCCGGTGGGGTCCACATACGTGGCGCGGAGCGCGGCCTCACATCCGAGCTCCTTGGCTTTCGCCAGCGTCTTCGCGGACAGCCCCTTGTCGCAGGCGGTCTCCTGCGAGATCCCGAGTCGCCGCCACAGCGCGCGTCCGGTGTTGGAAAGCTTTCCTTCGTAGTCGGCGTCCTTTCCTCCGAGAGTTTCGGGGAAGAGGTGGTCGACCGGCTCGTCCTTCCACAGCGAGAGCCCGTACTTGTAGTTGGGGGTGGTCTGCCGGCTATTGCTGTAGGCGTGCGCGGCAAGTGCACTGCCCCCGGTGAGGAGGAGCACGCCGACAAGGGCAATGACAAAACCGAATCCACGGCGAACGCCGGCACCGCGCCCTGCCGGAGGCGTGGGATTCGGAGCACCCATGGGCTGCATCCCTGGAGGAGCGGTGGGCAACGGCGGCGGAGTGGCGCCGTACCCGGGCCCTGGCCCTGGCCCCTGCGACTGCCAACCGCCGTACTGGGGCTGGGGCTGCTGCCCGTACGGATTCCCACTGGCTGGATTGCCGGGTGGCGTCGGGTAGGACATGAATACCTCTCTGACGAATTTCCCCACGACAGGGCTTGGCGCATGACGGCATAAAAAAACGGGGGGCGGGTTGAAAATCCCCGCCCCCCGACTAGAACGAGCAAGCGCTACCGCGCATACGGGTTCGACCCGTCCGACGGACCCTGCTGGGGCGCCTGCTGTCCGTACGGCTGGGGACCCTGCGGGTACTGACCGGGAGAGTTGGCGGGGTACTGCGGCTGATTCGGGTAGCCGCCCATGCCCTGCACGGGGGTGCCGCCACCGGGGCCACCGGGGCCACCGCGATTGCGGCGGCGGAGGATGACCGCGATCACGATGCCGATGACCACGACGGCCGCGATGCCTCCGACGATGGCGATCAGGGATCCCGAGGAGGAGCTGTCCGACGAGGACGCCGAGTCCTTGGTGTTGGGCGCATCAGACTTGCCAGATCCGGGGGCCGCCTCGGACTTCGTGGCTGTCGGGGCCTGCGCTAGCGGGCCCTCCTTCGGGCCCGCGGGGATATCCATCGTGAGGGCCATATAGGGGCGGATGATCCCGTAGCCGTAGAACTCGTCGGCCTTCGTCGCACTGGCGGTGCCGGCCGGCTTCGCCGACTTGATGAGTCTGTTGATCACCTGGCCAGCAGTCAGGTCAGGATATTTAGAGCGCACGAGAGCTGCTGTGGCAGAGACCAGAGCCGTGGCGTCAGAGGTCCCGGAAGCTTCCGCGTACCCGCTGGAAACGTTGGGATTTACGCTGGCGATGTCGACACCAGGTGCTGTCAGAGTGACACCGGAGCCATGATTTGAATTACCCCAGATGTTCAGCGACTGGTCGACAGCACCAACGGCAACCACCCCTGGAAGCGCTGCGGGATAACTTACTTCCGTGCCGTCGTTCCCAGTTGCAGCCAAAACTACAACATCGTGCTCTTGCGCGTAGGCGATAGCCTTCGCACCGTCGCTCCCGGGATCCCCGTTGTGATCGCCAAATGAAAGATTGATCACCGACGCACCGTGATCTACTGCATAACGAATCCCCTGGGCCCAGGTCTTCACGTCGAGCCCTCCCTCTTCCTTGAGGGAAGCGCGCACGGGAATGATCTTCGCCTTTGGCGCGAGACCTGTAATACCAGAGGAGTTGCCGGGACCGTGGCCGTGTCCAGCGATAAGTGACGCCATGCTGGTGCCGTGACCAACAGGGTCTTTGTCCGGCCCACCGCTGGCGGTGGTGACGTTCACGCCCCCCACAAGCTGTCCGGTCAGGTCCGGCTGGCTGCCGTCGACACCGGTGTCAACTACAGCAACCTTCACTCCCTGACCTTGCGTTTCAGCCCAGACCTTCTGTGCGCTGACCACATCCAGATACCACTGCTTGTCTCGGATGTAGTCGGCCGATGCAATCGGTGCTGAAGTGAGGAGCAAAGCTCCCGTCAAGGCCACAACTCCCGTCGCGGACCAGACTCGCTTGACACCCATTGCTTGCTCCTCACTCAACTGCAACTTGTAACGCTGGAGCGGCCCGCCCGGACCGTGTCGGGCGGGCCGTTTCTGGGTCTACTGGATAGTAGGCGGGACGATCCGGCCCTGCTCCTCGGAGATCCAGGTCTCCTCGTCCTCGACCAGGTAGTCCGGGCGATCGCTGCCCTCGCTCTGGCCCTTCTTCTTGCCGCGTCCACCCGCGCCGCCCATGCCGCCACCACCCGCAGCTCCACGCTGCGAGCCGCCACGGCTGCCGTGCAGACCGGAACCGGCACCTGCGCCAGTCTTGTTGGCGATTCCCTTGGCTGCGCCGACTGCGCCGCCGCGGGCCCGGGCGAGCGCCCCACGGCCACCTGCACCGGAAGCACCACCGCGAGCGCCACCGCCGGCACCGCCACCAGCGCCACCCATGCCACGGCCTGCAGCAGCGCCACGGCCGGCACCGGCTGCGCCTCCACCGCCAGCGCCGCCACTACGCCCGGCACCCGCACCGCCGACCATTCCGCTTGAACTGGCACCGCCAAATCCGGAGCTTCCCGGTCCGCCGATGCCACCTCCGCTACTGAGGCCGCCCGTGCCGATACCGCCGCCACCGGAGAGACCACCCGTACCGCCACCGCCGCCGCTACCGATTCCGCCACTGGGAGGCGTCGGTGCGATGCCGTCGATGTTGGTGCCGACGGGCGGGGTGTACGTATCGCCACCGTGCGTCGGACCTGACGGGAGGGTGTGCGATTCCGGAATGTGCGGAGTCTTCGGTGTGTTCGGCTGATCGCCAATCCGCTTGGTCTGGCCGGAGTCCCACTTGCTCGTCGAGCGCGCCAAGCCTGTAGTGGTACCCGAATGAGACGGCGGGGTGATCGGGGGCGGCGTAGTCACCGTGTGCTGTGGCGGCTTGATCTCTTTGTCGCCAGAGTGATACGAAGAGTTCTTGTCCAAATTGTCCGAGTACTGCACGTAGTTGACGCCCAGCTGCTCCATGACAGCAACAGCCTCAAGCTGCCGCTCCTTGCCCTTGGAGAGCATGTCCGCGTTCGCCTTCTCCGCGGCCTCGGTACTGACACCGTTCGCGATGTCCTTCTTCAGCTGCGTGTCGTCGCGGCCGTCGTCACCGAACTTGTCCTTGAACTTGTCCCAGCCAGAAGGCTCGTGAATGTCCCGCATCTTCGCCTTGGCGTTCCGCAGGTCGTTCTGGACGGCCTCCATCTGGCCACCGGCAAGGTTGGCGAAGGCAGCACCATTCATGAGGTTTCCGGAAACCTCATTCGCCTTCTTGGCGAACGCCTGGGCGGCCTGGCCTTCCCAGTGTTCCAGCACATTCGTGACCGCAGTGGTCAGCAGTCCGGCGATGCTGCCCTTGTCGGGAGACGAGTCGACCGTCCCCATCGCGCCATTGCCGTCGCCACCAGAAATGATCTTGTGGACTTGCTTCCAGGCCTGGCTCGCCGTGTAAATCGCGTCCGGGTCCGAATTGAGGACCATGTCCCGCAGCTCGGGGATGCCCTTGGTCATGAAGTCGGTCGAGAGCTTGCTGCGGTCCGGGCCCCCCTTCCCGCCGTTGGACTGCTTCTCTAGTTTTTCGTCGTGCTTGTCCTGGATCCGCTGCTTTCGCTGCTGTTCCATCTGCTCTTGCATTTTCGGGTCATAGTAGCCGCCACCGTATGCCATCGAACTTCCCCTCCGTCAGTGACTGTTTGCCTGTGTACCGCTTATTCCGCGAGGGCGCCGCCCTTGGCAGGAGGAGCGCTCGACTTGCCACCGTCACTGCCGTTGTACGCCTGCTTGAGGTGCCCCTCCTGATCCGTGTACTTGTCCCTGATCTTGGAGGTGTTCGAGCCGAATTCGTCGACCAGCTTATGCAGACCGAGGATCACATTCTCGATCTTGGTCTTCATCTTTTCGTGCGCCGCGTGAAGGTCGTTCGACTCTTTGAAATGGTCGTTGCCGAACGCGTTGATCGAAATGTTCGTCTCGTACTTCGCCTTGCCGTTGGCCTGCTCCATGTCATTGAGCAGGCCTCTGAGCTTGCTGATGACCTCATCCATCGCGCTGAGGTCGACCTTCATCCCGTTACCGTCCGCCATATCCCCGTGTCCTCTCCCCTGTTACCTATATGTCTTTGTTGCTCGGTCGGACTACAGCGAACCCGTGCCCGCAGCACGCGTCTGCTTGCGCCGCCAGTCGCGGACCACCACACCGCTGCCGGCCACCACCAGCACCAGCACCAGTGATCCGCCCATCACATACATCGCCGTCCGCTGGTCGCGTTCGGCTTCGCTCTCGCCCATCGTGACCGCCATCGGCACCACATGGCCGGCCACGATGTCGGGCTTCGGGTCCGCGGTCGCCCGCGTCTTCGGATCCGAATCGTCCGCCAGGGCCGCGATCGGGTCGACGACTCCCCAGCCGAGGTACTGGTTCCGGTCGCGGCCCGTGCGCTTGGCCGATTCCTCTATGCGTGTGGTGATCTGGGCCGCCGACCACCCGGGGTGCTTGGACTTCAGCAGGGCCGCCACACCGGCCACGTACGGGGCCGCGAAGCTCGTGCCGTCGGCCGTGCACTGGCCGCCCTTGGGGACCGTCGAGATCATGCCTACGCCGGGAGCCGCCACGTCCACGAACTTGCCCGACTGCGAGAAGAACGCCCGCTCGTCGTTGCGGTCCGAGGCCGCGACCGCCAAAACTCCCTCGTACGCCGCCGGATAGGTGTCCGCCGACTTGCCGTCCGCGCCCTCGTTGCCCGCCGCGGCGACGATCAGGGCGCCGGACGCGACCGCCCTGTCCACAGCAGCCCTCAGGGCCGCGTTGTCCTGGCGACCCACCGTGTCGGACGAGATGTTGATGATCGAGGCGTGCTGCTTCACCGCGTAGTCGATCGCCGCGGACATGGTCGCCGAGGAGCCGGGCTTCTTCTCGTCCTCACCGCCCGTGTAGCGGATCGGAAGGATCTTGGCTTCCGGGGCGATACCCGCGAAGCCGCTGCCACTGACGGGGCGCGCAGCGATGATGCCCGCGACGCGCGTGCCGTGGCCCTCCGTGTCCGTCGTGCCTTTCGTGTTTCCTACGAAGTCCTTGCCGCCCGGCGCGATCGCCGAGCTGAGCTGCTTGTTCGTGTTGTCGACGCCCGTGTCGATCACCGCGACCGTGACGTCCTTGCCCGTGGACTCGCCGCGCATCTGGTCGAGGAGGATCCGCTGAAGTGACCACGGCGCCGGTTTGATGTTGCCGCCACCGAAGACGCACTCGGAGCTGGAGGTCAGGCCAAAGTCCGGCTTGTCCGGCTTGTCGGAGGCAGAGGCGGACCCGGCCGGGGCCGCCGTCAGGCAGACTCCCGTGGCCGCCAGCACGCCAAAGACCCGCTGCAGTGCGCGGGTTCCACTCGTTCGGGGCATCAGGACCCCCATGTTCAGGACTCCCAGGGCTTTCGGGATCTGCGGAGTTGGTTCAGGAAGTGCGTGGTCGGCGTGTGCCGACAGACATGGGCCGACCCGGCAGCAGTGCTGACCGGGTCGACCCACGTCCATGGCTTGCTCAGCCCCAGGTGGCGGCGTTGCTCTTCTCCGTCGCCTGGTAGTTGTCGGCCGAGTTCTGAAGCGCGGAGGAGATCTTCAGCAGGGTGGAGTGCAGGTCGGCGGCCGTGGTGTCCCACTGCTGCTGCTTGGCCTGGTAACCCTGCTGAGCCTCGCCTTCCCAGCTGTTGGCTACACGCTTGACGGACGCCTCCAGGTCATCAAGCTGCTGCTTGATGCGCTGCGCCGTACCCGAAACGTCCTGCGACGCCTGGGTGATGGTGGCGAAATTGACGAGAATGGGCATCGTCAATGCTCCTTTTCGGAAGAAAGTCGGATCGTTCGATGGCAGTGCTGTGAAGAGCGGGCAGATCAGCCGAAGTCAGACATGATCTTGCTGATCTCAGAGTTCTGCTGGTCCTCGGACGCGTTGTAGTTCGTACGCGTCGAGTCCACGGCGTCCTTGATGTCACCCAGGATGCCGTTCATCTTGCGAGCGTCCTCGTTCCAGCGGTTCTGCAGCTGGTGGTACGAAGTCGCCGCCTCGCCCTTCCACCCGGACGCGATCTGGTCGATCACGCCGTTGAGCCGCGAAATCTCGCCCTGGATCTGACCCCGAACGGTGTCGATCTTCCCCGAGAGGACGCGAAGTTCGTCCTCGGTTACCTGAAACTGGCCGGCCATGATGCACCTTCCCCCATGCTTTGTTGGTGACCGGGTAGCCGTCTTCAGCCCCCGGAAAAAAGCTTCACGTCAATGAGCTCTGTGCTCACTCTATCGTCCGTCTGTCACACAGCTATGGACAGATGCGATCAGTTACAGATTTCACACAGACACGTGACCGGCTTGCAGTGAACATGCCCAAGTCGTCGCACGATCAAGGCTGTTGAGGCTCACTGGCCCTGCGGCTGGCTCGCCGCGCCCGTGTCGAGCGTGGGTCCCTTGGGGATGAATTCGGCCCAGGTAGCGGGCACCAGTGCCGTGGCCGCGACCTTTTCGTAGCCCAGCCGTGTCCGCGCCTTGTCCGTCTCCGAGGCGTCCTCGCCGGTCGATGGCGAGGTCGAGGTCGCCGCGTTCTCCGCCGTGGAGTCGTTGTTCGCGGGCAGCGCGTAGCGCAGTCCGGTGTCCGTGAGCAGGTACTGAGCGCCTCCGCCCGCCACCGTGCCGCTGATCTCCTTGAAGAGCAGCCCTGAACCGGAGGAGACATAGGCGTTGAGTGATTCGGCGACCACATTCTTCGGGTACGCCGAGCCCGCCCACGCCGTCAGTTCCGGCTTGGCGACCTTCCCCGCGGAGACCGTGCCCTTGTACACGCTGCACGAGGTGTTGCGCGCCTTCAGGCCCTCCGTGACCTCCGAAGTGTTGGCCCACTTCAGCCCCGACTTCGGCCAGCCCTTGTTCGCGTAGAAAGTCTGCGCCGCCGCACCGTTGGCAGCGATCACCGCTCCGGTGCTCACCGGTACGGCGACTGCCGCTCCGTTGCCGGAAACGTCGTGCTCGGCCAGGATCAGCTGAGCCACGAAGGGGCTGATCATGGCGATCTGGTCCTGCAGCACCACGTAGTACTGGTCCCCCTGCGCATCCTTCGCCTTGACCACGGTGCCCACCGTCTGGGCCTCGGCCGGGAGGTTGCCCTTCGCCGTCGTCGGCGTGCCGGTTCCGGGAATCGTCGGGAAGGCGATCGTCCCGCCGTCGTTCAGCGTGTTCAGCCACTCCGTGCTGACCCTCTGCGGAATGGAGGAGCCGCCGATGACCGCCGCGCGCAACTGCTCCTGCGCCGTCCCCTTCGGGGTGCCCTCGATGGTTTTCGGGTCGCCGATCAGGAAGCGGGTGCCGTTGCTGTCGACGATGTACTGGGCGCCGATGGTCTTGGCGTCCTTGGAGTCCGTGACGTACAGGACGTCCCGCGGCCCCAGTGCACCCTTCTTGGGGTCGGTGACGGCCGACGCGTCCTTCTCGTTCAGTACGAACACCGCGCGGTCGATGTTGGTGGTCGTCCCCGAGGACGGCCGCTCGCAGACCGCCCAGACCTTCACCTTCTCCGCGTCGGCGGCGGTGGGCAGCCGGTCCGGCGCGTACGAGATGCCGAGCGTCGAGCCGTGCGCGATCCCGCTCTTGTCGATCTCGGAGCCCTTGACCTCCAGGACCGTGCCCTTGCCCTTGTCGAGCAGCAGCTTGGCCGAGGCGTAGTTGAGGACCGGGTGGAGCGTGGGCACCTTCTTGCCGCCCGCGCCCTTGTCCTCCAGGACCACATAGCGGGTCGTGGAGTCGGAGTCGACGATGATGTATTGCCCTGGTGTGTCCCAGCCCTTGGGCGCGGACGGTTTGATCACGCCCCAGCCGACGCATCCCACCACCAGGACCACACCCACGATCAGACTGGGCATGACCGTCTTGAGCGGTCTCGGTGCGCCTTCCTCGGAACCGCCCGGCGACGGCGCGAGGAACGCCGCAACTGTGCGCTTGCGAGCGAACGAGTACGCGCTGAGCTCATCCTTACGCGTTGCCATGTGTGCCGGTTCTCCCCGTTTCGCGTCGTACTTAAGGCCTGTGTGAAGCCGAGCAGGCCCCTACTATGCCCTGCCCGCATGACCCCGCGGAGGACCGGGGGTTGTACGGTGACCATTCGCATGCGTCTCTTGCTTCACAACTGCGAGCAACGCAGAGGACCCAGCAGAGGTCGCTGAGAAGGCACCGCTTCCGAAAGGGATGTCCCGGGGGATGACCAGCGCTACCCGCTCTCGACGTGATCGCCGCGCACCACGGCAGGCCGTAGCCCCGGCCCCGTCGGCCGTCTCGACCGCGTCGCCGCGCACCTTGCCGCGGCCAGGCGGCATCGGCCCGCTCCGGCTCCAGCAACTCGTACTCCTAGAGGTCGCGGCCGCTCTCGTGGTCGGCGCCTGGGTCACCGAAAAGTGGCTGCTCGCGCCCGCGGTCGTCGTGGCCGCCGTGCTGCTGCTCTTCGCGGTGCTGCGGCTGCACCACCGTCCGCTCGTCGAGTGGTACGACACCACCCGCGCGCTCAAGCGCCGCCAGCGCGCGGCCAAACTGCCCGTCCCGCCGGGTACGGAGCCGTGGCTCGCGCCCGCCGTGGAGTGCGATCCGGCGTTGCGCACCTACAACTTCGTGTCCAGGGACGACCGCGCGATCGGCATGATCGGCGACGGCACCTTCCTGACCGCCGTCCTCTTCGTCCAGCCCGGTGACGAGCCGCTGCGGCCGTCCGTCGGGCGGCGTCAACTGCCGCTCGATCTGGTGCAGGAAGCCCTTGAGGTGGACGGCATCCGGCTCGCCTCGGCGCAGATCGTCCAGCACACCCAGCCCGCTCCGGCCCCGCATCTGCCGCCGCAGTCGGTGGCCGCCCGTTCGTACGCTCCCGTGCAGGCGCAGGCCGGTTCGCCCGCGCTGCGGCTGACCTGGGTGGCGCTCAAGCTCGACCCCGAGCTCTGCCCCGAGGCCGTCGAGGCGCGCGGTGACGGGGTGCCCGGCGCCCAGCGCGCGCTGCTGCGCGTCGCCGACCAGCTGGTCAGCCGGCTCGCGGGTGCGGGCTTCGAGGCGACGATCCTCGACGAGGCCGAACTCGTACAGGCCATCGCGACGTCCAGCTGCCTCAACCCGCGGGCGAACGCCCAGCGCGGGCAGAACGGCGGCCCGGCGCAGCGCCGTACCGCCGAGTCCGTACGGAACTGGCGCGTCGACGACCGCTGGCACTCCACCTACTGGATCTCGAAGTGGCCGCAGCTGGGCCAGGGCGGTGTCGCACTGCCGCAGCTCGTCACGCAGTTCACCTCGATGCCGGTGCTCGCGTCGACCTTCTCGATGACGCTCAGCCGGGCGGGCAACCGCGGCACGTCGCTCACCGGCCACCTCCGGATCACCGGCCGCGGCGAGGACGAACTCACCAACATCCGCCAGGAGTTGGAGCGCACGGCCAATGCCGCGAAGGTCGGCCTGGTCCGTCTCGACCGCGAACAGGTGCCCGGCGTGCTCGCCACGCTGCCGCTGGGAGGTACGTACTGATGTCATACCCCGCACCCGCTCCCGCCCCCGCTCCCCCGGAGCAGCGCAGGCCCGCGCATGTGGCCGCGCCCGGCGACACCGGTCTGATCCCGGCCTTCCAACAGCCTGAGCCCGTCCAGCAGCAACGGCGCATCTTCGCCCCGGGGTTCGGACTGCGCGGCCCGCGCCGCAACCGCCATGTGGTGGCCCCCGAGGAGATCGCGGCCATCTCGCTGCCGATCGGCGACGACGGCGTGGTCATCGGTACGGACACCGAGAACATGCCCGCCGTACTGGGTCTCGCGCGGCCGACGCGCTTCGACGTCGTACTCGTCGGCGGCCTGTGGATGTCGCAGGTACTGGCGCTGCGCGCGGCCGCGACCGGCGCCCGCGTCGCCGTGGAGACCGGCCGTCCGCAGGCGTGGGCGCAGCTCGCCCAGGTGGCGGGCGGCGGCCAGCAGTGCGTGACCGTGTACCCGGTGGGCCAGGTGCCCGCGCAGGGTCCTTCCGTGTCGAGCCCCGTCGTGCTGATCCGCGACTGCGGTGTACGTCCGCCGCGTGGGCGCGTCTCGTCCCTGCCGTGGCAGGCCGTGGTGACCGTTCTGCCCTTTATCGGCGAGTACGGTCCGCGATGGCTGTCCCAGGCGCATCTGGTGGGGATTCAGCGGATTTCCCCGCAGGAGACGGTTCTTGTACGGGAGACGCTCGGCATCCCCGCGTCGGATCTGGACGTCCTGCCGACGCTCTCCGACAATGTCGCGCTCTGGTCGACCCGGAAGCACCGTAAGTACGTGATGACCACGCCCACCGATGCGGAGACCGGGCTGCTCGGGACCGCCCGCCGCCTCGACTGAGCGGCGCCCGAGCGGCGAACGAGTCCGGATCGAGTCCTGATCGAGTCCGGTGAGTCCGGATTGAGGACAACATCACGTGCCCGCAGTGGCCTGAGAAAGCTTAGGCTCTTGTGGTGATGCGGTGACGTCGTGGATGCGTAGGCCGCGCCCCGTCCGCCCGTTTCATCGCGGCGCGTGCAGCAGTTGACCAGGAGGCAGTGCAGTGAGCAGGGACCGTTCCGAGTACAGCGGAAACCCGTCCCCGGACGGTGAAGAGCGCGACATCGACCTCACGGGTGAGTTCGAGATCGACTATGCACCGCCTGCCTATATGGCCTGGTACGACCAGACGAGCGGTGGCAGCGGCGCGCAGGCCGGGCCCTCGGGCCCGCCGCCTCCCACCGGCGCGCCGGTGGGGCCGCCCGGCGTGGCTCCGGGGCAGCCGGTCCCGCCTCCGCCGGCCGCACCGCAACAGCAGCAGCCTCCACAGCAGGCACAGCAGCAGCCGCAGGAGGGTTACGGCTACCCGCAGCAGGCTC
>NZ_JAFLRJ010000399.1 GCF_017315755.1 Streptomyces beijiangensis
CTCGTCGGGGGTGACGATGCGTGTGCCCAGGCCTTCAGCCTTGTCCCTCTTGGATCCGGCATTGTCCCCGGCAACCAGGAGAGAGGTGCGCTTGGACACGCTCGACGAGGACTTGCCGCCGGCCCTCTCGATGAGTTCGTTCATCTCATTGCGCGAGAGCTTCTCCAGGGGGCCGGTCATGGCACCGGTGACCACCACCGTCATCCCCGCCAACGGTCCTGCTGCTGTCTGCTCCTCAGCCTCCACGGCTTGGTCCTTCGGGGCGGGTGGCGTGGCACCGGGTTCGCTGAGGTTCACTCCGGCGGCAGCGAGCTTGCTGATGAGCGGGGCGAGCTCCGCCAGTTCCGCAACGATCACCGGCGCTTTCTCCACCCCGATGCCATCGACCTGCTGAATCGCCTCGGCTTCCGCGGCCTGCAGCTGCTCCATGGTGGCGAAGTGCCGGGCGATACGGCGGGACATGGAACGTCCCGTGCCCCGGACACCGAGCGCGGCCAGCACGCGGGCCAACGGCTGTGTCTTGGCTGCTTCGATGGCGGCCAGGAGGTTGTCGGTGCTGGTCTCCCCCATGCGTTCCAGCGCCAGGAGCTGTTCGCGGGTCAGAACGAACAGATCGGCGAAGTCACCGACAAGACCGGCGTCGACCAACTGGATCACACGAGTGGCTCCAAGGCCTTCGATGTCGAGTTGATCGCGTCCCACCGCGTACGCGATGGAGGCCACCACCCGGCAGTTGCGGCCGCGTACACAGCGCCAGCGCTGCTCGGTGGTGTCGATCTCGGAGCCGCACTGCGGACACACGTCGGGGAAGACGATCGGCTGCTCGTCGCCGGTCCGCACATGCGCGAGGGGCGCTTCGATGCGCGGGATGATGTCCCCGGCCTTGTAGACCATCACCTGGTCGCCCAGGCGCAGGTCGCGGCGGGTGATGTCCGCCGGGTTGTGGAGGGTGGCGTACGTGACCGTGCTTCCGTCGATCTCGACCGGTTCCAGGACGGCGCGTGGCGCGATGATGCCGGTCCGGCCGACGTTCCACTCCACCGCCAGCAGCCGGGTCACCTTCTCCACTGCGGGCAGCTTGTAGGCGATCGCCCAGTGCGGCGCCCGCGATCCGGATCCGCCATCGCGCTGGTCGACTGCGAGGTCGGCCTTGATGACGATGCCGTCGATGCCGAACGGCAGCTCTGCCCGCGAAGCTGCGATCTCCTCCACCCGGGCAAGGACCTCGTCGGTCGTGGCCGCGGTACGGGGTGCGACCGCGCTGGAAGCCGCCGTATGGATGCCAAGCCCGGCGGCGAACTCGAGGATCCGGCTGTGCGGCCATTCCCTCAGCTTCTCGGCGAGGTCACCGGTGCTGCCTTCCACCGCCAG
>NZ_JAFLRJ010000400.1 GCF_017315755.1 Streptomyces beijiangensis
CCGCAGGCGCACGCCTCGCCACCACCGTCGGAGCCGCAGCCACCCTCGTCTCCACCTTCCTCGCCTGGACATGGACCAGCGAATTCCCCGGCGACCTCACCGTCACCGGCTACCCCGGCGGCCTCCAGATCCTCACCCTCGTCGGAGCCGCAGTCACCCTGCTCTTCGCCGCAGCAGGACACGGCGCCCGAGGACTCCGCTGGCTCAACCCCGCAGGCGGCAACAACGCCCTGCTCCTGATGGCCCTCGGCACCCTCGGCACCACCTGGTTCACCGTCATCGCCATCGCCCAGGAACTCGGCGGCATCGCCAACCTGGAACCCGGCGGCTTCGTCGCTGCCGCGGCCTCGCTCATCACCGTCCTGGCCGCACTCGGACTCCCGCTCCCCCGCGACACCGACGCCACCAGCAGCAGAGCCAAGAAGGCATTCGCCCCCGTCTTCGGCACCGGCGGAACACCCCTCGGCCGCCCCAAGACGCTCCCCTCCTGGGCCGAAATCCTCATCATCGCCGGTGCGTTCGCCGCAGGCCTCTTCATCGCCTCGTACGGCATCAAGGCCACCAGCGAACTCTTCATCGGCTTCCTGATCCTCGCCGCGTTCGGCGTCGCCACGCTCTCCCGGTCAGGCCTCAGCAGCCGGCTCAGCGCACTCACCACGAAGTACCGCAAGGTCACCGTCCTCGCGGCCTTCGCAGCCGCAGCGGCATTCCCCTTCACCCAGGACACCGACGAGTTCACCCTCCTCGCCGTCTCCATCCTGATCTTCGCCACCGTCGCCCTCGGCCTCAACGTCGTCGTCGGCCTCGCCGGACTCCTCGACCTCGGATACGTCGCATTCCTCGGCGTCGGCGCCTACACCGCGGCCCTCGTCTCCGGATCGACCGCATCCACCTTCGGCGTCAGCTTCCCCTTCTGGGCCGCCGCCCTCACCGGCGCCGCCGCCTCCCTCATCTTCGGCGTCCTCATCGGCGCACCCACCCTCCGCCTCCGCGGCGACTACCTCGCCATCGTCACCCTCGGCTTCGGAGAGATCTTCCGCATCGCCATGGGCAACCTGGACGGCACCTCGGGCCCCAACATCACCAACGGCCCCAACGGCATCCCGAACATCCCCGACCTCAAAATGTTCGGATACGACTTCGGGGTCGAACACAGCATCGGCGGCTTCACCCTCGGCTCGTACGCCAACTACTTCTGGCTGATGCTGATCTGCACCGCCCTCGTCGTCACCATCTTCGCCCGCGCAGGCAACTCCCGCATCGGCCGCGCCTGGGTCGCCATCCGCGAGGACGAGACCGCCGCCACCGCCATGGGCATCAACGGCTTCCGCGTCAAACTCATCGCCTTCGCCCTCGGCGCCACCCTCGCCGGCCTCGCCGGCACCGTGCAGGCA
Source organism: Streptomyces beijiangensis (assembly GCF_017315755.1). Classification (GTDB taxonomy): domain Bacteria; phylum Actinomycetota; class Actinomycetes; order Streptomycetales; family Streptomycetaceae; genus Streptomyces; species Streptomyces beijiangensis. The sequence goes on from NZ_JAFLRJ010000400.1 coordinate 1,395, forward strand.
CACGTACAGCACACCGTCGTCCCCGAGATGTACGTCTTCGCAGGCCCGGTCCCGCCCAGCTCCGCATTCCTCCTCGCCGCCGTCATCCTCGGCGGCATGGGCACCATCACCGGACCCCTCCTCGGCGCCACACTGCTCTACGTCATCCCCACCAAGCTGCAGTTCCTCAACGACTACCAGCTGCTCTTCTTCGGGCTCGCACTCATCCTCCTGATGCGCTTCCGTCCCGAAGGAGTCGTCGCCAACAAGCGACAGCAGCTCGAATACCACGAGACCGACCAACTCGCCGTCCCCGAACAGCGACTCGGCGAGAACACCGTCGGCGTCACCAAAGCAGGGGCGTGAGAACCGACATGACCACCGACACCACCACCGGCGCCCCCGTACTGGAGGCCACCGGAGTCACCATGCGCTTCGGCGGACTCACCGCCGTACGCAACGTCGACTTCACCGTCAACAGCGGAGAGATCGTCGGCCTCATCGGCCCCAACGGCGCAGGCAAGACCACCTTCTTCAACTGCCTCACCGGCCTCTACGTACCCACCGAGGGCACCGTCCGCTACAAGGGCACCGTCCTCCCCTCAAAGCCCCACCTCGTCACCAAAGCCGGCATGGCGCGCACCTTCCAGAACATCAGGCTCTTCGCCAACATGACCGTCCTGGAAAACGTCCTCGTCGGCCGCCACACCCGCACCAAGGAAGGCCTCTGGTCGGCCCTCCTGCGCGGCCCCGGCTTCAAAAAGGCCGAAGCCGCCTCCCACGAACGCGCCATGGAACTCCTGGAGTTCACCGGCCTCGCCGAGAAAGCCGACCACCTCGCGCGCAACCTCCCCTACGGAGAACAGCGCAAGCTGGAAATCGCCCGCGCACTCGCCAGCGAACCCGGCCTCCTGCTCCTCGACGAGCCCACCGCCGGCATGAACCCCCAAGAGACCCGCGCCACCGAAGAGCTGATCTTCGCGGTACGGGACCAGGGCATCGCCGTCCTCGTCATCGAGCACGACATGCGCTTCATCTTCAACCTCTGCGACCGCGTCGCCTGCCTCGTACAAGGCGAAAAACTCGTCGAAGGCACATCAGATGTGGTGCAGAGCGACGAACGCGTCATCGCCGCCTACCTCGGCACACCCTTCGAAGGCGCCCCCGAAGACAGCGCACTCGCCGACGTCGAAGCCGCCGAAGCAGCGCAGAGCACCACCAGCACCGAAGGAGACACCAAGTGACCGCTCTCCTCGAAGTCGAGGACCTCCGGGTCGCCTACGGCAAGATCGAAGCCGTAAAGGGCATCTCCTTCACCGTCGAAGCCGGCCAGGTCGTCACCCTCATCGGCACCAACGGCGCAGGCAAGACCACCACCCTGCGCACCCTCTCAGGCCTCCTCAAGCCCACCAGCGGCAAGATCACCTTCGAGGGCAAACCGCTCACCGGCATCCCCGCCCACAAGATCGTCGCGCTCGGTCTCGCCCACTCCCCCGAAGGCAGGCACATCTTCCCGCGCCTGACCATCGCGGAAAACCTCCAGCTCGGCGCGTTCCTCCGCACCGACAAAGCGGCCATCGCCAAGGACATCCAGCGCGCCTACGACCTCTTCCCCATCCTCGGGGAACGCAGGAAGCAGGCCTCGGGCACCCTCTCCGGCGGCGAGCAGCAGATGCTCGCCATGGGCCGCGCCCTGATGTCCCAGCCCAAGCTGCTCATGCTCGACGAGCCCTCCATGGGACTCTCCCCGATCATGATGCAGAAGATCATGCAGACCATCGTCGAGCTCAAGGCCCAGGGCACGACGATCCTCCTCGTCGAGCAGAACGCCCAGGCGGCGCTGTCGCTCGCCGACCACGGTTACGTGATGGAGATCGGCAAGATCTCCCTCACCGGCACCGGCCAGGACCTGCTGCACGACGAGTCCGTCCGCAAGGCGTACCTCGGCGAGGACTGACCCTCCTCCGGTACGCCGAAGGGCCCGCACCGTGTCACACGGTGCGGGCCCTTCGCCTTGCCTACTCGCCCTTCGCGGCCTTCTTCTCCTCGGCGTCCTCGATGACCGCCTCGGCGACCTGCTGCATCGAGAGGCGCCGGTCCATCGACGTCTTCTGGATCCAGCGGAACGCGGCCGGCTCGGTCAGTCCGTACTGCGTCTGCAGGATCGACTTCGCCCGGTCCACGAGCTTGCGCGTCTCCAGGCGAAGCGTGAGGTCCGCGACCTCGGTCTCCAGCGCCTTCAGCTCCGAGAACCGCGACACCGCCATCTCGATGGCGGGCACGACGTCGCTCTTGGAGAAGGGCTTCACGAGGTACGCCATCGCCCCGGCGTCCCGCGCCCGCTCCACGAGGTCGCGCTGCGAGAACGCGGTGAGCATCAGCACGGGGGCGATGGACTCCTCCGTGATCTTCTCGGCGGCGGAGATCCCGTCCAGGATGGGCATCTTCACGTCGAGGATGACGAGGTCGGGCTTGTGCTCCCGGGCGAGCTCGACGGCGGTCTGGCCGTCACCGGCCTCACCGACGACCGCGTAGCCCTCTTCTTCGAGCATCTCTTTGAGGTCGAGGCGGATGAGGGCCTCGTCCTCGGCGATGACGACACGGGTCGTCAGCGGCGGGACGTGCGACTTGTCATCGTCGTCGGCGACGGGCTGGGGCGACTCGGGGGCGGTCACGGGGACTCCTCGTTGCGGGGCATGCGCTGCCCCATGAGCCTACCTAGAGGCGGGGGCGCACAGTGACCCGGTACACTTCCGATCAGCACCGAGCCGGGTTGGTGAAATGGTAAACACGGAGGTCTCAAACACCTCTGCCTGAAAGGGCTTGCGGGTTCGATTCCCGCACCCGGTACCCCTTGAATGTGTGCAGAGTCACACTCTGGCGATCTCACCTTGTGGGATGCGGCCAACACGCACCGTTGACGTATGAACTTTCACGGCTCAGAGGTGCGCCAGAGAGCCCTCGCCCTGCTACGCGACGGGGCTAAGAATGCCGACGTCGCACGCGAGCTGAACGTGCCTACAGGAACCGTCGGCTACTGGCTGCACGTGGAACGATCCAAGCGCGGCGAGTGCCCCGGGAGGCACAATCCGAGATGTCCACGATGCGACGGCGTCGCGTTCGACGAGCGTGCCTACGCATACCTGCTGGGCCTCTACCTGGGCGACGGGCACATAAGCCTGTACTCCCAGCACCGTTCACCCAGCCTCATGATCACCCTCGACGATTCATGGCCCGGCATCCAGGACGAGGCCGAGTCGGCAATGCGCGCGGTACTCCCGGAGAACGCCACGTGCCGGGTCCGCAAGACGGGCTGCCACAACATCAAGGTCTACTCGAAACACCTGTACTGCCTGTTCCCTCAGCACGGTCCAGGGAGAAAGCACGAGCGCCCCATCGTCCTCGAACCGTGGCAGCAGGACATCGTGGACGCGCACCCCTGGGGCTTCATCCGCGGGCTCGTCCACTCCGACGGGTGCCGGAACATGAACTGGACCACCCGCATCGTGGGCGGCGAACGCAAGCGGTACGAATACCCCCGCTACTGGTTCACCAACGTCTCCGTCGACATCCTGAAGCTCTACACGGACACCCTCGACAAGCTCGGCATCCAGTGGAAGCCCTGCACCCGGTACGGGAAGCCGTACAACATCTCTGTCGCCCGCCGCGAGTCCGTCGCGCTGATGGACCTACACGTGGGACCCAAGTACTGACCGGGCAATGTGACACGTCACAACACCCCACCACCCCACCAGGGATGGTCACCAATTCTCCCTGGAAACCTTGACCCATCCGTACCCGCACTGCGACGTTCACTGTCATCCGTGTCGTGATCATCGTCCGAAGAGGTACGCATGAGCCCCATCAACCGCCGTGGCTTCGTCACCGCCGCCGCAGGAGCCGCCGCCGCGGCCGTCGCCGTCAGCCCGGAGGCCTTCGCCGCCGGGAGACCCCACGGCACGGCTGCCGACGGTACAGAGAGCGCGACCGATGGGGACTCCTTGAACTACGACGACACCACCGACTTCACCAACGCCGACAAGGGCTTCATCGCCGCCCTCACCCCCGGCGTCGTGAAGAACGCCGCCGGCAAGGTGGTCTGGGACAATGACGCGTACAGCTTCCTCAAGGGGGACGCGCCGAAGACCGCGAACAAGAGTCTGTGGCGGCAGTCGCAACTCGCCTCCAAGCAGGGGCTGTACAAGGTCACCGACCGGATCTATCAGGTCCGCGGGCTCGACCTCTCGAACATGACGATCGTCGAGGGCGACACCGGCATCATCGTCATCGACCCGCTGATCTCCGCCGAGACAGCCGCCGCCGCGCTGAAGCTGTACCGCGACAACCGGGGCGACAAAAAGGTCACCGCGCTGATCTACACACACCCGCACGCGGACCACTTCGGCGGCGCCTTCGGCGTGCTGCCCAACGGTGCGGGCGATGTGCCGGTGATCGCGCCGGACGGGTTCCTGGACCACGCCGTGTCGGAGAACGTGTACGCGGGAACGGCGATGACGCGTCGCGCCTCGTACATGTACGGCGCCCAGCTGCCCAAGTCGGCTGCGGGGCAGATCGGTTGCGGTCTCGGGCAGACCGTGTCGGTCGGCACGGTGGGGCTGATCGCGCCGACGAAGAGCATCAGCGCCACCGGTCAGGTGGAGACGTTCGACGGCGTGCGGATCGAGTTCCAGATGACGCCGGGCACCGAGGCTCCGGCGGAGATGAACTTCCTGTTCCCGGATCTGCGTGCGGTGTGCATGGCGGAGAACGCGACGCACACCATGCACAACATCATCACGTTGCGCGGCGCCGAGGTGCGGGACGCCCGCGAGTGGTCGCACTATCTCAACGAGTCGATCGAGCGCTTCGACGGCCGGGTCGACGTGGCGTTCGCCTCGCACCACTGGCCGACGTGGGGCGGTGCGGAGATCACGTCTCTGCTGACGCAGCAGCGGGATCTGTACGCGTACATGCACGATCAGACGCTGCGGATGATGAACCTCGGGATGACGGGCGCGGAGATCGCCGAGGAGATCACATTGCCGCCGGCGCTGGAGGGGTGGGCGAACCGTGGGTACTACGGGTCGCTGTCGCACAATGTGAAGGGGATCTATCAGCGGTACATGGGCTGGTTCGATGCCAATCCGGCGCATCTGTGGGAGCACCCGCCGGTGGAGGAGTCGAAGCGGTACGTACGGGCGATCGGTGGACGCGGGGCGACGGTGGCGCGGGCGTTGCAGTGTGTGCACGAGGGTGATCTTCGGTTCGCCGCAACGTTGTTGAACCATGTGGTGTTCGCGGATCCCTCGTACACGCGGGCCAAGTCGGAGTTGGCGAAGGTGTACACGCGGCTGGGGCAGGCGACGGAGAACGCGGTGTGGCGCAACTTCTATCTGGCGGGTGCGATGGAGTTGACCGAGGGTGTGAAGCCTGTCTCGACGAGTACGAGCAGTCCGACGATGCTGATGGCGCTGACGGTGGATCAGTTGATCGACTCGGTGGCGATCAAGATCAATGGTCCGAAGGCCTGGGATCTGAAGGTCGTGATGGACTGGAGTTTCCCTGCGTTGGGGAAGATCTGGCATCTGACGCTGCAGAACGGGGTGTTGACGTACCGCAGTGATGCGGTGGCGGATCCTTCTGCCGGTGTGACGTTGACGATGACCAAGCCGCAGTTGCTGTCGTTGCTGGGTGGCAATGGGCTCGGGGACATCAAGGTCGCCGGTGATGTGTCGTTGTTGCAGCGGATGTTGGCTGTGGTGGAGAAGCCGGATCCGAATTTCGCGATCGTCACGCCGTAGGGCGGATGCGCGGGCGCAGACGGGGAGGGGCTCCTCCCCGTCTGTGGTGCGGGGTGCTGGGGTTACTTGGGGCTGTCGTCTTCTCCGATGTGGTGTACGCGGACCATGTTGGTGGATCCTGCGACGCCGGGCGGGGAGCCTGCGGTGATGACGACGACGTCGCCCTTCTGGCAGTGGCCGTACTTCAGGAGGAGTTCGTCGACCTGGGCGACCATTTCGTCGGTGGATTCGACGCGGGGGCCGAGGAGGGTTTCGACGCCCCAGGTGAGGTTGAGCTGGGAGCGGGTGGCGGGGTCGGGGGTGAAGGCGAGGAGCGGGATGGGTGAGCGGTAGCGGGAGAGGCGTTTGACGGTGTCGCCGGACTGGGTGAAGGCGACGAGGAATTTGGCGCCGAGGAAGTCGCCCATTTCGGCGGCTGCGCGGGCTACTGCTCCGCCTTGGGTGCGGGGCTTGTTGCGGTCGGTGAGCGGGGGCAGGCCCTTGGCGAGGACGTCTTCTTCTGCCGCTTCTACGATGCGGCCCATGGTGCGGACCGTTTCGATGGGGTATTTGCCGACGCTGGTTTCGCCGGAGAGCATCACGGCGTCTGTGCCGTCGATGACGGCGTTGGCGACGTCGCTTGCTTCGGCGCGGGTGGGGCGGCTGTTTTCGATCATCGATTCGAGCATTTGGGTGGCGACGATGACCGGCTTGGCATTGCGCTTGGCGAGTTTGATGGCGCGCTTCTGAACGATCGGGACGTGTTCGAGGGGCATTTCGACGCCGAGGTCGCCTCGGGCGACCATGATGCCGTCGAATGCGGCGACGATGTCTTCGATGTTCTCGACCGCCTGGGGCTTTTCGACCTTGGCGATGACGGGGAGGTGGCGGCCTTCTTCTTTCATGATGCGGTGGACGTCTTCGATGTCGCGTCCGCTGCGTACGAAGGAGAGGGCGATGATGTCGGCTCCGATGCGCAGCGCCCAGCGCAGGTCGTCGATGTCCTTTTCGGAGAGGGCGGGGACGGAGACGGCTACGCCGGGGAGGTTGAGGCCTTTGTGGTCGGAGACCATGCCGCCTTCGACGACGGTGGTGTGGACGCGGGGTCCGTCGACGGAGGTGACTTCGAGGGCGACTTTGCCGTCGTCGACGAGGATGAGTTCGCCTGCGGTGACGTCGTTGTGGAGGCCTTCGTACGTGGTGCCGCAGCTGTGGCGGTCGCCTTGGGCGTCGGGTTCGACGGTGATGGTGAAGGCGTCGCCGCGTTCAAGGAGTACGGGGCCTTCGGCGAAGCGTCCGAGCCGGATCTTCGGGCCTTGAAGGTCGGCGAGGATTCCGACGCTGCGGCCGGTTTCGTCGGAGGCTTTACGGACGCGCTGGTAGCGCTCCTCGTGCTCAGCGTAAGTACCGTGGCTGAGGTTGAAGCGGGCGATGTCCATTCCGGCTTCGACCAGTGCCTTGATCTGGTCGTATGTGTCGGTGGCGGGGCCCAGGGTACAGACGATCTTTGCTCGGCGCATGGTTCGAGCCTAGGGCTTACCGGTGGGTAGGTAATTGGCTGCGCATGACTACTCAACAACCTTTGCGTGAAAGGTTATTGACAAGTGTTGAATTGTGCGCGGGGGTGCTCTGATGAGCATTCAGGGGCGGGTTCTGGTCAGAGTTTGGGCGGGGTCATCGTGAAGCGTGCGGTGACCTGGGCGTAGACGGTCTGGCGTTGTGGTTCGAGGTCGAGGGCGGGTGCCGAGGTGTCCTCGGCTGCTCCGCCGTAGCCCTTGTGGGCGAAGCCGGCGGGGGCCATGGCCATGGACGAGGTGCGTTCGGCTCCCTGGTCGGCGAGTTCGAGGAGGGCGGCGAGGTCGGAGCCGAGCGCCTGGGCGTATTCGCGGGCCCGGGTGACGGCTTCCTTCACTGCTTGGCGGCGGGCGTCGCCGTGGGCGGGTGAGGTGGGGCGCAGGGACCACCAGGGGCCGTCGACGCGGGTGAGTTCGAGGTCGGCGAGGCGGGTGGTGAGTTCGCCGAGGGCGGTGAAGTCGCTGAGGACGGCGGTGATGTGGACGCGGCCGTGGTAGGCGCGGATGCGTTCGCCGCGGCCGTGGGTGCTGAGTTCGGGGCTGATGGAGAAGGACCCGGATTCCAGTTTTTCGACGGCTTCCCCGTATCCCTTGGTGAGTTCGAGGACGGCGCTGTTGCGCCGGGTGAGGTCTTCGAGTGCCGTGCGGCGGTCTTTGCCGCGGGCGCCGACGGTGATGGTGAGGGTGGCGATCTCGGGGTCGACCTCGAGAGTGGCTTCGCCGCGGACGCTGACGAGGGGGATTTCTGGGGTTCCGGCCATGCGTCCACCTTCGCACCCGGGTAGGACAACTGGCAGTCATCAGATCGAAACCTGTCAGGGGTGTTGCCGTGTGGGGCTGCTGGGTCAGAATCTACGCGCGTTATCTACGCGCGTTGTTCAGTTCAAGAGCCACTCAAGAGGGGGCAAAATGCCGCTTGATCGTAGGACGTTCCTGGGTACGTCGGCCGCTGTGGGTGCGGGTGCGGCAATCGCAGGGGGTACGGCTGTGCCGGCCGAGGCGCACGGGCACGGCCACGGGCGTCCGCCGAAGCGGTACTCCTTCACCGTGATGGGCACCACCGATCTGCACGGGAATGTCTTCAACTGGGACTACTTCACGGACAAGGAGTTCGACGACAAGGCCCACAACGACGTCGGCCTGGCGAAGATCTCCACGCTGGTGGACCAGATCCGCAAGGAGAAGGGTCGCCGCAACACCCTGATGATCGACGCGGGTGACACGATCCAGGGCACGCAGCTCTCGTACTACTACGCCAAGGTCGACCCGATCACGGCGAAGCACGGTCCGGTGCACCCGATGGCGCAGGCGATGAACGCGATCGGGTACGACGCGGCGGCGCTCGGCAACCACGAGTTCAACTACGGCATCCCGGTGCTGCGGAAGTTCGAGGAGCAGTGTGATTTCCCGCTGCTCGGTGCGAACGCGCTGGACGCGAAGACGCTGAAGCCGGCGTTCGCCCCGTACCTCATCAAGAGGGTCCGCACCCCGCACGGCCCGGATGTGAAGGTCGCGGTCCTCGGGCTGACGAACCCGGGCATCGCGATCTGGGACAAGGCCAATGTGAGCGGGAAGATGGTGTTCCCTGGCCTTGAGGAGCAGGCGGCGAAGTGGGTGCCGAAGCTGCGGTCCATGGGTGCGGACGTGGTGATCGTCTCCGCGCACTCGGGGTCGAGCGGCACTTCCTCGTACGGGGACCAGCTGCCGTACATCGAGAACGCGGCGGGTCTGGTGGCCGAGCAGGTGCCGGGCATCGACGCGATTCTTGTGGGGCACGCGCACACGGAGATTCCCGAGTACTTCGTCGAGAACAAGGCGACGGGCAAGCAGGTCGTGCTGTCGGAGCCGCTGAAGTGGGGGCAGCGGCTGACGCTGTTCGACTTCGACCTGGTGTGGGCCAAGGGCCGTTGGACGGTGGAGAAGGTCGGTGCGCAGGTGCTGAACTCCAACACCGTGGCCGAGGACCCGAAGATCACCAAGCTGCTGGTCGACGAGCACAAGAAGGTCGTGGCGTACGTCAACCAGGTCATCGGTACGTCGACGACGGCGATGACGACCGCCGAGGCGGCCTGGAAGGACGAGCCGATCATCGATCTGATCAATGTCGTCCAGGCGGAGACGGTGAAGGCGGCTCTGGCGGGTGGCGAGTACGCGGCGCTGCCGGTGCTCTCGCAGGCGTCGTGTTTCTCGCGCACCGCGCAGATCCCTGCGGGCAGTGTGACGATCAAGGACGCGGCGGGTCTCTACCCGTTCGAGAACACCCTGGAGGCACGGCTCCTGACGGGTGCTCAGCTGAAGGACTATCTGGAGTTCTCGGCGCGGTATTACGTGCAGACGCCGGCGGGTGGCGTGGTGGACACGTCGAAGCTGACGAACGCCGACAACACCCCGGACTACAACTACGACGCGGTCTCCGGGCTGACGTACGAGATCGATGTCGCGAAGGCGGCGGGTGCGCGGATCGTGGGTCTGTCGTTCGAGGGGAAGGCGATCGACCCGGCGGCGCAGTTCGTGCTGGCGGTGAACAACTACCGGGCCAGCGGTGGCGGGAACTTCCCGCACGTCCCGGGTGCGAAGCAGCTGTGGGCCAACTCCGAGGAGATCCGTAACACGATCATCTCGTGGGTGAAGGCGAAGGGTTCGGTCGACGCGGCGGCGTTCGCCTCGGTGGACTGGAAGCTGACGCGGGACGGCGTGCCGGTCTTCTAGCGGGTACGTGGGGGCCTGTCCGGTGGTTCCGGGCAGGCCCCTTTATTCATGTCCGCTCGGCGAGTGGGACCAGGTCCTGGTGGCGCTGGGGCGGCAGGGCCTTCTCGCGGTCGAGGCCGAAGCTGGTGAACGCGGTGCGCCTGGGGAGCGGGTAGGGCTCCCTGCCGGTGAGGGCGTTGAGGATGGTGGCGCTGCGCCAGGCGGCGAGGCCGAGGTCGGGGGCGCCGACGCCGTGGGTGTGGCGTTCCGCGTTCTGTACGTACACCGAACCGGTGACGGAGGCGTCGAGGACCAGGCGGTAGTTCGCGTCGATGCGGGGGCGTTCGGAGGAGTCGCGGCGGATGTACGGGTCGATGCCCGCGAGCATGCCGTCGACGGAGCGTTCGCGGTAGCCGGTGGCCAGGACGACGGCGTCGGTGGTGAGGCGGGAGCGGGTGGACTGCTGGATGTGCTCCAGGTGGAGTTCGACCTTGGTGGCGCCGACGCGGCCCGCGGTGCGTACGGAGACGCCGGGGGTGAGGGTGGCGTCGGGCCAGCCGCCGTGCTGGGTGCGGCGGTAGAGCTCGTCGTGGATGGCGGCGATGGTGTCGGCGTCGATGCCCTTGTGGAGTTGCCACTGCTGGGGGCCGAGCTTGTCGCGTACGCCTTCGGGGAGTTGGTGGAAGTAGCGCGTGTAGTCGGGGGTGAAGTGTTCCAGGCCGAGCTTGGAGTACTCCATGGGGGCGAACGCGTCGGTGCGGGAGAGCCAGGTGAGTCGTTCGCGGCCTGCGGGGCGGGCGCGGAGCAGGTCGAGGAAGACTTCGGCGCCGGACTGTCCTGAGCCGATGACGGTGATGTGTTCGGCTCCGAGGAGGCGCGTGCGGTTCTTGAGGTAGTCCGCGGCGTGGATGACGGGCACGGTGGGTGCTTCGGCGAGGGGCTTGAGGGGTTCGGGGATGTACGGCTCGGTGCCGACGCCGAGGACGAGGTTGCGGGTGTAGGAGCGGCCCAGGGCTTCGGCTTCGCCTTCGGCGTCGAGCTGGGTGAAGTCGACCTCGAACAGGGCGCGTTCGGGGTTCCAGCGGACGGCGTCGACCTGGTGGCCGAAGTGGAGGCCGGTGAGGTTCTCGCTGACCCAGCGGCAGTAGGCGTCGTATTCGGTGCGGTGGATGTGGAAGCGCTCGGCGAAGTAGAAGGGGAAGAGGCGCTCGCGGGCCTTGAGGTAGTTGAGGAAGCTCCAGGGGCTGGCGGGGTCGGCGAGGGTCACCAGGTCGGCGAGGAAGGGGACTTGGAGGGTGGCGCCCTCGATGAGGAGGCCGGGGTGCCAGTGGAAGGCGGGGCGCTGTTCGTAGAAGGCGGCGGCGATGCCGCCGTGTACGCCGTCGGCGAGGGCGGCGAGGGAGAGGTTGAAGGGGCCGATGCCGATGCCCACCAGGTCGTGGGGCTGGTCTTCGGGATTCTCCTTGGCGGTCATCGGGGTGTGCTGCCTTCCAGGAGTTCGAGCAGTGCGTGGAGGTCGCCGGTGGTGGCGTGGGGGTTGAGGAGGGTGGCCTTGAGCCAGAGGCGGCCGTCGGCGGTGCGGGCGCGGCCGAGTACGGCGCGGCCCTCGGTGAGGAGGGTGCGTCGGAGGGCGGCGAGGGTGTCGTCGTCCGCGGTGGTGGGGCGGAAGAGGACGGTGGAGATGGTGGGGTGCGCGTAGAGCTCGAATGCGGGGTGCGCGTGGAGGAGCGCGGCGAGTTCGGCGGCGAGGGCGCAGGTGCGGTCGACGAGGTGGGCGAGGCCGTCGCGGCCCAGCGCGCGGAGGGTGACGGCGATCTTGAGGACGTCGGGGCGTCTGGTGGTACGGAGGGAGCGGCCGAGGAGGTCGGGGAGGCCGGCTTCGGTGTCGTCGTCCGCGTTGAGGTAGTCGGCGGTGTGGTTGAGGGCGTGCAGGCGGGTGGGGTCCGCGACGGCGATGAGCCCTGCGGCGGCGGGCTGCCAGCCGAGTTTGTGGAGGTCGAGGGTGACGGAGTGGGCGCGCTCGATGCCGGTGAGTTTGGTGCGGTGTGCGGGGCTGAAGAGGAGCGGGCCGCCGTATGCGGCGTCGATGTGGAGTTCGGCGCCGTGGGTTTCGCAGAGGTCGGCGATCTCGGGGATCGGGTCGATCTGGCCGGTGTCGGTGGTGCCCGCGGTGGCGACGACG
>NZ_JAFLRJ010000401.1 GCF_017315755.1 Streptomyces beijiangensis
GTGGTGGGACACCGTGTGCGCGGGGGAGGGTGCGGGCGCATCCGGCGGGTGCGGGGCGGCCCCGCGTGGCGCCGGTGGCGGGTCGCTGCGGGCGGCCGCGGTGGGTGCGGTGGTTACCGGGGTTCGGCGCCGAGGGGCCTGGGGCGGCCGGGGATTCCCTCGAGCAGTGCGTTGAAGACGCGCTGGTCGTCTTGTAGGCAGGTGACCAGGACGGCGAGTGCGCCCGGGGTCGGGGCGGGCACGGTCCGGGCCTGGATCCAGCACGGCGTGTCGAATTCCGCGTAGCGGTTGTAGCTGATGGTGACCGAGGTCGGGTAGAAGTCGCCGGACGCGGTGGCGTAGGCGGCCTGGTGGGCGGCTTCCAGCAGCACCATGCCGGGGATGTGGTCGCCTGTGTGGTCGAACATGGTGCGGTGGGCGGGATCGGCGCGCAGCTGCCAGCGCAGCCGGCCGGGGGCGGGTCCCAGGACGACGTCGGTGGTGCCGGTCCGGTTGACCGTCTGGGGCGGTACCGCGGCGCCGGGGGCCGGCGGCCGGGCGGCGAGGCGGCCCTGGCGCAGGCGCCGGTATGCGGCGGGGGTGGTGCAGGTCAGGCTGCCGCCGCCGGTCGCGATGACCTCGCCGGCGCGGCGGATGGTCAACTGGCAGGTCATGGAGGCCAGTTGGACACCGCGGCGGCGTATCTTCGAACACGTGAAGTCCAGCTTCAGGGGCAGGTTGCCCGGGCCGGTGCGCAGCAGTTCGGGATGGGCGGTGTAGTTCAGGTCCCACATCAAGAACGCGTGCCCCACCGGGACGGCGAACTCGGTGTGGGCCAGCAGCATGGCGGCCTGGCGGAGCGTCTCGGCGATCAGGGTCGGCGCGTGCCGGCCGTGCAGGGCGGCGTAGAAGCGGTGGCCGGCCGGCCACGAGGCGTCCAGCGTGAAGCGGGTGGCGTCCTGCCGCTGCCAGCCGGTGAGCAGGACGTCGTCGGCCGCCGCGCGGTGGACGAACTCCTTGACGGCTGCCGCTGCCTGGATCCGGGCGGCGCCCGCCCCCCCGGGCTCCGGCGCGTCGGACACGGCGGTGGTGGTTCTGTCGCGATGTGTGGCCACGTTCTGAGACATGGTCTCCCCCTCTGGGACACATGACAGGTTTGTGAGTGGGGATCCCCACCCCCAGCACGACAAGATACGTGCCTGCAGGTATGATTTGCAATGAGATCCGATCACGCGAAAGACTCCCCGGAGCGCCGAGGGGCGCGGGGGAGGGATGAGGGAGGGGCCGCGTGGGCCAGCAGGAGCGTTCGATCCGGACCCGTCGGCTGATCGTGGAGGCGGCGGGTGCGGTCTTCGCCGAGCATGGTTTCGACGGGGCCACCATCTCCGACGTGTATACGAGAGTCGGCCTGACCAAGGGGGCCTTCTACTACTACTTCGCGTCGAAGGAGGAGCTGGCCGCGGTGGTCCTGGACAGCCAGATGGCCGAGGTCCGCTATCCGATCATCCCCCGGCCCACCAAGCTCCAGGAGCTCGTCGACTCCGGGATGGTCTTCGTGCACCGGCTGCGGCACGACCCGATGCTGCAGGGCAGCATCAGGCTCTCCCTGGAACAGGGGGCCCACGGGCTCGACCAGCGCAAACCCTTCGTCGGCTGGTTCGAGCACAACCGCCGGGGCCTGATGGACGCGCAGCGCAACGGCGAACTGCACCCGCACGTGGACCTGGACGACGTGGCCGAGATGTTCGTCGGATCGTTCTCCGGGATCCAGCTGGTCTCGCAGGTCATGACGGGCCGGGCGGACGTCGAGCGGCGCATTTCCGTGCTGCTGCAACACCTGCTGCCCACCATCGCGCTGCCCGGTCCGCTGGCGAAGCTGGACATGACCGAGAGCCGCGGCGCGCAGGTGCTGAAGGAAGCCGCGGAACTGGGCCTGACCGTCTCCTGACACCCCGGCGCCCCGACATCGCGGAGCCCTGACGCCGTGGCGCGCCCGCGGCGGGCGGCCCGCAGGGGCTCGCGCCGCCCCCCGGGGCCGCATCCGGCGTCCGCGCCGCCGGCGGGCCGGACGCCGGCGGGGGGTCCGCCCGCATCCGCTGCGGGGTCGCGGGGTGGTGCACATGACATGGCTGGCATCACTCTTTCCGATGCCAGTTGCATACCTGCGTGCTGGTTTGTTTCTATCGTGTTGTTCGCTGAAGGGAGCGCCGCCGCCGGTCCCCTCGCGCGGGGAGGCAGGGGAGCCGTCGGGCCCCCCGGCCGGGCGGCGCGGACCGGGCGGCGCTCATCTACCGCACCCCACCGGCAACGGTGCAACGATTCGAGGGACGCGTGCTGCAGGCGCTGGGGATGGACCAAGAAGCCGAACTCGTCTACCGCACCATGCTGCAGAACCCGGCCTGGGGCGTCGCGCACGTGGCCGGGCACCTCGCCTGGTCGCAGGGAAGGACCCGGCGGGCCCTGGACGCGCTGGCCGACCTCAGGCTGGTGCAGCCCGGCCGGGGGGAGGCGGGGCGCGCACGCCCCGTCAGCCCGCACATCGGCCTCACCGCGCTCCTGGTGCGGGCCGAGGTGGAGTGCCATCGCCAGCAGTCCCAGATCGCGGCGTCCCGCGCGGCGGTGGAGGCGCTGGCCTCGCAGTACGGTGCCAGCGCCGACCACGCACCAGAAGTGATCATCCGTCACGACGGGCCGGAGGCGCTGCGCCGGCGCCTGGGGGACCTCGCCTCCTCGGCCCGGGTCAGCTGCCTGACGCTGCAGCCCGGCGCGGTGGACGCGCCGGGCGACGGCGGCCGCTGTGCCCCGGTGGCCCGTATCGCCGCGGAGCGGGGTCTGGCCGTGCGGGAGGTGCGCCAGGACAACGTGCGCGGCGATGCGGCGACGCGGGCCTGCGTCCGCGCGCTGGAGGGGCTGGGCGTGCAGGTCCGCACGGTGCCGGTGCTGCCCATCCGGCTGGCGCTCTTCGACGGCGACTGCGCCCTGGTCCCCTCCGATCCCGGCAACTGCCGTGCGGGGGCCCTGGAACTGCGCAGCCCGGGGGCCGTGGCTGCCGTCCGGGCCCTGTTCGAGCAGTTCTGGGGTGCCGGCACGTCCTGGGAGACCTTTCCCCGGCCCGACGCCAACGGCCTGCAGCCGCGCGAGCGGGAGTTGCTGAAACTCCTGGCGGACGGCCACACCGATGAGACGGTCAGCCGCCGGCTGGGGCTGTCCTCGCGGACCGTCCGGCGGCTGGCCGCCGATCTGATGGGGCGTCTGGAGGCGGCCAGCCGGTTCCAGGCGGGAGTGAACGCCGCGAAACGCGGCTGGCTCTGACCGGGCCCCGGCCCGTATGACCGCACCGCTTTCCCGGTGTCCGCAGGCAATCGTGCCGGGCCCCGCAACCGGGCAAATATTTGGTCATGACATTTCCAGGGAAAGGGCAAGGCACTTGATACTGCGACGCCTTGGGCGGCTGCCCCGAAAGGTGCGGAGAGCGCCGCCTCTCGCCTTTTCGCACAGGAATCTTTCGGTGCCGCAGACATGTCATTCAGCGGACAGGCAGGTTGTGGCCATATCAATGGGCGTGACAGTGGGAGGAGTTGACCGAATACTGAAAATGGTCTGTTCGCTCGAGGCGGCCGAAAGCCCGGCGGCCCGGCCCGGTCTCTTTCGCCGGGGAGGTGTCGCCAGGTAGCCGTTCGCCGGCCCGGGCGGCCGGGCCCGCCGGCGCACCCGCGCAGCAGCCCCCCGTCCCCGGGCCGCCCCGGCCGGCGGGGAGGGGGCGTCCGTACACCGGCCTTCGGGCGAGAGGGGAAAATCGTGTACCTCATCAGTGCCGCGCTGGCAGCCCCCCGCTCCGCGCGCCCGCTGTCCCACACGGCGTCGGTCATCGCCGACATGCTCTGGCTGCGGGCCACGTCGGCGGACCACCTCGAGCATGTGCGCGCGCACGCCGACGCCCACGAGATCACCCTGGTGCTGTTCCTCAAAGGCGAGGACCTCACCGCGGCGGAGCGCGCGAGCCGCCGCATGTGCGAGGGGCTGGTCTCCACCCTGCCCTCGCTGGCCGGCTGGGACGTCCTGGAGTACAGGCCGCTCTAGCACCGGCCCCCGACCGCCACGGAGTTGCAAGTCCCGACGCCTCCACGTGCCGTCCCGGCACGCCGGGCGGCTTCACACCATTGGAGATGATCATGGCGACATCACGTCTCGGCTGCGGGAGCGCGGTCACGCTCTTCTACGAGCCCGACGGGCTCCTGCTGCGCAGCTGCCTCATCCCGGTGAACGACCAGCACCGCCAGCATCAGCTGACCTTCCAGCTCGGCTATCTCGGCCCCGGCGACATCACCGTGCACATCGCCCTCGAGGGAGGTCCCTCCGCGCGCGGTCTGCTCGCCGCCGACCCGATCGTCACCACCGCCGTGCTCAGCGGCCTCGACCCGCTCGATGAGAACGCCGAGGTCTCCCGCCACCGAATACCCGGCGTGCGGCTGTCGTACGTGACCGTGCCCGACGAACAGATCAACTACCGGTACATCATCTGGGGGCAGGCCGGCAGCCCCGAGGACACCCTGCGCGGCGAGCTCTCCACGATGGTCAGCGGGCGGGTGCCCGAACTCACCGCCACCACCCGGGCCGGTGTCACCCGCAAGGCCATTCCCGACGTCGACCTGCTCCCCTCGGACCCCCGCTGCCCGCCCGTCGACCACCAGCAGGCCCCGGGCAGCTGCGCGGCGCGCGCACCGCTGCCCCACGCCCGCACGCCCGTCCCGCTGCTGCGCGGCTGACCACACCCCGCGGGGCCCCGCGCCGCGGCCGTCATCCGGAACAGCCGCACGTAACTCCCGCGCCAGTAACCCAGCGGGAAGCGGCTGGCGTCGGCTCCGCCGCCGACCATCCGGCCCAGCACGATGGCATGGTCGCCGGCATTGATCACGTCGTGCACCTCGCATTCGGCGTGGGCCAGGGTGCGGTCGAGCACGGGCATGCCGGCCGCCTGGCCGGGCCGCCACTGCACGCCGGTGAACTTGTCCTGGCTGCGGCTGGCGAACAGGTCGGAGACCTCGCGGGCCTGCGAGTCGAGGAAGTTCACCGCGAACCTGCCGCGCTTGCGCAACGTGTCCAGGGTGCTGCTGGGGGTCTTGACGCAGGACAGCAGCAACGGCGGGTCCGCGGAGACGCTGCACACCGCCGAGCAGGTCAGCCCGTGCGGCCGGTCGTCGTCGTCCAGGGTGGTGACCACGCTGATGCCGCTCGCGAACGAGCCCATGATGCCGCGGAAGTCCGCGAATCCGATGCCCTCCAGCGCGGGCCGTGTCACGTCTTCCAGCATGTCGGTCACAGGGTTCCTCCTTGAATCGAGGCGAGCAGAGCGGGCCGGTCGGTCTTGCCGTTCGGCGTCAGGGGCAGTGCGTCGCGCACATGCAGGACGTCGAAGATCATGTACGTGGGGAGGTTCCGCGCACAGTGCCGTTTGAGCTCCAGCAGCCGCGGGCTCGTGTCGCCGGCGGCCACGACCGTGGCGTGCAGCTGCCCCTCCAGGCCCTCTCCCACGACCACCACGGCGGCATCCGCCACCGCCTCGTGGGCGCTGAGCACCGTCTCGATCTCGCCGAGTTCGATGCGGTGCCCGCGCACCTTGACCATGTGGTCGATGCGCCCGGCGTACTCCAGCTCGCCGTCCGGGCCGAGCCGGCCGAGGTCCCCCGTGCGGTAGGGGCCGCGGTGGCGGGGGAAGCCCCAGTAGCCGAGCATCACCGAGGGCCCCGACACGACGATCTCGCCCTCCTTGTCGCCGGTGGCCAAGGTGAGCGTGTCGCCGCTGGCGGGGCTTCCGATGGGCAGGGCGCCCGTCCGCTCCAGGTCGCCCTGTGTGACCTCGTAGCAGGTGCACACGTTCGTCTCGGTGGGCCCGTACCAGTTCAGCAGCCGCACCCCGGGCCAGCTTCGGCGCAGCGCCTGCACCTGGGGCAGCGCGAAGGGCTCGCCGGCGAAGACACAGGCGCGCAGCCCGGCGGGCGCCTGCCCCTCGAGCAGGCCGCCCTCGCGCATCATCAGGGCCAGCGCCGAGGGCACCGAGTACCACACGGAGATGCGGCGCTCGCGGATGAACTCCACGAGCTGGGCCGGTGCGTACGCCATCTCGGGCGGGATCAGGTGCACCGAGGCCCCGGCCCGGAAGGCGCCGTACAGGTCGAACACCGACAGGTCGAAATTGAAGGGGGCGTGGTTGGAGAGCCGGTCGTGCGGCCGGACGTCGAGCAGCCGCACCGCCCAGTCGACGAAGGACAGGGCGTTGCGGTGGCTGAGGCAGACCCCCTTGGGGGTGCCGGTCGATCCGGAGGTGTAGAGGATGTACGCCAGGTCGTCGGGGGCGTTGTCGTACGGCTCGGGAGCGACCCCGTGCGGTGCCTCGGCCAGCAGGCCGGACAGGGTGATCACAGCGGCCCCGCCCAGGGCGCCGGGCTCGTCCCCCGCCGTCTCGTCGGCCACCACCAGGACGGCTTCGCTGTCGGCGGCGATGCGCGCCACGCGCACGGCGGGGTTGGCGGCGGCGACGGGCGCGTACACCACCCCGGTGCGCAGCGCGCCCTGCATGAGGGCCACGGCCAGGGCGCTCTTGCCGCCCCACAGCACGACCCGGTCGCCGGGCCGCACGCCCCGCCCGGCCAGGGCCGCGGCGAACCGGTCGGCCAGTGCGTCGAGTTGGGCGTAGGAGAGGTGGTGGTCCTCGGCCGCGACGGCGAGCGCATCGGGGGTGCGCCGGGCGGCCTCGGTCACCAGGGCGTGCAGTTTCACAGTCCGAGCTCCTTCGCGATGAGCAGCCGCTGGATGTCCGAGGTGCCGGAGAAGATCGTGCTGGGCACGGTGTCGCGCAGGAAGGTCTCGATCCCGTGCTCCTGCAGGTATCCGCGGCCCCCGAAGATCTGGATCGCATCGAGTGCGGCGGCCACGGCGCCCTCCGAGACGGCGAGTTTCGACAGGCCGATGCTCAGCGGGGAGCTGTGGCCCTGGTCCATTTCCCAGCAGGCCCGGTAGAGCAGCAGCCGTGCGCTCTCCGTGCGCAGTTTCATCTCGACGATGCGGTGCGCCACCGCCTGGAAGGCGCCCAGGGGCTGTCCGAACTGGCGCCGGCCGGCGGCGTGCTCGACGCACCGGTCGATGAGCCGGTCGAGCAGGCCGAGGTAGCCCGCGAAGAGGCAGGCGCGCTCCCAGCCCATGGAGTGCTGGAAGATCGCCCCGCCGCCGCCGGCGAAACCCAGCACCTGGTCGTCGGGCACGAAGCAGTTCTCGAAGCGGACCGTTCCGGCCGGGCAGGAGTGCAGCCCGAGTTTCTCGAAGGGCTCACCGGCGCTCAGGCCGGCGGTGCCGCGCTCCACGACGAAGCCGGTGACGCCCAGGTGCCCGGCGGCCGGGTCGGTGGTCGCATAGGTCACGTACACGTCGGCGGCCGGCCCGTTGCTGACGAACGTCTTCTCTCCGTCAAGGAGGTATCCGCCCGCCACCTGGCGGGCGGTCACGGTCAGACGAGAGACGTCGGAGCCCGACTCGGCCTCGGTCATCGCGTTGCCCGCGATCAGACGCCCCGAGCAGAGGCCGGGCAGCAGGCGTTCCTTGAGTTCCTCCCCGCCGAACTCCAGGATCGGCACCGTGCAGGCGAACAGGTGGGCGCCGGCGGCGAAAACGAGCCCGGTGTCCGGGCACGCACGGCCGAAGGCCTCGACGTGGTGGGCGGTGTCCAGGGCGCCCAGCCCCGATCCGCCGTAGCGGGTGGGCACACACAGCCCCAGCAGCCCCAGGCCTCCCAGGGTGTTCCACTCCGTGCGCAGGTAGACGGTGCCGGCGTCACGGGCCGGGGTGCCCAACGCCTCCCGCACCGAGGCCAGCGTCTTCTCGTACCCGGCGGTCTGGTCGGGATTCCAGCCGAATTCCACAGCATCTCCTGTCGTGTTGTTGCGGCGCGTGGGTGGTTGGGCGGCCTGCGGCGTCCCCGCCGGCCCGGTGCGGCCCCGGGGACCGGGCGTCAGCCTTGCGTGACGGGCCCCGACCGGCTTCAGTGGTTTCACCGACTGTGGAGGGAAAGGGCGTAAGGCACTGGGGGGAGATGGAAGAATGCGGCCAGTTGAGCTATCAGAGGTGAGGCAGTGGAATCCAGTACGGCCCCCGGGCAGCCCATGCCCTCGACACGTCAACTGCTGATCGAGGTGGCCCAGCAGGAGGTATTCGACCGGGGCTATCACGGCGCCAGCCTGCGCAGCATCGCGCGACGGGCGGGCGTCGACCCGAGCCTGGTGCGCCACTACTTCGGCTCCAAGGAGAAACTGCTCCTCCAAGCCGTCCAGGTGCGCACCGACCCGCGGGAACTGGCCGCCGAGGTGCTGCGCGGCACGCCGGGCGGCGTCGGACGGCGCCTGGTGAAGTTCATGCTCGCCTTCTGGGAGGGCCCCAGCGCAGCGGAGTCGCTGGTCCGCCTGTCCGCGTCGCTGAACAGCGGGGAGGTCGCCGACCTCACCAAGGACGCGTTCATCGGCCCGCTCTTTGGCACCATCGCCCAGGAGATCAGCCCCGACCAGCCCGAACTGCGTGCCGCGCTGGCCGCCTCGCAGGTGCTCGCCCTGGCCTACAGCCGCTACCTGCTCGACGACCCGGCCCTGGCGGGCGCCGGTCACCAGGATCTGGCCCGTATCGTCGGCCGCGCGGTCCAGCAGTACCTCACCGAGCCGCTGCCCGAGCCGCTGCCCGCCGCCGAGGCGGCCTGACACCGGGCGCCACGGCCGGCGCGGCCCCGCCCCCCGCTGCGC
>NZ_JAFLRJ010000402.1 GCF_017315755.1 Streptomyces beijiangensis
GACGGCGTAGCGATCGCGGAAGAACGCATGGGCGGGGTGCTGCTCCTCGGACGCCTCGGACGAGAAGCGCGTGAAGAGCTGTACGAATCCGGGCACTTGGGCGTTGTGACGCACCAGCCGGACGAACGCCCCCGCGATGTCGGCCGCGGTTCCGGCCGCCCCCACGGCCTCGCCGTACGCGCGCTGGTCCCGCTCGTCCCTGCGGCGCAGGATCTCGACGAAGAGCTGCTCCTTCGTACCGAAGTAGTGCAGCAGGCCCGCCTGGCTCAGTCCCACGGAGTTGGCCAGCTCGCGCACCGTCGCACGGCTGTAGCCGTCCCGCGCGATCACCTCGAGTGCCGTGTCGAGGATCTCTTCGCGCTTTGCCACGCCCTTTGCGTAAGAGCCTCGTCGAGCCATGCGGCGACCCTACTAAACGCTCCGACCGGCCCTTCACAAGGTGCACACGAACCCCTTGTGTGTGAATACCGTGTGTCGTACGGTTTTGGGAGCGCAGAGTCGCGCACCCCATCAGAGCAGGGACACCCGCCATGACGCCGACGTCACCTCCTGCCGTGCCTTCGACGGCTCCCCTCGCCGATTCCACCGGCGATTCCCCTGCCGCGAGAGTCCGCATCAGCGGTCCGCTCCGTCGGCTTCTGTACTGTCTGGCCCCCGCCACGGTCGGCCTCTACAGCGTGTACGGAGCCGTGCCGGGGATCCTCCTGCCGCTCCAGGTAGGAGCCCTGGACGAGCAGCACAAGGCCGCCAACCTCGCGCTGGTCGCGACCCTCGGCGCCTTCGCCGCGATGATCGCCCAGCCGGTGGCCGGCGCCCNNCTCGCGTGGATGGCGGCCCAGATCGCCTACAACTTCGTCCAGGCCCCGCTGACCGCGGTCCTGCCGGACCGGGTGCCCAGCGCGGCACGCGGCAGGTTCGCCTCGGTCATCGGGGGCGCGACCATGATCGGCGCCCTCGCGGGCAGCGGTGTGGCCTCGCAGTTCTCCGACCACCTCTCCACCGGGTACCTCGCCTTCGCGGGTCTCGCGCTGATCGGCGTCACCGTGCTCGTGGTCCTCAGCCCGGACACCTCCAGCCTCGGCCTCCCCCGCGAGCCGTTCCGGCTGCTGGAACTCCTCCGCTCGTTCTGGATCAGTCCGCGCCGCCACCCCGACTTCGCGTGGGCCTTCCTCAGCCGGCTGCTGCTCTACACCGGCTACTTCACGGTCTTCGGGTACATGCTCTACCTGCTGCAGGACTACGTCGGCATGAGCGAGGACAAGGCGGCGGACATGACGCCGCTGGTGTCGGTCGCCGGGCTCCCCGCGATCCTCGTGTCCATCGCCGTCTGCGGCCCGCTCTCCGACCGGATCGGCAGGCGCAAACCGTTCGTCTTCGCCTCGTCCGTGCTCGTCGCGGCCGGCCTCGTCATCCCCTGGATGGTGCCGTCCGTCACCGGGGTGATGCTGTGCTCGGTCGTCTCGGGTCTCGGTTTCGGCGCCTTTCAGGCGGTCGACACCGCGCTGATGAGCGAGGTCCTGCCGAGCTCCGAGAGCGCGGCGAAGGACCTCGGCGTGGTGAACATCGCGGCCACCCTTCCGCAGACCGTCGCGCCCGCCGTCGCCGGAGCGATCGTCGTGGGCGTCGGATACGCCGGGCTCTTCCCCGTCGCCGCCGTGCTGAGCGTGCTCGGCGCCTGCGCGGTGTTCCCCATCAAGGGCGTCAAGTAAGCCGAACAGACTCGTCGTTACGCAGTTACGCAGTTACGCCGTCACACAGGAGCAGAACATGTCACAGCCCATCAAGGCCGCCGACCTGACCGGCCTCTCCGTCGAGGAGAAGGCCGCACTCGGCAGCGGCGCCGACTTCTGGACCACCAAGGCGGTCGGCCCGGCACAGTCCGTGCTGCTGACCGACGGACCGCACGGTGTCCGCAAGCAGGCCGGTGCGACCGACCACCTCGGTCTTGCCGCGAGCGTTCCCGCGACCTGCTTCCCGCCGGCCAGGTGCGGGTCCTCCGAGTAGTACTCGAAGTTACGTCCGCAGCGCGGGTCGCGCTTGATGTTGATCCCGGGGCCCAGGAGCACGCCCACACCGTGGTGACGGCTCTCCCGGCCGAGCGCCTCGCCGACGCGCCCGACCAGCTCGGCGTCCCAGCTCT